>CAOKOS010000004.1 GCA_948470255.1 uncultured Lachnotalea sp.
TTACGCTGTCAAATCGTCTATTCACGCTATCGGAGTTAAAAATCTTCTTATTTTCCGATACACGAAGTGAGGGCAGAAGGAGGTGGAAATTGTAACCGGTGATGGTGAAAAAAACATAAGGGCATACCTGTCTGCGCTCATAAAAAAGCAGGGGATAGAATGTGGATAACGGAATATGCAACGGCGGGGGATTACCTTACGTGCGGTGTGGAGCATGACATTTTATTTCTTGATATTGAACTGGAAGGCCCTGGGCATGACATGGACAGCATGAAGATATTTTGATGTAGGGGGATTCCAAACACCGCGTCCTGCGCCGGGGAGAATCCATCCAGGCAGACGGGAAATACCAGTTCAAGTACCACATAAACGGCAAACCGTATTTCGTTTACAGTTGGAGGCTGGGGCCGACGGATAAACTGCCGGTAGGAAAAAAGCCATTCCTTTCACTGCGGGAACTGGAGAAGCAGATCGGGGATGACCTTGACATGCTTTCAGACCCAATGGGGAAGAACGTAACGGTCGGGGAACTGGTGGAGCGTTATTTATGCACCAAGACAGAGGTGAAGCCGAACACGCTTGTCAATTACAATTTCGTGCAGAACCTTTTGAAAAAGGAAACTTTCAGTGAGAAAAAGATTTCACAGATTAAGACATCGGATGCAAAGCTGTTTTTAATAAGACTGCAGCAGGACGGAAAAGGCTACAGTACCATCAAAACGGTCAGGGGAGTCCTCAGGTCGGCATTCCCAGATGGCGGTGGATAATGACGTGCTGCATAATACCCCTTTCGGCTTTGAAGTGGCAACAGTGGTGGTGAATGACAGTGTGACAAGGGAGGCGGTCACAAAGGAACAGATGAGGAAATTCCTCAAGTTCGTCCATGATGACAATGTCTACTGTAAATATTATGAAGTGGTTTATATCCTCTTCCACACGGGGCTGCGGATTTCGGAGTTCTGCGGGCTGACTTTGCGGGAGGTTGACTTAGAAAACAAAATTCTTAACATCGGCCACCAGTTCCAGCGGACTGCAAACATGAAGCTGGTAATTGAATCCACGAAAACAAATGCGGGAACGAGGAAACTGCCCATGACGGAGGATGTTGTCGAATGTTTTCGGGGTATCATTGAGGATAGGGAGCCGCCGGGGAATGAGAAGATTATAGGCGGATACACGGGATTCCTGTTTTTGGATAAGAATGGGAACCCGGAAGTGGCAATGCACTGGGAGCATCGTTTCAATCATATGGTCAAACGGTACAATGAGATTTACCGGGTGCAGATGCCGAAGGTTACACCCCATGTCTGCAGGCATACCTATTGCAGCAACATGGCGAAGTCGGGCATGAATCCAAAGACGCTCCAATATTTGATGGGGCATAGCGACATTGGGGTGACGCTGAATACATACACGCACCTCGGACTGGAGGATGCTGCGGATGAACTGAAGCGGATGGAAGATTTGGAGATTGCGAGGAAGGAACTGGAAAAGACAAAGGGTGAAAAGCCTGTGTCGCAGAAAATGTTCCGGGCAATTTGATAGGGATGGTAGGGCGCTCTGCTTCGGCGGGGCGTTATTTTTTTATAATTTTGTCTCCAAATATGGGCAGTTTTATGGTAGAATAATCAAAGCAGTTCGAAGGTTTGATTTTGAGGACTGAGAGGAAGGCAGTATTTATGGATAAAACAAAAAATCAGCATTATGTTCCTCGAATGTATATTAAACGATTCGGGTATGGTACAGAAGATAACCCAAGGATATTGGTTTTAAAGAAACAAGAAGGGATTATTCTGCATAATCAGAACCCAGAAAATTTTGCCTCGAAACGCTTTTTTTATGATACAACAGAGGATGTGATAGAAGATGTATTGAAATGGGACATTGAAGCGTTTCCGTCAATTAAAGAAAGTAAATTTTATCATGATGAGCAATTAACAGAGCATACGTTGTCGCGTATGGAAGGCACTTATAAAGAATTACTTGATAATTTGGAAGCTGCTCCGGAAATAATTTATGAAGATAAATCACGGGCAAGATTTATTTGCTTTATACATGAACTTGCGTATCGGACGAAAAGTTTTAGGGACAGGATGGATGCCATCAATTCCAAGACAGAAGAAGTCTTAAATAAAATGTGTGATAATTTGGGATTGAGTGAAGATACAAAAAGAAAAACTATAGAAGAAAATTGTGTTCCGGGAATTAATATACAACTGGAAAATATTTTGTCATTGGGGCCTGTTCTACAAACAATGAAAATGTTAGTGGAAAATTATGATTGGTTCATTGGCTATAATGACACAGAACTGGATTTTATTATAAGTGATAATCCGGCTCAGATGATATGGTGTCACTTTAATGATATATGCATTCCGGTTTCAAAGCGTATGTCTGTTGTAATGAGGGTGAAAGATGAGGAAGCACCTATGCTTTCAGGAGATAAGGCAAAGGGTAATATAATAAATATGTCTATTAAGGGTGTTATTGCATATAACACGATGCAGATAAGTATGGCACAATTATATTTATTTGGATCAGAAGAGGCAATAAATTTTATGCAAAATATAAATACATTGTATAACATGAAGGGAAGATTGCAGTAGTAAAAACCTCCAATTCTTACTACGTTTTTACTACGATTGACGGCTTCAACTTGCCACATTTTGCCCCGTTTTGCTCATTCTGTGATTTTTTTAACAATTTTCATCAGAAAAATAAACCTCGCAAAACGTGCCAAAACACGGCAAATCAACGCATTTTAGGAGGAATTTTTATTATGATTAAGATACTTTTCGTCTGCCACGGCAATATCTGCCGCTCCCCAATGGCCCAGTATGTTTTACAGGATATGGTGAACAGGCAGGGGATGTCGGACATGTTTGAGATTGATTCGGCGGCCACCAGCTATGAGGAGATTGGGAACGGAGTCCATCACGGCACTAGAGATAAGCTTCGTTCCTGCGGGATTCCCGTGGGGAATCACCGGGCCAGGAGGATGGAGAAGGGAGACTATGAAAAATACGATTATTTAATCGGGATGGAAAAGTATAATCTGTCCAATATGTACCGGATACTGGGAATGAAGCCGGAAAAGGAGGAGAGGCATAAGGTGCGCAGGCTGTTGGATTTTGGGAAAAGCCCCAGGGATATTGCAGACCCGTGGTATACAGGGAATTTTGACGTGACGTATGAAGATATTGTGGAAGGATGCGAGGCGCTTCTGGCATATATTTTTAAAGAACCATAAATGCCCCTGGATTATTCTGGCAGTAATAAGAAAATCTTAAGAAAAAGAAATGGGCGGAACAAGAGAAAAGAGCCTGAAAATGGAGATTTCATGCGCAGTTTGAGAAAACAGTGCATGGAATTTTTGTTTTTTGGGGAAAGATTATTAAGAAAAGGGAGAAGGAGATAAGGAAATTTTAAACTTTTGGACACATAATGGACATAGTCTTTTTCGTATACTGGCAAATGATAGAGGGATGGAAAAGTAGAAACATGAGATAGAGTGACTGGAAAGGAATAGACAGCGTATGGTTGAATGGATTCGGGGTTTTAATTTCCTGGTGTTGGTGCTTTTTGGAGTTGCTTACTTTTATCAGATTATTTATGTTGCGATTCAGTGGTTTACACCAAAAAAAGAACAGAAAGAGGCAAAACCACACAAATATGCAGCGATTATTTCTGCACGAAATGAAAGTATGGTGATTGGTGAACTGATTGATAGTATTCGGAAACAGAATTATCCTTCTGATTTATTGGACATTTTTGTGGTGGCAGATAATTGTACCGATCATACGGCCCAGGTGGCCAGAAACCACAGAGCCATTGTGTTTGAACGCTTTGACGGGACACAGGTGGGAAAAGGCTATGCCCTCAATTATCTGTTTTCCCAGATAGAAACCATGAAAGGAATAGAAAGCTACGACGCATACCTGGTATTTGATGCAGATAATGTGCTGGATGAAAACTATGTGAAAGAGATAAATCAGGTATTTGCGAAAGGATACCAGGTGGTGACAAGCTACCGGAATTCTAAGAATTACGGTTCCAACTGGATCTCTGCTGGCTATGCATTGTGGTTTTTGCGGGAATCCAGATATCTCAATGGAGCCAGGATGGTATGCGGCACAAGCTGTGCCATTTCCGGTACAGGTTTTTTAATCTCCAGCCAGATTGTGCGGGCCAACAACGGGTGGAAACATCATCTACTTACGGAAGATATTGAGTTTTCTGTGGATCATGTGATTCAGGGTGAAGTGATCGGTTATGCAGAGAAAGCAGTGATTTATGACGAGCAGCCGGAGAAATTCCGGGCGTCTTGGAGCCAGAGGCTTCGGTGGACCAAGGGTTTTTACCAGGTGTTTGGGAAATACGGAAGGGAGTTGGTTCACGGCGTGGTGAAAAAGCATAGCTTTCAGTGTTATGATATGTTGATGACGGTGGCGCCTGCCACACTTTTGACTTTATTGATGTTGTCCGGCAACAGTTTGTTTGCCATAACGGGGCTGCTTACCGGAAGGCCGGAGTGGACCAGGATAACAGTCGAAGCCATTTGCGGAAATTTAATGGGCATTTATCTGTCACTGTTTTTCTTTGGTATGGTGACGACATTCAGTGAATGGAAACAGATTCACTGTGAACAGAGGAAGAAGCTTCTGTATATGTTTACTTTCCCGATTTTTATTTTTACGTATATTCCCATTGCAGTGGCAGCTTTGTTTAAAAGGGTTACATGGGTTCCGATTCACCACAATATTGTGAAGAGTGTGGGACAAATCCGGGGATAAAACAGAAATATTGGAAACGTTATATTGACATATGCCAATAAAAGAGATAAAATAATTATTGACATATACTAATTATGCGCGGAAGCCTGCAGCAGAAGGTTCTGCGCAATGTTTGATTTCACGGGATATGTGTTTTTGGTGAATGAGAGAAAAGGATGTTGTATGGCCAGACCAAACAAAAGCAAATGTGTCAGCCGAATGCCCAGATTCCTGCAGTTTTTGCCGGCAGGAAAAGAAGGGGAAAACAGAGGAAGCAAAATCATTTTAAATGTAGAAGAGTATGAAGCGCTCCGGCTGTTGGATTATGAAGGAATGACCCAGGAAGAGTGCGCTGCCTGCATGGATGTGGGCAGGGCTACCATACAGGCTCTTTATACAGAAGCCAGAAAGAAAATGGCCAGGTTTCTGGTGGAGGGAGCCTGCCTCCAGATTGTAGGAGGCAACTATCGTTTGGCAGAGCCGGACAACGGGGCATGGAAAGGAAAAAGACTTATGAAGATTGCGGTTACTTATGAAAATGGCCAGATTTTCGGACATTTTGGACACACAGAACAGTTTAAGCTTTATGAAACAGAAGAAGGTAAAATCATATCTTCGGAACTTGTGGATACAAATGGGACAGGACATGGCGCACTGGCAGGATTCTTAAAAGAACATGGGGTGGAAGTGCTAATCTGCGGCAATATCGGAGGCGGTGCGCGGAATGCATTGGCGGAGGCAGGGATTCGCCTGTTTCCCGGAGCGGCAGGAAAGGCTGATGCCCAGGTAGAATCTTTCCTGGCGGGGTCTTTGTCCTATGACCCTGCTGCCATGTGCCACCATCACGGAGAAGGGCATGTGTGCAAAGATCATGGCCATCATGGGGAGGGTCATGGGTGTGGAGGACATGGCCGCCATGGAGAGGATCATGGGTGTGGAGGTCACGTCCACCACGGAGAAGGCCATGGCTGCAAAGGTTCCTGTCGTCCCAAAGAAGCATAAAAAATGAAAATTCAGGAATTGAGGTGTGGGAAAGCGGTATCTTCCCTTTCCCATACCTGCATTTCTTTACTTCCTAAATGGCGGAAACTTTTCAACTTTGGGAAGCAAGCGCTTGACAATGGAGAGATGGTATGCTAATCTTTGATAGAGAGTTAGCAAGAACTAACTTATTAAACAAAAAGAGGGATACAGGAAATGTTTGAAACTTTATATGGAAATCTGGCAACAATATTGATTGGCCTGGCAGTTTTGGGATTGGCTGCTTTGGCAGTGCGGAGTATCTGGAGGGATAAAAAAAGGGGAAAATGCTGTGGAAGCTGCAGCGGATGCTCTGGATGCAGCGCTGGCTGCCATGGCTCCGGCAGAATTCAAGGGACAGGGGGAGAAAATAGCCCCGCCACCCGGAGAGAGGAAGAATAATGTCCGGTTGAGGTTTCAGGGGATCTATGGTAAGATGGCTTTATGGAAGGAGGTTTCGGATGAAAAGAATATTTCTGATCGTATTGGACAGCGTAGGTATCGGGGAGATGCCTGACGCAAAGGATTATGGGGATGAGGGAAGTAATACTTTGAGGGCGTGCGCAGGCAGTTCCCATTATTCCATGCCCAATCTGGAGCATCTGGGGATTGGAGCCATTGATGGTGTAAGGGACTGGTACCCCGATGCGGGGAAATGTGCCGCAGGATATTCAGGAGCTGTGGGGAGGCTGGCAGAGGCTTCCGTGGGAAAAGACACTACCACCGGGCATTGGGAGATTGCAGGATTAGTATCGGAAACACCTATGCCTCTTTTTCCACAGGGATTTCCCAGGGAGCTTTTAGAGGAATTTGAGAAGCGGACCGGACGGGGGATTCTCTGTAACCGGCCTTATTCAGGGACAGATGCCATCCGGGATTTTGGAGAAGAGCACATGAAGACGGGAGCTCTGATCGTGTATACTTCGGCAGACAGTGTCTTCCAGGTGGCAGCGCATGAGGCAGTAGTTCCTGTGGAAGAGCTTTATGATATCTGTGAAACGGCCAGGGGACTGTGCACTGGGCCATATGGCGTGGGACGTGTAATAGCAAGGCCTTTTGAGGGTGCGCCGGGAAATTTCAGGCGGACAGAAAGACGTCATGATTTTTCGCTGGTTCCGCCGGGGGATACCATGATGGATGTCCTTCTGGCCCATGGAAAAGATGTTTTAGCCGTTGGGAAGATCAATGATATTTTTGCAGGAAAAGGGGTTGGGGAGTTTGTAAGAACCACGGGAAATGCCGATGGAATCGACAAAACCATAGAATATATGAAGCGGGAATTTGAGGGCCTTTGCTTCACTAATCTGGTGGATTATGATATGCTGTACGGCCACCGCAACGATGTGGAGGGCTATGCGAAAGCGCTGTCCTATTTTGATATGAGGCTTCCGGAGCTTCTTAACCTTCTTGGAGAAGAAGATATTTTAATGATCACAGCTGACCACGGCTGCGATCCATCTACCGTGTCCACAGATCATTCCAGAGAATATGTGCCGCTTGTGATGGCGGGAAAGCCTGTGAAGGCAGGAGCCAATATCGGAACACGAAATACTTTTGCCGATATCGGGGCTACGATTCTCGATTACTTTGGCCTGAAAGGCAAAATTTCTGGAGAAAGCTTTTTGAAAAAAATTATGTAATGTCCCATAAATTTTGGGAAAGATGGCGGACATAACTTACCGGGAGGCTACATGCTTTTTAATGGCAGAAAAGCTTTCAGCGCTGATGACATGTTCTATGCGGCAGGCATCTTCTATAGCGGTCTTTTCCGATACGCCCAGATGAATCAGCCAGTGAGAGAGCAGCGTATGGCGCTCGTAAATGGTTTCAGCAATTTTACGCCCTGATTCAGTCAAAGTGATATAACCGTCGCTGTCCATGAGGATATGCTTGGCATTACGCAGGTTCTTCATGGCTACGCTGACGCTGGGCTTGGAAAAATCCAGCTCGTTGGCAATATCAATGGAACGGACATTGCCGTTTTTTTGGCTCAGAATTAAAATAGTTTCCAGATAATTTTCAGCAGATTCTTGGATTTTCATAGAGTTTTCCTCATTTCATTCTAAGATAAAATTTGATATAGTATATCATAAACAGATTGACAATTCAATAGTCTGACAACTTGGCCCCTGTTGTATCCAACTGTACAACAGGGGGTTTTTATGTTATACTAATAAAATACTGTCGCTTGACAATGGCTGCGCTTCCCAGTTCATCGGCGGTACCTGGAGGACATAATTGGTGAAATTCAGGATGGGCAATCGAGAGATACTCAAAGGGAGCGCTTTATACAGTGTAAAATGAGGAAGCTTATGTGGGACAGAAAAGAACTGAAAAGAGAAAGCCGGGCCGTCATGAAAAAACATTATTGGCGTGTCATTGCCATTTGCTTTATTGTAACCTTCATGTCCGGCAGCCAGAACCGTACGTTTTCTGCCGTCTTTTCTTATGATTCTTCTAAGGAAACCCTGGATGCGGTTCAGGAAAATACGGTGTTTGATATTAATGATATCAGAGAGAAAAAGCCTTTGGATATTCTTCTGGAAAGATTTGAGAACCGCAGCAGGAAAGAAGAGGAGATTGTAGAACGAAGTCCTTATAAAGAAGGGGTTTTCTCCGCGATTTTTAATCAGGCGGTGGCCACCGGTTCTGTATTTTCAGGGATTATTACCCTGGTTTTAAAGCCGGTGATAAAAGGGGCATGGCTTTCTTTGATCTCAGCTGCGGCAGGAGCTGCTTTGTTGTTTTTCTGGTGGCTGCTTGTCCGGAATATTATACAGGTGGGAAGCTGCCGCTTCTTTCTGGAAGCCCATACATATAGAAATACAAAAGGGAACAGGATTTTCTTTTCTTATAAAGTGGGACGTGTGTGGAAAACAGCTGTCGTGATGCTTCGGAAATTCCTTTACCATTGGCTTTGGTCTTTGACGATCATAGGCGGCTGGATTAAAGGATATTCTTATATGATGGTGCCATATCTGGCGGCAGAAAACCCCAATATCAAAGGTCGGGAGGCCATCCGTGTCTCCAGGAAAATGATGAAAGGAAATAAGTGGAAGGCATTTTTGCTGGACTGTTCCTTTCTGGGATGGAGCCTTCTCAGTTTGATGACTCTCGGGCTGGTGAATATTTTTTATACCAATGCTTATAAGTCGGGCGCACGGGCGGCGCTTTATTTGGCCATCAGGGAACGGGCCATTTTGGAACAGGCTGAATATTGTTCTGTCTTTACAGATGCCTATTTGGCCTGCCCGCCAGAAGAAGAAGATCTTAGGGAAGCCTTCCGGCGGGAGGCAGTTATGATGGAAGGGGCGGACTGGAGGGAGCAGAGTCAGAATATCAGCGCGGTAAAGATGGATGTTCTTGCAGAGTACCCGTCTGTTCTTTTTACCATACCGGAGGGGCTTCGGGCAAAACGTTCAGGAATCAATTATCATTGTAAATATGGAATTACCGGAATTATTCTTTTATTTTTTATCTTTTCTTTTGTGGGCTGGGCGTGGGAAGTGGGGCTTCACATGGTACAAAGCGGGGAATTTGTCAATCGGGGCGTGTTCCACGGCCCGTGGCTCCCTATTTATGGTTCTGGCGGGGTTCTGGTGCTGGTGCTTTTAAAAAAACTGCGGGATCACCCAGTGGTCACGTTTTTTATGACAGTGTTACTATGCGGTATTGTGGAGTATGGAACCAGCTGGGTCCTGGAACAGATGTATGGAGTCCGGTGGTGGGACTACAGTGGATATTTTCTGAACCTGAACGGCAGGATTTGTGCAGAAGGGCTGTTGGTCTTCGGCTTGGGAGGATGTGCGTTTATTTACATTTTGGCGCCTCTCATGATGGAAAAAGGGCTTGGAAGAATATCTGTGAAGGTACGGCTAATTTTGTGCGCGGTGCTTTTAGCGCTGTTCGCGGCGGATTTCTGGTATTCCAGAGAGATGCCAAACAGCGGACAGGGGATAAACGGCCGTCGGGAAGAAGTTATTTCGCCTGGCAGATACGCTGAAACAGAATGGGGAGAACCTGGAAATAAAGGACGGAAGAAGAGGATAAGGAATAGGATATGAAAGCGGGAGGCCCTTTTATCATGGAAGAAAATCATGCAGATGCTGGAAAACGAAGCAAGGTGGTTTTAATCCCCTGTGACACTTATGAGGAGGAGGCGGTATACCAGGCCCTAAAGGCAGGGATTGGACTGATTGGAGGGCTGGAGTCCCTGATAAGGCCGGAGGAAAAAGTAATGCTTAAGCCGAATTTGGTCCGGAAGGCGAAACTTTCCAGGCCGGTGGTGACACATCCGGCAGTGATGGGAGCGGTTGCAAGGCTTCTCAAGGAGGCGGGGGTTAAAAATGTGAAAGCCGGGGATTCCTGCGGCGTAGGCATGGCCACTGCCGCGGCCGCAGCGGTGGGGATGGATACCATTCTGGGAAAATACGGGGCGGAGCTGGTAGACTTTACCGGGATGGGTGCGGTTCCATATGAAAACGGCGTACAGGCGAAGAGTTTTTTTCTGTCGCGGGAAATACTGGAGTCAGATGTCATTATTAATGTCTGTAAAATGAAGACCCACGCCTTGGAACGGGTGACGGGAGCTGTGAAAAATATGTATGGCTGTATTCATGGGCTTCATAAGGCGAAAGGGCACACCCTTTACCCGAGCGCTGATAGTTTTGCCAGGATGCTGGTGGACTTGAACCAATTTTTAAAGCCCAGGTTTTATATTATGGACGGAATTGTCGCCATGGAGGGGAATGGGCCCACATCTGGTGATCCTGTGCACATGAATGTGCTTCTTGTGTCTGAGGATGCGGTGGCCCTTGACAGTGTATTTTGCCGCTTGGTCAATCTGAAGCCGGAGCTGGTTCCCACCAATTATCATGGGGAGAAGATGGGCCTCGGTGTATGGCAGGAAGAAAAAATAGAGTTGGTTTTGCCGGAAGGAGGGAAACCACGGGAGATTTCCATGGATGAAGCGGCGGAACGCTGGGGGAAATCGGATTTTCGTGTGGACAGACGGCGGATCAAAAGCGGCAACTGGGTAAGAATGGGCCGATTTTTTAATGTCTTTCAGAAGAAACCATATGTGGACGGAGAGAAATGTGTGAAATGCGGCGTTTGTGTGGAGAGCTGTCCTGTGGAGGGAAAGGCTGTCACTTTTAAAAATGGACGGAAGAGCCCACCGGTTTATGATTATAAAAAATGCATCCGGTGTTTCTGCTGTCAGGAAATGTGTCCCCACAAGGCCATTAAGGTAAAATAACAGAGATTTTTTAAGCTGCATTTGCCAAAACTGCCGCCTGGTATCAGGCGGCAGTTGCCATATGGGAAACTTCGATCCCCATACTAGCCTTTCAGGCCCGCTCACGCGCGGCGATTGCGCTTTGCGCAATCTTTGTTCCTTTATAGGAAACTGCGTCCTATAAAGGAAAAACGCTCCGCGCAGATCGCACTGCGGTGGAGAGGAACTATATCGCTGAAGCGCTCCGCCGCAGGCGGAGAATCCTGCGTGGCAGGATTCTTTGTTCTATGAGTTTCCCAGCCGTGCAAGAGTATCTAAAAGACTTGCCGAAGAATCCTGGGGATCATGGAGAGATTCTATTTCTATTTCCACGTCATGTTCCGTTCCGGGGGCCGGAGGGGTGTCTTCAGTCCCAGAGCCGGTTGTTCCGGCAGGCGGCGCCGGGACTATGGGGGAAGGAGGGCAGCAGCAGCCACGGGAATCTTCACATTCATTTTTCAAGGTTTCTTCATTTTTAGGCGGTCCCAATTCCAGAGGTTTGATTTCGCGGTCCAAAAGGCCGCCGGATACAAACTCCATGCAGACGCTGTCTTCCTGGGGAATCAGGCTTCCTTTGGGGACAACGGCGCGGCCATTGTGGGGAATCAGATACTGGGAGTAATAAATACTCTTCAGATAGATGGTCAACCCCATGGAGGCTTCGCCGGTGGCCGGGTCAAAACTCAGGACTTTAGGAATGATGATCATGTTAAGTCCCTGGGACGGCGCCGCGGTTCCGGTGGAAAAACCTACGTAATTGATGACAGGATCCGCAGCGGTTGCGGCAGAATAAGACACACCGTAAGGGGCATAAAGCTCCAGTTCCACGGAAGAGGGGTTGGTATCTTCGTCAAAGTAGGTATAATCAGCCGTTCCGGAGGCAGGTAAATATACAGCGGATACTGGAAGGACGGTAAGAATCCGTTTTGCACAATCATAAAGTTTGACGGCAAAATTTACTGTAAGGCTCTGCAGTGTTACTGAGTAGCAGTTGGGCCGTCCGCTGATGGGAGTGATGACAGGAGCTTCTCCCGGAGCTGTGGAGAATGTCACGGAAACAGCTTCCGCCGTGGCGCTTTCCGCTGTGGGATAAGTGGTGGCGAAATCTGCAGCCAGAGTGATCTGACGGCACAAATTGATGCCGATTTCATCGTAGACGACGGGGGCAAGAAGCGTCAGATACTGGGGAGTCCCACAGATGGGAGACGTACACACATCAAAGCAGGGTTCCGGTGCAGGAGAAGCGCCGCCGCAGCTTCCATTTGCCAGAGTGACGTTTACTGTGTCCTTGCGGCTGCATTTGCAGCCTTTAGGCTTGTATTTAGGCATAAGCTTATATCCCTTCAATATGAATCGTTCACCATATTATATGCCTGCTGGCATAAGACGGTGATTCTTTCCATATACTGAAGAGAGCATAAAACGAAAAGGGGCTGTTTTATGGAAAGGATCCATAGCCTTCCAGACGGGACAAAGCTTGCGGTATGGGAAGAGAAGAATCAGGTGATGGCATTGACGCTGCCGGTTCGGAGGGGGATGGGCGTTTCAGTGCTGGCGCGGGACGTGTTGAAAGATTTGACGTCTGTTTTGTTTCGAGGTTCTGTATATTATGCCTACCATAGCCTGGAACACAGAGTGTTTTTCGGGGCGGCGGGGGAAGGGCAGCCCACGGCTATCCTGTCAGATCCTTCAGATGAGAAAGGATATTCGGGATTTCAGCTTTTGGAATGGAAAGGGGAACTTTATTTGTTTTTCCGGGCCAGAAGCCAGAAAGGAAAAACATGGGAAATCAAATTTATGCGTCCCCTTTCGGACCGGGAAGCCCAGACATTTTGGGAAGGGTTTGAGAAAACGCCAAAACCGGTGTACGCTGCGGGAGAAAAACTGAATATCCTGGCAGAGGGGAAGATTTGCACCTGGAACGGGAAGGAACCGCCGGAACCGGGAGAGATTCTGCGGTCTGGCACAGGAAAGAAAGCAAGGGACACGATTCTCCGCCTGGAGAGGGAAAATAAACAGTATAAAGCACAGGCGGAAGCCCTTATGCAAAAACAGGAACATCAGTTGGCAGAAGTCAAAAAACAATACGACGAACTGGCAGGTTATGCGGCGGAACTCCAGAAAGAAGGGAAACGCTGGAGGGAAAAATATTATAACAAACACTGATTACGTCCATTCCAGGCACCGGGCGTATTCTTTTGCCATCCGTTCCGATAAAAACGCCTTGGTTTCAGTATGTTCAGTTAATTCTGTGAAAAAAAGGCAGCAAGTAAGGCCGTCGCCAAATATTTCCGGTATAAATGCCAGGATGCCACGAAGGACTGATTCCAGCCGCACTGCTTCGGCAGTTGTTTCGGAATGAAAGTTTCCGGCCATCTGTTCCATGGCGGCAATGGCATTTTTGCAGGAGTTTCCTGTGGCTTCGCCTGTTACAGGGCAGGTTTTAGAGGAGGATTCTTCCAATCCAATGCCCAGGAGGCGTGTTTCAGAGGCGAACATTTTTACGGTGTCGGCAAGAAGAAGCTCTTTTGCTTCTTCTTCTGCGGGAAGAAGGCCGAATTCCTTCCGTTTTTGCAGCGCGGCCTTTCGTTTTTCAAGGAGTTCCAGGCACATTTTTCCTATGGAGGAAAAATCGGGATGGAGGGCTTCCAGCCCGCCGATAAAATAGGACAGGCTTTCAGAAAGGAGCCGCTTTTCATTCCACTTGTGAAGCTGTCCGTGGATATTTTGGATCAGGTATTGGGCCAGGCAAAGCTGCTCATCGGCAGGGGCATTTTTTAGAGAAGGGAATCCCACTGGAATCTGTCCGCAGCTGGTGAGGGCCTCCAATCCGGAGTCTGTGGCCGACCGGAGGAAAAGACGGTAAAAAGAGGTAAACCCTTCACAGATTTCATTGCATTGAAGGTATTGAGGGAAAAATTCTTCATGGACAGGGAGGGAAAGGGCTTCGTAGGTTTCCAGGGCTTTTGATAGATCCTCCCAGCTTCGCGGCGTGACAAATTCCTTTTTTCCTCCCTGGCGCCGGTACACACAGAAATCTTCAGGACGCAGTGAAAGATATGCAAGGATGGAGGCGTGGACGGCATGATCCAAGGCATAAAGGCGCCATGCGCTTAAATCCGGTTCCAAGGTGAGAAGGCGGACTCGGTCTAAGGTGACAATATCCAGTTCCCTGGCGGCGCGGTTGTAACCGGAGGGATTTCCTGCAGCGACAATGAGCCAGCCGTCAGGAATCTTGTGGTTTCCGAAAGTTTTAAATTGGAGAAGACGCAGCATGGTGGGAAGCAGTGTTTCAGAGACGCAGTTGATTTCATCTAAGAAAAGGACACCTTCTTCCATACCTGTTTCTTCCATGACCTGCAAAATATCGCCGACAATTTCACTCATGGTGTATTCTGTGATGGAATAAGGGGCGCCCCGGAAAGAACGGTTTCGTATTACCGGAAGCCCGATGGCGCTCTGGCGGGTGTGGTGTGTCATGGCGTAGGAAAGAAAAGCGACATGGCACTGGGCGGCAGCCTGTTTTACAATGGCTGTTTTTCCAATGCCCGGGGCGCCCATCAAGAGAAGGGGCCGGCGGTGCTCCATGGGAATACGGTAAAGGCCGGAGCTGTTTTTGGCGGTATATGCTTTGATGGTACGGCAGATCTCTTCTTTCGCTTCTTTGATGTTCATGGTACAGTCCTTTCCGTTTTTGCATTTAAAACTAAAATTTCGGCCCACTCAGGTACGTCGATGTCGTCGTATTGGCCGTCCAGGAAGATAAAAACTGTTTTGACGCCGGGGGGCTTTGCGGGAAAAATACCGGCTCCGTCAGTAAAAAATAAGACGGCAGACAGCTCGGAAAATTCTCCGGATCTTTGCAGGTTTTCAATATAGGAAAAAGCCGGGCCGAAATCAGTGCCGCCCATTCCGTATATTTCCAAATGATCAATATAATCTTTTAAGTCCTCTAAGGAGGTCAGCTTGTCATCCCGTTCCACCTTTGTATCGCACTGAAGGATATGGAGGTTGAAGGGGCAAAAGAACAGTTCTTCTTCCAGAATCAGATTCCTGGTTTCTTCCAGAAAAGCCTGGGTCAGGGCGTGGGAACAGGAGGCGGAAGTGTCAATGACAATGGCCAATTCCCGGATTTTCTCAGATTCCGCGTATTCCAGAGGCTCCATAAGCGGGATACCGTCATAATGTTCCAGCCCGAAAAGATAAGGGGCATAGGAAAATTCATGGTCATTTATTTTCATTTCCTCTCCCCATCCAGAAAGGCTCTTCAAAAGACTGCGGTAATCATGGCGCCGGGTGTCTGTGAGGGAAAGAGGGCGGCGCATACCTCCTGGATTCCGTCCAGGATTACCACGCCGCTTTTTTTCCTGCCTTGTTGGAGAGAGGGGGGCATCTGTTCCGGTAAGCTGTTTTTGCAGTTTTTTCCAGTGGCAGGCGGTAGATTCCGCTTCTGCCATTTTGGATGATGGGATTCCCTTTCCAGAGCTGTTTTCACTGCCGCCTTTTGTGCCCCATGGTTTAGCGGAAGGGTTCCCCTTTTGCAGGATGGGCCAAAGATCATGGCTGTCAGAGAAGGGAAACTTGCCCGGGGCTGTAAAAACAGGGTCGCCTGGAGGGACGCTTTTCAAGCAGGAGGATAAAAGGCGGGCCTGATAAAGGGGGACTTCCGGAAAATTTTCGGAAATGGTTTTCAGCCATTGATGAAAATTTTCAGGTAAAAGCTCCGGTATCCAGACCTCCAGAATGTGCCAGGCGGTGATGTCACAGGACAGGCTCCAGATTTGGGGAGGACAGGCGGGGGGGATGGAAAAGGGATGGCCGAAGAGGCAGTGAATCACTTGATGCAGCAAAAATGCCTCCATGAGAGAAAGCTTCTCTTCAGAGCAGCCTTTTGCCATGGAAGACAAAAATGGAAAATTCCAGAAAACCCGGAGGCCATCGGAAGCACAGAGGCAAAGGGGTTCAGGGAAACCGGAAATAGAAAAGGGAAGAAAAACCGAAGGGCCGGCGAGTTCATCCGACGTCCTGGCCAAAGGTTTTGCCAGAGTATGAAGCCGCCTGTAAAGACGTTTCCGTATTTGGTTGAAAAATTCTTCCCATGCGCTGTCCATAGAGACTCCTTTCCCATACTTTCCGGATGGCGCCGCCGGTTGACAAGGACATACATGATCCAGCCAAGGGACGGTATATAAACGGTCATATATATATATCGGCTTTATCGGTAAAATAACTATATAAAGTGCAGAAATCCAGATGTAAAATATGGGCCGTAGACTTTGATGAATAGACATTCCCCGCAGGATAGAGTATACTTAAATGAAATGCCGGGAAATAACTATGCTACCGGCTGGTAAAGACATATATTAGCTGGTAGCAGACAGATATTGGGGAAATTATGGAGCGAGAAAAACAATATAAAGATGTAACCATCAAAGACGTGGCCAGGCGGGCGGGTGTGGCTATTTCTACGGTATCCAGGGTGCTTAACGGCCTGGATAAAGTCAGTGAAAAAACAGAAAAAAAGGTTCGGAAAGCGGTGGAGGAGCTGGGGTATGTGCAGAATGCCCTGGCCGTTTCCATGGTGACGGGGCAGACAAAAACCATCCTGATGGTGGTGCCGGATTTTACCAATGATTTTAACGGTTCCGTGATTCAGGGGGCGGAAGAATATTTAAAAGCCCATGGCTATACCATGTTGATTTTTTCTACAAAAGATTTTAAGGAAATGGATTTCGAGAACCTTTACCGGAGATTTTCCAAGCTGGCCGATGGGATATTGGTGGTGCCCGGAAATCCGGACAGGATGGATTATGCCAGATGGGAAAAGCCACTGGTGTTGGTGGACAGCTATCGGCCCCAGGGGGATTACTATACCATAGAGATCGACAATGAGAGAGGGACATTTCTGCTGACGGAAGAGCTGATTAAGAACGGCCACAGAAAAATCGGGCTGATTGGGGGGATCCAGGATGAATCTGCCAGCGGAAGGAGAGTGGCAGGATATCTGGCAGCTATGAAGCAGTATCATATTCCGGTGGATCAGAGGCTGATGGCTCCGGGATATCATTTTGAGGATACAGGAAGCAGAGGGATGGCTGCTTTTCTTTCTTTGCCGGAATCCAGCCGTCCCACGGCGGCGGTGGCCGTCAACAACCTGACTTGTATCGGATGTATGAAAGCTCTGGCAGAGCGGGGCATGAGGGCGGGGAGGGAAATTTCCCTGGCCGCTTTTGACGATCACCTTCTGGCTAGATATTCGGTACCGGGTGTGACGGTTATTGAGAGGCCCACCATTGAAATGGGAAAAGAAGGCGCCAGAGTGCTTCTGCAGATTTTGGAAGGGGAAGCGCCAAAAGAAAAGCGGCTGATCATGGAAAGCAGACTGATTAGACGGGACTCTGTGAAATATCTGCCCATCTCGGGGACACGAGACCGAAACCGTTAGGGGATGAAATAAAAAGGGGACTCATATTAACTTGCTCTTGACAGGTATGTGTTTCCCGAGATATTATGTCAAGAGACGATATGTCGACACACGACATATCGACATGCGATATATCACGGCCGGAAGAAGCGTGGGCTTTTACCAGGCGGACACGGGGAAAGTGAGGGATGCATGGGTGCAGAAGCGCTTTTAAAAAAGTACAGACCCATGACGGAAACGACATATTATACGCTTCTGGCAGTGATGGAACCGAGGCATGGTTATGCCATCATGCAGTTTGTCGGCAGGCTGACGGAAGGGCGGATCCGTCTGGGGACAGGGACTCTCTATACCATGACCGGGCGGCTTTCGGAGGATGGGATGATCTCCATAGTTTCCCAGGAAAACGGGAAAAAGACGTATCAGATTACGGAAACAGGCCGGGAGATTATGGAGCTGGAGACAGAACGGCTTCGGCGTCAGCTGCAAAACGGGCTGGAAATTCTGCAGGGAGGTACAGGCGATGGCGGACGGCGGTAAGAATTCAGAAACCAGAGAGGTAAAAAAAGTGACAAAATGGTTTACAAGCCTCATGGCAGAGCGGGCCTGGTTGGAGGAGATGTCTCTCGCAGGGTGGTTTTTAATGGATTTGCGTATGGGAATCCGGTATACTTTTGAAAAAGGGGAACCAAAACGGACGGCATATGATGTGGAGCGGTTTGATTTGGCAAAAAGCCCCACCAGGCGGGAAATTCAGGAAAAATCGGATTTGATGGCGATGGCAGCAGAAACAGGCTGGCGGTTCATCTGTAAAGACGAGGGCCAGAACTATTATCTGGCAAAGCGATGGGAAGCAGAGGAGACAAATGAGTTTTATGACAGGCCGGAGGACAGGGCTTCACGGGCCAGGCAGTACGGCCGAATGTTTTCCGGGAAGATTCATACGATCTTGTGGGTCTGTATGATTATGCAGGGATTTGGTTTTTTGTTCTGGCTGTTTCCGGAAGAGGACGGCAGTGTAGGATGGTTTCCTGTTTTTGTGATGCTTTATACAGCATCATGTCTTGCATTTTGTCTGCTGCTTTTACGGTGGAAACGGCTTTATGACAGAGAGCTTCGTATGTCTCTGGAGGAATGGCGTTCAGTTTACGGGAAAAAGGATACGGTTAGAAAATTCCGGGTGATTATTACCCTGGGAGGGTTGGAACGGTATCTGGAAAAGCAGGCGGCGGCCGGTTACCATCTGAAAAATATGCAAGTGTTTCATTATACCTTTTCCAAAAGGGAAGCGGAAGAAGTTTCTTATATGATGGATACCAGATATCTGACAAACCGCAGGAGGAAACGGGCGGGCAGCAGTATATTTAAGGACAGCCGCGACTGGGAAGAGCGCAGCAATGACTGGCAGGTTCAAAGCCTTATGGAGGCAGAAGCCTCCGGCTGGGAGTTTGTGACTGCGGTAGAAAGCAGGAATATCCTGTACCGGGCAAAGGCGGGGAGTGCCGTTCCTTTAAATGAATCAGGAGGCATCCGTCTGACCTCAGCTTTTGGGGGAATGGCGATGTTGATGATAAAGGCCGGACTGATTGGAGGTTTTATCGGGGCGCTGGCCGGATATTTTTTAGGATAGACTTAAGGAAAGAGAGGATCAGACATTTGTTATGAAGCTTGAAGTAAAAGAAATCAGGAAAAGCTTCGGTGACACAGAAGTGCTTCATGGGATTTCCTTTCGGGTAGAAAGTGGAAAAGCGCTGGGGCTTCTGGGAAGAAACGGAGCAGGAAAGACGACGACCATCCGGGTGCTGATGGATGTGTTCCATCCCAACGCAGGCTGCGTCCTGGCAGATGGGAAACCTTTTATTCCCAAAGAACATAAAATCGGGTATCTGCCGGAGGAGCGGGGCCTTTATCCCCAGAAAAAGGTGTTGGAACAGATGGTATATCTGGCTATGCTCCGCGGAATGGGGGCAAAAGAGGCCAAGAAAAGCGGAAAAGAGTGGCTGGAGAGGCTGGAGATCGGTGAATATGCGGACAGAAAGCTGGAGACACTTTCCAAAGGGAACCAGCAGAAGGTGCAGCTTGCCCAGACTTTGATCTGCGACCCTGACATGATTATACTGGATGAACCGTTTTCCGGCCTGGATCCGGTCAATGCCCAGATATTGAAAGATGTGGTCCGGGAACAGATTGCCCTTGGAAAGCTGGTGATTTTTTCCAGCCATCAGATGAGCTATGTGGAAGAGTTTTGTGAAGAGATTGCCATTATCAATCATGGGGAAATTGTCCTTGCCGGAAACCTGAAGGATATAAAACAGGAAGCAGGAAAGGACAGGTTAATTTTGTCAGCGCTCAATTACGAGGCAGAAAAACTGGCGGAAAAAGTGAAGACAGAGTTTGGCGGCCTGATCCGGGTGGAGCAGGTGAAGAAAGATGCCCTGATTTTAGAAGGGCTGTGCGAGAACGCAAAGAAGAGGTTTTTCTCAGCTTTGGCGGATACGGATATTGATGTGGCGCAGGCGGGCATTTATGAGCCGTCCTTAAATGATATTTTTGTGGCGAAGGCAGGTGGCGAGGAATGAAACAGTTTGGAATTGTCTGGAAGCACGAGTTTTTCAATCATGTGAGGACGAAGTCTTATGTGGGGATTACCCTGGGATTTGCCCTTTTGTTTGTGGTTCTTTTAAGCCTTCCGTCATTTTTCGACTTGTCAGGGGTGATTCCCGGGCTTTCTGGAAGCGGAAAAACGGAAGAAACAAAGATAGCGCCAGATGCAGGAAGCATGGAGGCTGTGCCGGGAGCAGCAAATATTTCCAGCGATTATGAAGGCGCCATCTGTTTATACGACCCGGCAGGCCAGGTGGGAACAGAGTTTCTTTCAGGAATTTTTCCCAGGGCTGAAGTGGTGGAAGCAGGTTCGGAAGAAGAACTGAAGCAATTTGTGGAAACGGGAACTGCCGGTTCCCTGGAGGGAAAAGAAAGCGGGAGCAGTGAAGAGGCAGAAGGAAAACGGTGTGGTTTTGCAGTGGAATCCCTGCTCCAGTATCGTTATTACGTGAAGAACCGCAGTTTCAGCGATTCGGTGAGTACTGTTTTTGAAACAGGTATTTCTTATCTTTACCGGAACATTGAGCTTCAGAAAATAGGGGCTGATGCAAATTTGGTGGAATCCATTTATGCCATATCACCTGTTTCTGAGACTATTGTACTGGGAAAAGATAGTATCAGTAATTTTTTATATACTTATCTGTTGATTTTTGTGTTATATTTTATGGTGTTATTATACGGGAATTCCGTGGCAGTGTCTGTGGCCCAGGAAAAGAGCAACCGGGCGATGGAGGTGCTGGTGACCAGTACTTCCAGCAACAGCTTGATTTTTGGAAAGGTTCTGGCGGGGGCAGCGGCAGGTTTCCTGCAGACGGGGGTTATGATCGGCGCCGCTTTGATATCCTACAGCATCAACAGGGAAGCCTGGGGCGGAATGTTGGATTTTGTGTTTCACATTCCGGGGGCCGTGCTTTTGGCTTTTGCCGTGTTTGGCGTACTGGGCTACATTCTGTATGCATTCTGTTATGGAGTACTGGGCGCGCTGGTATCAAAAACAGAGGACGTCAGCAGGACATCGGGACCGCTCATGTTTGTCTTCATCGCCAGCTTTCTCCTGACCATGTTTAACCTGCAAAACAGCGACGGTATGATGATGAAAGTACTGTCCTTCATTCCATTTACTTCGCCTAACGGCATGTTTGTCCGGGTGGCCATGGGGAATGTGGCGTTCTGGGAAGTGGCTTTATCCCTGGCGCTTTTGCTGGGAACCATCATGGTGGCAGCTGTGGGCGGCGCGAAGATTTACCGCATGGGCACATTGATGTACGGAAATCCCATCAAGCTTTCCCGGGCTTTGAAAATGAGCAGGGAAAAGAACCAGTAATATGGAGTGGTGGGTGTGTTGAGAACGCTTCGCAGTATTAAGGATACGCTCCGGGTAAACCGGGGCGGAATCCTTATTTTTGAAATTTTGTACCGGCTGTTTTCGGCTTTTGTCCTCATTGAGGCCATGAGCCGCGGGGTGTCTTTTGCCCTGAAGCAGTCAGGCTTCAGTTATCTGACCGCAGAGAATGCACTGCGGTTTTTGTGCTTGCCTGTAACCCTTCTGGTTTTGGCAGGCTTTTTTCTGCTTTTCCTGTTTTTTGCAAATCTGGAAATCTGTACCCTTTACACAGCTTTCCAGGCTGGGGTGGCAGGAGAACGCTTAAGTCCTGTAAAAATGTTGTTTTTCGGTATGAAAAACATGATCGAGTTGTTTCAGACAGGAAATGTGCGGGTTCTGTTTTTGAACATCAATTATTATCTTCTTACAGAAGGCTGGATCTTGATCGGGCTGATCCGCCATATCCGGCCCTTAAGCTATGTGGTGACAGGCGCTTTTGGACTCCTCCCTGTGAAGATCATCATGGGGATTTTAACAGTAGTGATGACAGGGGCTGCCGTTTTTCATTTGTTTGTGCCGGTGATTGCAACGCTGCGGGATATCAGTTATAGAGATACTTGTCAGGCGGCAAGGGGGCTTCTTAGAAAACGGCGGGTGAAAATTCTTTTGCTCCTGGCGGCCTCCAACGGCTTTGTATGGCTGTTTTATTATGTCAGCCAGTTTCTTCTAAAAGTGATTGCTGCCTTTTTGATTGTACTGTTTGCCGCCAGATCCATGGAACTGGCCTTGATTCTGACTGTCAGCAATGGCATTGATATTGCCGCCTTTTGGGTGTCCTCTGTAATGGGGGTTTACCTGAATATGGGGATCCATACGGCCCTTTTATACCGATATCAAGATGAGAAGTATCATTGGGAAATACCGCCTTACCATTATTATATGGCAGAGCGGGGAAGGCGGCTTTTGACTGTCGCCTTGGCTGTTTGCCTGGTGACGGCAGGGGGGCTTTATGCCTATGACAGTATTTATACAGGCGCAGTCAGGGCCAGCACAGTGATCTCAGAAGCCAAAATTACTTCCCATAGAGGGAATTCTTCTGAGGCTCCGGAAAATACACTTCCTGCCATAGAAGCTGCTATTGATAACATGTCCGATTATGTGGAGATTGACGTCCAGGAGACAAAAGATGATGTGGTGGTGGTCTACCATGATGCCAGTTTAAAGCGGATTACCGGGGAAAAAGGGCGCCTCTGGGAATATACGTATGGAGATTTGCTGTTGATGGATTTTGGCGGCTGGTTTTCAGAAGAGTTTATGGGAACCTCCATACCGACTCTGGCAGAAGCCCTTGATACCTGCAAAGGGCGTATCAATATGAATATTGAATTGAAAGCGGACCACTATAGCGATACATTGGTGGAGCAGACACTGCAGCTTATTGAAGAGCATGATATGGAGGCCCAGGTGGTCATAAGTTCCACCAGCTACCGTTATCTGAAACAGGTCAAGGAGATAAACCCGGATATGGAGACAGGATATATCCTGACGGCTGCTTATGGTAATTATTTTGAGGATGAAAATATTGACTTTTTCAGTATTCGCTCCGGTTTTATAACAGGGCGTCTGGTGGAAAGCGCCCATGACTGCGGGAAGAAGGTTCATGCCTGGACAGTCAATACAAAAGGGGAGCTGAACAGGATGAAACGCTTACAAGTGGATAATATCATTACCGACATGCCTGTCCTTGCCAGGGAAATCCTGTACCGGGAGGCGGATACAGAAAATATGCTGGAGTTCATTAAATTGGCGCTTCGCATTGAGAAATAGATTGGACTTTTCCACCTTCAATCCTTCGGAAACAAAAAAGAGAGCCGATAGGCCCTCTTTTCTGTTTTGGTTTAATCGATTACATTTTGACAACGTTTGCAGCCTGCTTGCCGCGGGGGCCTTCAACGATGTCAAAGGTTACGGACTGACCCTCATCAAGAGTCTTGAAGCCTTCACCTGTAATCGCAGAGAAATGTACGAATACATCTTCGCCGCTCTCGGCAGTGATGAAGCCATAGCCTTTTTCAGAGTTAAACCATTTTACTGTACCGTTGTTCATTTCAGGTACCTCCATTTATATAGATTTAGGGTTACTAGTGTTTACACATACAAAAATTCACATATTATTACAGACCATCGAGTAAACATAATCTCTAATAATATGTGAATTACTTTAAATCTGTGAACACCTCTCTATTATAACAGAAATTTTGGAAAATACAAGTGTTTTTTGAAGAACATCTTTAGAAAAATTGAATTTTTTGGGGGGATATGTTATAATAGGGACGTTTGGCGGATCTTTAGTTCCGCAGATTTGCAAAGTGGCTTATATAGAGAAAGGATGCAGACAGAAATTATGATGAAAAAAGGATTGGCAGTGGCGCTTGGTTTGTTTATGATATTTTCCATGGCGGCATGCGGAGATAAGGACAAGAAAGAAACAACAGGAACAACTGCCGCAGCAGAGACTGCAGGTACAGAGACGACGGCGGCCCAAACAGCTTCAGGGGAAACAGAGGCAGGGACGGCAGCTTCCGGCTCTGAGATACCGGAGTATGTGAGTGCCTTTGATCTGGGGGATATTTCCGAATATGTGGAGCTGGGAGAGTATAAGGGGATCCAGGTAAAAGCCCAGGATCTGGAAGTGACGGACGAAGAAGTTGAGGAAGAGCTTAAGGCCCAGGTGGAAAATGCCAGACCTTCTTATGAGCAGGTTACAGAAGGGACAGTGGCCAAGGGCGATGTGGTTAATATTGATTTTGTCGGAAGAATGGACGGGGAAATTTTTGCCGGCGGCAGCAGCGAAAACTTTGATTTGACCATCGGTTCCGGCCAGTTTATAGCCGGTTTTGAAGACGGGCTGATTGATAAAAAAATTGGGGATACTGTGGTTCTGGATTTGAGTTTTCCCGAAAATTATGAACCAAATCCTGATTTTAATGGTAAGGCCGTTGAGTTTACCGTTACCATCAATTATGTCCAGGGGAAGGAGATTCCCAATGAATTAAACGATGAGTTTGCCGCAAAAGCCACAAACGGAGAATGTAAGACCGTGGATGAGTATCGGGAATATATAAGAAAAGAGCGGGAAAACGGGAAAGCGGCAGATGCCAAAAGCAACAAGGTCAATGAGGCGCTGCAGAAAATAGAGGCTAATGCCACCTTTAAAGAAGAGGCAAAGGAGCTGATCCAGTATTATTATGACAGCCGGGTATATCAAGAGGAGAGCATGATTGCCATGTACGGTATGGATATGGATTCTTATTTGAGTACCATGGGAATAACAAAAGAAGAGTATCAGGAAGAACTCCAAAAATATGCCCAGCAGAATGCCAGATGGCAGATTTTGACCAGGGCTATTGTGGAAGCGGAAGACCTTGATTTTAGCGAAGAAGAGTTTGAGGGTAAATTGGAGCAGCTGGCCTCTGATACAGGCATGACTGTGGACAGCTTGAAGAGCGCTTATGGGGAAGCTATGCTGCGGGATCTTTTAAGGCAGCAGGAAGTACAGGAGTTTATTTTGGAGACTGTCGTGGAGGAACCGGCAGAATAAAAGCCTGTTTAAGGAGCTGGGACAAATGAATCTTGAAATAAAAAAACTGGCGCCGACAGATGCAGAGGCATACATCCATTTTTTTGATACAACACCTCACGATGACTGTAATCCGGAGAATACGTGTTATTGTGTAAGCTGGTGCAGTGACGACCATCGCGCTATGACGTCATATCCTTCCCGTGAAGAAAGAAGGGCAATGGCGGCAGAATACGTAAAAAACGAGAAACTCCAGGGTTATCTCGCGTATGTGGACGGCCGGATCGTGGGTTGGTGTAATGCCAACACAAGATCAGAATGCATGAACTGCGGCGGCTGGCTGTTTTCCATACCACAAGTGAGACAACTATCTTTTAACCAGGACGAAAAAGTCAAATCTATCTATTGCTTTCTTGTGGCGCCTGGCGTGAAAAGAAAAGGGATTGCAAAACAATTACTGCAGTATATCTGCCGGGATGCCGCTGTAAGCGGTTTTGACTATGTTGAGGTATATCCGCAGAAAGATGCGACAAACGAAAGTATGTATTTTATGGGGTTTGCCAGCATGTACCAAGAGTTGGGGTTTAATATTTATGCTGAAACAGAGGACAAATATGTAATGAGAAAGCAGCTAAAGAAGAATTAAAATCTGGGTGTGGGAAAGCCTGGTTCTATGATATCCCCGTCAGGGCACAGTACACAGAAAACTTGCCCAATTTGAGAGTGATTTCATGAATCCAGGCTTTTTTGCACCCGAAACTGACACTTAACTGTCAGGATTTAAGTAGTTTTCGTCTTTCCGATGGTTCCCATCAAAAAGATGGTTGTATTGAATGATTTCATAATTGCTTAGAAATTCGTCCAGTTTGTCAAAGTCGTTTGTGCTGTAAAAATTCCCATCGGCGTCTTTACAGAAATTAGCTGTAATGACAGGAAGCTGTTTCTGAAGTTCGCTGAGATAATTCTGGTATGGCGTTTTTTCAAGTCCGGCCACATCCATCAAAAGGGCGCCTAAATAGTTTGCGCTGATATCTATGTTTTCCGCTTTACCGATGTCATAATTGGCCCAGAGGACAAACGGCGTCTGGTAGCGGAGAGCCATTTCTTCCTGGGAAAGGGAATTATAATCTTTTCCGTAAATCTCCGTCAGGAAACTGGTTTCCATGTGGGGCTGATGGTCGCCGAACATGAGGATAATGGTTTTCTCATCCACATTTTCATAATAAGAAATCAAATCTTTATAAGCATCATCTGTGACTTTTAAAAGAGTCAGGTAAGCATTGATCCGGGAAAGTTCATCGTCCTCCCTTCCTTTTACGGTGATGGTCCTGTCAAAACCGTCCCATTCTTTTGCGTAGCCGCCATGGTTTTGCATGGTTACGAGAAAGGAAAAGAAAGGCCCTTCGTCGTCTTTTTCCTCATAAGCGCGGATGATTTCTTTGAAAGCGGATTCGTCGGTAATATAGCCGCGAAGCCTTTGTTTGTAAGTGAAAGTGCCATTATACAAAAATTCATCAAAACCCAAAAGGGGATAGACTTCTTCCCGCCGCCATCCATTGGAATTGTAAGGATGGAGAGCTGTGGTGGTGTAACCGTATTCTTTCAGGACTTGGGGCAGGGCCGGAAGTCTGTCAGAGATGAACTGCTGGTAGGGGATACAGCCTGTAGGCAGAAACGCCATGGTATCACCCGTCAGGAACTCAAATTCCGTATTGGCTGTATTACCGCCCAGGACAGACACATGCACATTACCGGAAATGGTATTTTTACTGCCATAGAGAGAACGGAAATAAGGCATATAATCTTCGGAAGCCTCAAAATCGCCAATCACCGACAAGTCTGAGTAAGCTTCATTCATAACAACAATGATATTGGGCAGTTCTTTGTCAGAACCTGCAGCCAGATTCCGGATGATATCCTGGGAGGACACGAGAAGGGGGCTGCCATCAGAAGACTTTGCTTTCTCTAAAAGAGATTCAGCCTTTTCCGGTGAATACCCATCCGGCTTTTCTACTTTCAGATATTTTGTATTGACCAGGAAACTGACAAAAAAACCATTCTGTTCGTAGGTGTAATCCTGAGTAAAAGGCATCTCATAAACATCCAAAGCGTTCATGATGGAATCGTTTTGGAGGCAAAGGACATAAACGAAAGAAAGAACAGCCGTTACTCCAAAACCTGCCGCACGTATGGCCCAGTGGCGTTTCAGAGGCAGATATACCTTTACGCAAAACAGAATCAACAAAAGATAAACGGCCAGAATTCCAATCAGCCTGGGTGAAAAGGTGAAAGAAAAATGGTCGGCTACGGAAAGGGCCGTCCCCGCCGACGCGATATCCCAGGGGAGAATGGGAGACTGACGGAACTGAAGGACAAAATAATTGACAGTTCCGAGGAGGGCTGTGAACACCAGAGGCAGGATAAGCGCCAGGTTCATCCGGCCGCTTATAAAAAAGACCAGGCCGGACAGAAGATAGCAGAACAGCCATCCAAGGAGCTGGAACTGTATAGGAATTTCAAAAGGATTATGGGTCATAAGTTCCAGCAGGTAATAAGAAACAACAGGTACGAAAGCCGCGGCCAGAATACTGAGCCAACGGGGATATGTAATAGATTTTAACCGTTTCAAAATCATGACCTCGCTTATATGTAAAAAATTGTTGTTGGATACAATCTTTATTTTATAATAAATTTGTGAAAAATCAATGGAAATTTTCGGGTGGAAATCTATAGGTTCCATTTTTCATTTAAGAGGTTCTGATTTTGGGACTAAAGGTCATCGCTGTAAAAAAAGTGGCCCGCCTCTGTTTTTATCCGAAGCCCAAAATCAACATGGACAAAAACAGAAGCGGACCAGGAACATATAGTCCAGATATTTTGCAGCAGCCCTTTTACAGCAGCGCCTGAATAGAATCTGCAATGGAGGTCAACATGAGATAACAGCTTGTGGCTCCTGCATCAAGTACACCGCGGCTTCTCTCCCCCAGACGGCTGGCCCGTCCTATTTTAGCGACCATGCCTTCTGTAGCCTGCCAGCCTTCCTTTGCGGCAGCCTTCAGATCTTCCAGGGCAGAGGCAAAATCTTTTCCCTCCTCCAGCGCTTTGCAGTAAGCGTCCCTGGCGGGCACCATGGCATCCAACAGGCATTTGTCACCGGGCTTAGCTCCGCCGATATCCATGACGCCGTCTACGGCATTGCAGATCATTTCTTTAAATACATTTTCATCAATATCCTCAGCGTTTTCGCAGGCCATGGACATTTCATCGAAAAATACTCCATAAAGGGGCCCCATGGAACCTCCGATGTCTTCTAAGAGGGTGGCGCCCAGGATACTGAACCCTTCCGACAGATTAAATTCCTTCCCTGCCAGCTTTTCACCGGTCATGGTGAACCCTTTATTCATATTGATGCCGTGGTCGCCATCCCCGATCTTTCCGTCCACTTCACTGAGGAAATCCCTATTGGCCTGGATGGTTTTGATCAGGTCAAGGACTACGGAGCCGGCTGCGCTGTTTTTCAATGACATAATTATTCTCCTTTTCGTTCCTTCCCTTTACAGCTGCTTTAAGCCTACGGAATCCGCGGGCATATCAATACACTCTTTCAGCTCGTCATCCAGTTTCATAACAGTCAGGGTGACACCCATCATCTCCAGGGAAGTGAAATAATTGCCCACATAAGCTTTGTAGACTTTGATTCCTTTTTCCGCCAGCAGTTCTTCTACTTTGTTGTATACGATATACTGCTCCATGACAGGAGTAGCGCCCAGGCCGGATAAGAGGACCACCACTTCATCGCCAGAAGAGAAAGGCAGGTCGGGAAGAATGATATCCAGCATTTCTGCCGCCATGTCGTCGGCGCTCTTCAAAGGTTCCACTTTAATCCCCGGCTCCCCATGGTGGCCGATACCTACTTCCATGGTTCCGTCTTCAATGGTAAAGTTGGGGTGTCCCACGGCAGGAATGGTGCAGGGGGCTGTGCCGATGCCTACAGAACGAGTGTTGTCAATGGCTTTCTGAGCGGCAGCGATGACGCCGTCCAGATCTGCGCCCATGGAAGCTTTCGCGCCTCCCACTTTCCACATGAGGACTTCACCGGCTACGCCGCGGCGTTTTTCCAGCTCCGTCTTGGGGGCGGAAGCACAGTCATCGTTGGCCACAACGGTTTTTACAGTGATTCCTTCCTTTTTGGCGCTGCGGATGGCCATTTTTACATTCATATTGTCGCCGGCATAATTACCATAGAGGCAGGCGACGCCTTTTCCAGAATCGGCGGCCTTCATGGCATCCAGAAATGCTTTTGCAGTGGGGGAAGAGAAAATCTCCCCGGCAGCCACGGCATCACACATATTTTTTCCGATATAGCCGATGAAAGCAGGCTTGTGGCCGGAGCCGCCGCCCGTTACGATGCCGACTTTCCCTTCAATGGGAGCGTTTACATATTTTAATACTCTGGGATTCTCAGTGGAGGCCACCAAATCGGAATTGGCTTTTACAAAGCCTTTCAGCATGTCTTCCACGACGAAATTGGGGTCGTTTACAATTCTGTTCATAAATAAACTCCTTTTTTCAAGATGTTATTTCCGGTAAGAAGCGTCCACCTTATTGATCCGTGCGACCTTGGGGGCAGAGCCGCCGCCGGCAAAGTCACAGCCAAGCCAGATGTCCACCAGATATTTGGCCAGCTCCACACCAATCACGCGCTCACCCATACACATGATCTGGGCGTCGTTGCTTTTTCTGGAACGTTCTGTGGAGAAAGGGTCGTGGCAGACGGCAGCGCGGATACCAGGCACTTTGTTGGCCGTGATGCACATACCGATGCCGGTTCCACATACCAGGATACCCCGGTCAAATTCCCCTCTGGCCACGGCTTCCGCCGTTTTCTGCGCCACGTCGGGGTAAAGGACAACTTCTCCTTTTGCAGCTCCGAAGTCCTGGTATTCTATATCCTCTTTTGTATCCAGATGCTTCATGATGGCCACCTTCAGTGCGTAGGCGGCTTCGTCACAGCCGATTGCGATTTTCATAATCCGGTCCTTCTTTCTTGTCTTGTTCCCGGCGCTGCCAAAGGTTGCTGCATGATTTCTGAAACTTTGGGGCGCCGGGGATATGGTTTTACAGCTGGGCGGCGATGGCCTTTAAGTTTGCCAGGCCGTCCCGGGCAAGGTCTTCTCCCGTGGGGGCGAAGCTGCGCCAGATGGCACAGTTGCCGGAAAGCTCTTCAAAGCTGGGGTCAAAGGATTCAATGACCAGAGGGCCTTCGTAACCGATCTCATGGACAGCCTGGAAAAATTCTTTAAAAGGCACCAGGCCGGTACCGGGTATACCCCTGTCATTTTCGTTTACGTGAATATAACCTAAATATTCTTTACCGCAGGTTTTCACGGCTCCGGCGAAGCTCTTTTCCTCCCGGATCATATGGAAGCAGTCCAGGTGGACTTTAATATTGTCGCCGCCCACATCCTTGCAGAATTTGACGGCGTCTTCTGCAATGTTTAAGAAATGAGTTTCAAACCGGTTGACGCATTCCACACAGATAGTCACATTTCCGGTTTCTTTTGCGTAAGCAGCGTTTTCTTTCATACATTCCACAGCCCAGTCCCATTCCTGTGTCGTACGGGGCTTTTTGGTCAGATAGCCCCAGCCGGCATAGTTTACGCCGCCTAAAATGGGGGCGCCCAGATAGTTGCAGATGTCCACGCATTTCTTCATGGCGGCCACAGAAGCTTTTCTGATTTCCGGGTCGGGGGAGATGGGATTGGTTTCCGGGGTCAAAGTAGTGGTGCATACACAGTCGATACCGACTTTTTCAAGCTCCGCTTTTACAGCTTCCATGGGGAAAGTAAAAGGATTGGAGATGGCGAAATCAATGACTTCAAATCCCATCTCTTTTGCCTTGGGAATCACCCAGAGGTCTTTCTCACTGAAACTTTCCGCCCAGATGAAGCTGTCCACACCAAATTTAAAATACATAAAGATATCCTCCCAATTCTATTAAACAGTAGCCGGTACGTCGGGGTTATTGTTGGCAAAGTTCTGAAGGATAACCAGAGGCTCATAGCTGCTGCCATTGGTGATCCGGATGCCTTTTATCGCAGCAGCCTCGGAGACGAAGAATTCGTCGGCAGTCAGATCTTCATAGCGGACCAGTTCAGGGGCCTGACATTCAAATTTACCGAAGGTTCCATGGCCCTGGGAGATGACGGCGCAGTAGCAGGCGGCATCTGTCAGCACATAGCTCTGCCCGGGCAGGACTGTAACTTCTTTTGCAGCCACCCATTCATTTGCGTAAGCCACCCATTTTTCCACAGCTTCTGAAGATTCAGAACGGACTTTTGGCGCGCGGAAGTAAACTTCCTTATAATCGGGGCGTGTACTTTCTTCCCAGTCAATTTGGCTGAAGATGGCGTCCAGATCGTCTTTTTCCTCTTCAGGGGCGCAATCGGTCAGCAGATTGTGGGGGTTCACCTCACCCATGGTGACATTCTCCATGATGGTGTTCACATCACTGTTCCACTGAGGTTCGTAAGTAACTAAAGAAGCGGGAGCATGGATAACTCCGGCAGGGGTGTACCAGCCGGTACCCAGCTGGATACGGTAAGCCCTGGAAAGCTCCGTAATCCTGGTATCTTTTACATCATAATTCCGCAGGCAGTCCATGACCTCTTCTTTGGTGGTGGAAGGATCAAAGCCGAAATAGGTGAGGGGGAATCTTCCCAGATAAGAAGCATTGTACTGGGGCGGGAAATAATAAGCTTCCGGTTTTCCGTGCATACCGATCTTGTTAGCCTTCTCCTCCGTCAGGTGAAGATGGTGGAACAGGGGCTTGTCATAATCATAAAGTTTGGCGAAGGTGGGCCAGGTACCGTACTTTTCCATCAGGGAATCACCGATCAGGTCAGCGCCCAGTTCGTCTACAAAATCCTTAAAAAGCGCTTTTGCTTTGGAAGCACGGTCTGTGAGAACATAGCTCATGCCTTCTGTTTCCCCGGTTTTAGGGCCGTTTAAAGCTTTTGCCAGGGAACCTAGCCAGCGCTCGCAGATACCGCCGCGATCCATACCAAGGGCATAATAATCATCGGGGTGCAGCCTGAGACGGCGGCCGGGTTCATTAAATCCACGGGGAACCCAGGTGGGGGTGAGCTGAAGGACGCCCTCCCCGTCTTCAAATACTTTGCGAATAGTTTCTTTTGACAAAACAATACCCTCCTTTAATTTGAAAAATAAAGCAGCAGGGACCCGGCACCCCAAATATCTGCCGCAAACAGTTGTAAAACCTGTGGTTTTTCAGACAGGCGGCCATATGTAAAAAACGGAGGTGCAGGAACTGTGCAATTTGACAGGATGTTCCAGTTGCCTAGCTATAGATTACATGGGGAAGCTGAAAATGTCAAGGGAAAACAGTCATTTTTCACATGAAAGGGATGTAAAAATTGTCTATAATTACTAATGAAATCCAGAACGGGGAAGGGGCTTTTCTGTATAGAATGTTGAAATGGAAGTTTATAGAAAAAAGTCAAAGGGGGGAGAAAAGCGGCAGTGTCTGTCTTTAAGTATTCCGACAAAGGATATCTTAAATCTTCCCTGAGATTTTCCTTGCTCCACGACATTGTTTATTATATAATAAAAGTAATTCACGGCGAAAAAGCCCGGATAAAAAAGAAGCGAGAGGGAGGGTTTTCTTATGTTAAGGATCGGCATGCTCACAAGCGGCGGCGACTGCCAGAGTCTGAATGCGACCATGCGCGGCGTGGCAAAAGCATTGTATCAAATGTATGATGATGTGGAGATCATCGGTTTTGAGGATGGTTATAAGGGACTGATCTACATGAATTACCGGATCATGCAGCCTTGGGATTTTTCAGGGATATTGACAGAGGGAGGCACGATTCTTGGGACTTCCAGGCAGCCTTTCAAGCTGATGCGGGTGCACGATGAGAACGATTTAGACAAGGTTGAGGCGATGAAGCATACCTATAGGCAGCTGAGGCTGGAATGTCTGGTGGTGCTGGGAGGAAACGGCAGCCAGAAGACGGCCAACCTGCTTAGGGAGGAGGGCCTGAATGTGATCGGCCTGCCTAAGACCATCGACAATGACCTTTGGGGTACGGACATGACCTTCGGGTTCCAGAGCGCGGTCAATATTGCGACAAACGCCATTGACTGTATCCATACCACGGCGGCATCCCACAGCAGGGTATTCATGATTGAAATCATGGGCCATGGGGCTGGGTGGCTGACTTTAAATGCAGGCATGGCCGGCGGCGCTGACATTATCCTGATCCCGGAGATCCCTTATGACATCAATTCTATTGTAGGAGCATTAAAAAAGAGGGAAAAAGAAGGCAAGGAGTTTTCTATCATCGCGGTGGCGGAAGGGGCTATTTCCAAAGAAGATGCAAAGCTCTCTAAAAAAGAACTGAAAAAGAAGAAGGAAAAAGCGGCCAAGGCAGGGAAGCCTATTTATCCTTCCATTGCTTATGAGATCGGCGCGCAGATTGAAGAGGCTTGCGGCCTTGAGGTGCGCGTGACGGTTCCGGGGCATATGCAGCGGGGCGGGGCGCCCTGCGCCTATGACAGAGTACTTTCTTCCCGCTTAGGCGCAGCGGCAGCGAAGATGATCAGCAAGAAGCAGTACGGTTATATGGTGGCGGTCAAGAGCCGCGAGATTTCCAAGACCCCTCTGGAAGAGGTGGCCGGAAAGCTGAAAACAGTAGATCCGGATGCGTCCATCATCGCGGAGGCGCGTCTTCTTGGAATCAGTTTTGGAGATGAATCTTTTTAAGAGTGACCAGTAAAACAGAAGAAAAATAAAAAGGCAGGGGCTGTCGCAAAACATCAGGAACGCTTATATTTTGCAGCAGCCCCCTTTGTCTGCCGGAAGAGGGGCAGATGATTAACATTGGACAAAGAAAGGCAGCGCTATGGCAGCATATACGGCATTATACAGAAAATGGAGGCCCGGGACTTTTGAGGATGTGAAAGGCCAGGATCATATTGTCACCGCCTTGAAAAACCAGATCAAGACGGGGCGTATCGGGCATGCATACTTGTTTTGCGGAACCCGCGGGACAGGAAAAACCACCATTGCAAAGATTTTGGCAAAAGCAGTCAACTGCGAACATCCGGTGGAGGGGAATCCCTGCGGGGAATGTGGCCTTTGCCGTTCGGTGTCCCTGGGGAATTCTGTCAATGTGGTGGAGATCGATGCCGCTTCCAATAATGGCGTGGACAATATCCGGGAAATCCGCGAGGAAACCAGATACTCTCCGGCGGAGGGAAAGTACCGGGTATATATTATTGATGAGGTCCATATGCTGTCCACAGGGGCCTTCAACGCCCTTTTAAAAACATTGGAAGAACCGCCTTCTTATGTGATTTTTATTCTTGCAACCACAGAAGTCCATAAGATACCGGTGACAGTTCTGTCCAGATGCCAGCGGTATGATTTCCGGAGGATTTCCGGGGAAACCATTGCGGAGAGGCTTTTAGAGATGGCCGCAGCGGAAAAAATTGAGGCGGAAGAAAAGGCGCTTCGGTATATTGCGAAAAAGGGGGATGGCTCCATGCGTGATGCCATCAGCCTGTTTGATCAATGTGTGGCTTTTCATTATGGGGAACAGCTTACTTATGAAAAAGTGTTGGAAGTGCTGGGGACTGTGGACAATGAAGTGTTCAGCCGCCTTTTGCGCACTGTGGCGGCCGGGGATACGGCGGGGAGCCTCCATATAATAGAAGAAATCATCCTTCAGGGAAGGGAACTTTCCCAATTTGTGGTGGATTTTATCTGGTATATGCGGAATCTCTTGCTGCTGGAAGCTTCCGGTGAGGAGGAAAACCTGGATATGACGGCGGAAGATCTGGGACGGCTTAAAGAGGAAGCAGAACTGGTGGACGGAGAAACCCTGATGCGCTATATCCGTGTCTTTTCGGAGCTGGTGAATCAAATGCGCTACGCGGCAGGAAAAAGAGTGCTTTTGGAGTTGGCTGTTATCCGCCTTACAAAGCCGCAGATGGAAGAAAATATGGATTCCCTTGTACAGAGGTTAAAGGAACTGGAAAGGCGCCTGGATGAAGGGGAGTTTACATTACCGAAAGGGGTCCGGGCTGCTTTGGGGACAGATGGGAATGAACAGGCGGAGACAAAAGACGGAACTGGAGAGGCGGACAATGGCCAATCCGGCGGCAGGAAAGAAAACGGCCGGCCCGTATCCCTTCCAAAGGCACAGTATGAGGACTTTATGCTGATAAGGGAGCAGTGGAGCCGCATCATAAAAGAGCTGGGCACTTCCATCCGCCCGGCGCTTTCAGAAGCAGTGGTGGAACCTTTTGAGGATGGGGGGATTATGCTGGGATTTTGGGATGAAACTTGTTACTTGATCGGAAGCAGGGAATGTGTCCTTTCGGAGCTGGCAGATTATGTGCGGGTGAATTACCAGAAAGAGATTGTATTTAAGGCCAGGCTCCTTGGCAAAGGAGAAACGGTAAATACCCGTTATATCAGTGACGAGGAGCTGAAAACAAAAATTCATATGGACATTGTTACGGAAAATAGTTAGAATGATAGAAGATTTGCAAAATGAAGGAGGAACGTTTTCATGGCAAAGCGTGGAGGATTTCCGGGGGGAATGCCCGGAAACATGAATAACCTGATGAAGCAGGCTCAGAGAATGCAAAGGCAGATGGAAGAAGCGCAAAAGGAGTTTGAAACAAAGGAATTTACAGCGGCAGCAGGAGGCGGGGCCGTGGAGGTGACGGTTTCCGGCAAAAAGGAAGTGACTGCCATTAAGCTGGCGGAAGAAGTGGTGGATCCCGATGATATTGAAATGCTTCAGGATCTGATTATGGCAGCCACCAATGAGGCTTTCAGGCAGATGGAGGAAGCTTCAGCCGCCAATATGTCAGGCCTTGCAGGCGGCCTTGGCGGAGGCTTCCCTTTCTGATGGACTATTACAGCAGTAAAATTACGGCGTTGATTGAAGAGTTTTCCAGGCTTCCGGGGATTGGCGCAAAGTCGGCCCAGAGGCTTGCTTTTCATGTGATAAACATGCCCGAAGAACGGGTGAAGGGGCTTGCCCAGGCCCTTGTGGAAGCCAGGAGCGGGGTTCGCTATTGTAAAGAATGTTTTACTCTGACAGATGAGGAACTTTGCCCCATCTGCGCCAGTGGGAAGAGGGATCATGGCATCATCATGGTAGTGGAAAATACCAGAGATCTGGCGGCCTATGAAAAAACAGGAAGATATGAAGGAGTGTACCATGTGCTCCATGGGGCTATTTCCCCGGCTCTCGGCATCGGGCCGGCAGATATCCGCTTAAAAGAACTGATGATGCGGCTTCAGGGCGAAGTGAAGGAGGTTATCATCGCTACTAATTCCAGCCTGGAGGGGGAAACCACAGCCATGTATTTAAGCAAGCTGATTAAACCCACCGGAATCCGGGTGACGAGAATTGCCAGTGGCGTCCCTGTGGGCGGAGATTTGGAATACATTGATGAAGTGACGCTGCTTCGCGCGCTGGAAGGCAGGACAGAGCTTTAAAGAAAGCGGCGGATCATAGTTTTGTTATGTGTAAAAAAGCATGAACAGGTGAAAATACCGCCGGCTGACAGAAAAATGGACATTTTTGTCAGCCGACGGTATTTCTGATATTGTATAAAACATTTGAAAAAAATAGATAATTTGGAAAAATCAAACACTTATATCAATTAAAAGAAAAATAATTTGAAAAAAATCTAAAAATAGTGTTGACAAATATTGGGAAGCGTGGTAACATAAGAACATAACAAAAACAGACAATCTTTAAAAGCAAAGAAGCAGCAAAGAAATCTGACGAGAAAGGATTTCGGAAAACAAATCGGTGTAAAGAAATCGCATTTGGTAAAATCATTCCAGAAGAAACAGGAGTCAGTGGCGATTGCATAGGGATATCAGTCAAGATTGGATGAGCCATCGGCTGGGGTGATAAAGGAGCTTTTTCCAACAAGAGAGACGTACCATAGAAAAGAAATGGGATCGTCAATGGAAGCTTTAAAAGATTGTTCCCGGAAAAAGGGAAAGGAGGGGATTCCACTGGACACAGAAGCGATACAGCTGAAAACTTCATATGATTCTCAGTTGATGGAAGAGACATCCTGTTGGAACCGCCTTCATCATAGAGAGAAGAGATAAAGACGTAAGAATCCGAGTCCATTATAGGAAAGAGATATAATATCGAAGAAGAAAAATCGGATCAGATGTGATAACATCAATGAGAATCTGAAGTTTTCAGTTATAAAATACCTTATCGGAAAATAAAGCAAAACTTTCAGGACAGAATGTATATAGTATCATTTGTTTTCGGGCAATTAGCTGGGACTGGATGTTACTTCACAATAAAGAGTAAAAAAATTCAGGAAGGTTATTTGGCGAAGGTGGATGCTGCGATATATCAAAAGTAGAAAGTGTTTTAGGTAACTAAAGGTTGGAAGATAATGGGACTAAGGCGGACAGGATATCACATATAATTCCTTCGATAAAGAGACAAAATAAAATATTATAAATAAACCAGAGGCTGAACACAAAATAGTGGTTCAGCCTCTTTTTACTTTATAGGAAATTACGTCCTATAAAGCAAAAACGCTCCGAGAGGATCGCACTGCGGCGTTGCATTGAAAAACACGATGCCGGACTGAATGAGGATTTGCAGCTTGCCGTCTTTTCTTTGAAATCCGAGTTTACTTTTGGGATCCATTTTAGCCAGTCTGCCATGATCCAGGTCTATCCATGCGTAGCTTTCCGCAAGAGTATCTATTTGACAGCCGTCATAAAGTCCAAGTTGTTCTTCCGGTTTCACAGGCTTTCCGCTGTGATCCGCTACGTTTACACTTCCTTCTGTTTTCATAAGATGTATGGCGGCGGATTTGGGGAAGGGCTGCAGGCGGCAAGGAGCAGGGAAACGGCGGTAAACAACATAAGGATACGATGGAAAGTTTTTGATTGTTTCATTGGGGAAGTCTCCTTTATTTCAGGAAATGGGGATGGGGAAGGCAGAGATTTATGGAGTTAATTGTACAATAGAATAAAGGGGATTGCAAGGAAAGAAAAATTGTTTAAGTTCTGTTGACTTTGATACTTTAATTCGATATAATATTTAATGGTATATATGGGGGAGCGGAGATCATCAGTACCAGAAAAGGGAAAGGGAGATCCGCCGAAAGCAATGTTTCGCTTGGGTCTGCATCGAACAGGTGCAGGACTGTTTCCGAAGCCCGCCACGTTTCGGAAGAGCACCGTATACCGAAGGCAGGAAATATCCTATTTTCGGAATATGTAAAGAAACCGTGATCAAATTACAGAGAATGTGAGAAACAGTCATGTGCATATATCACCGCACATGGCTGTTTTATACGTAAGGACGAAAAAGGAAGCTTTACAATACAGAGGATATAAAGGAGAGAGAACCATTGAAGAAGATAAGAATCGGTGTCGATGTGGGCGGCACCAATACCGACATCTGTGCCATTGACGAGGCGACAGGGGAGCTGATGGTTTACAAGCTTCCGTCGTCTTTAAAGGACCAGTCCCAGGCTGTGGTGGGCGGTGTTAAAAAGATCGTGGAGAAATACGGGCTTGTCTATGAAGAGGTGGATCGTTTTATCCACGGAACCACGGTTGCCACCAATGCGATCCTGGAAACCAGAGGCGCCCGGACGGCCCTCGTCACCACAAAAGGCTTCCGGGATCTTTTGGAGATCGGAAGGCAGAAGAGGCCGGATCTCTATGACCTGCAGGCGGACAAGGCTCCGGTGTTAGTTCCCAGGAATCTGCGGTTTGAGCTTTCGGAACGGATGAATTACCGGGGAAAAATTCTGGATGAGTTAAAGGACGAAGAGCTTCTGGAATTGGTGGGGCGTTTGAAGGAAAGCCATGCGGAGGCTGTGGCCGTCCTGTTTTTGAATGCTTATTTAAACCCGGAGAATGAAGCCAGGGTGAAGGCGGTCATCGAAAAGCACCTGCCTGGTATTTATATTTCCACTTCCAGCGAGATTTCCAATCAGTTCCGGGAATTTGAGAGGCTTTGCGGCACGGTCCTCAATTCTTTTGTGGGGCCGGAAGTAAAGAAGTATCTGGACAACCTGAAACATACCCTGGAGCAGATCGGCATCAAAAAAGTGTACATTAACCATTCCAACGGCGGCCTTATGTCCATTAAAGAGGCGTCGGCTTACCCCATCAAAACGGGGCTTTCCGGTCCGGCTGCCGGGGTCATCGGCGTCCAGTACCTGATGGCTCTGATCGGCGTTAAAAATGTCATTACCATTGACGTGGGCGGTACCAGCACCGACATCAGCATGATCGTAGACGGAATCATTGAAAGTTCCAAGGACAAGAATATCAGCGGTTATCCGGTGCGGATTCCTTCTATTGATATTTCCACCATCGGCGCCGGCGGCGGAAGCATCGCCTGGGTGGACAGTGGAGGAATCTTAAAGGTCGGTCCTCAGAGCGCCGGAGCAGAGCCGGGGCCTGCCTGCTATAACCGGGGCGGTGAAAAAGCGGCCATTACCGACGCTCGCGTGGTGCTGGGACATTTGAATAACAAAGAGCTTTTGAACGGGCAGCTTCCCATAGATGCTTCCCTGTCTTTCCAGGCGGTGGAAACGCTTTCTAAGAAGATCGGCATGAATGTGGAGGAGACAGCCAGGGGGATTATCACCGTGGGTAATTCCAACATTGTGAAGGAAATAAAAAATGTGACGGTGGAAAAAGGCTATAATCCCACGGATTTTGCCCTGGTGGCATTTGGCGGAGCAGGGCCTCTCCATGCGGCGGAGCTTATGGAAGAACTGAACATGCCCATGGCCATCATCCCGAAGGCCCCCGGCCTTCTGGCGGCTTACGGGCTTTTAACGGAGGATATGCGCAGGGATTTTGTCCAGACCAATGTGATGGATTTAAATCATATTCTGTTTTCGGCCATTACGGACATGTACTGGCGTCTTGAGGGGGAGGCGGAGTCCTGGTTTGAGAAGGAGCGGATACCGGAGGAAGAGCGGGAGCTTGCCTATTATCTGGATATGCGCTATAAAGGGCAAAACTATGAAATTGCCGTGAACTTTGATAAAGAAATTGCTTCCATGGAACAGCTTAAGGAGCGGTTTACAGAAACTTACCTGCGGCTTTATGCCTATTCATCGGCAGATGAGATTCAGATTGTGAACTTCGGCCTTTCAGCCATTGGCCATATCGCAAAGCCGCGGACGGCCAGGGAGGATTATGTGGGCGCGGATTCTTCCGGGGCTGTTATGGGGAGCCGGATGGTGCTTATGGAGGATGGAAGCAGGGAGAAGTACCTGCTTTACGACAGGGAGCAGCTCCACTGCGGGAATGTGGTTTTCGGCCCGGCCATTGTGGAACAGATGGATTCCACGACCATTATTTTGAAGAATCAGAAGGCTGTGGTGGATGAATATTTCAACATGGTCATTACCAGAACAGGAGGGGATTCCAATGAGTAAGATCAATTCCATTACCCTGGAGGTGATCAGCAACGGCCTTCTTTCCATTGCGGAACAGATGGGGGTCATTCTGACGAAAACGGCCTACAGCACCAACATCAAGGAGCGTAAGGATCTGTCGGTGGCCATCTTTGACGCCAACGGCAAGGTGCTTTCTCTGGCCCAGCATATCCCCATTCATTTCAGCTCTCTCTTTGGGGCTGTGGAGGAAGCTTTGAAGCGGTGGGACAAGTCAGAGATCTACGACGGGGACGTGTTCATCGCCAATGACCCTTACACAGGGGGAGGATCCCACCTGCCAGATATTGCGCTGGTGCGGCCGGTGTTTTATGAAGGGAAGTTAATTGCCTTCGTGGTCAACAACGGCCACCATGCGGACCGTTCCAGAAGGGGGCCGACAGTTTATGACGAGGGCCTTCGGATCCCTGTGGTAAAGCTTTATGAAAAAGGTGAGCTGAACAGGGATATTTATGACCTGATTCTTTTGAACTTCCAGCTTAAAGAGGAACGGCGGGGAGACATTCAGGCCCAGTTGATTACCAATCAGTTTGGTGCGGACAAGCTGATTGAACTGTGCAAAAAGATCGGTTTGGAGACGTATTTTGAGTTCTGTCAGGAATGGTTAAAATATGGGGAGAAAAAGGCTCGCGCGGCCATTTTGGCCCTGCCGGACGGGGAATATGAGTTTGAAGACATTTTGGACGATGACGGGAACGGCAATGAGAATTTAAAAATCCGTGTGAAGCTTTGTATCAATGGAGACAGGATCTTGTTTGATTTTTCCGGCAGCCATCCCCAGGTGCCGGGCCCCTATAACTGTGTGAGGAGCGCCCTTCTTGCCACGGTATATTATTCAGTGAAATGTCTCTTAGATAAGACTATTCCAGCCAATTCGGGATTTTTTGACAGCATTGAGGTGGAGGCGGAGCCAGGGACCATCGTGTGTGCCAGTGAGCCGGCTCCCACCTTTGACCGGGAAACCACTACCCAGCGGCTGGCGGACGTGATTTTTGGCGCCTTTGCCAAAATCGACCCGGAAAATGTCATTGCGGCAGGCTGCGGGGCTGTGACTTTTTACAGCATCGCCGGGCAGGATGCCAGATCCGGAAAGCCTTATGTCTATGTGGAGACCATCGGCGGCGGCAACGGCGCAAGATATAACAAAGACGGGCTGGATGCAGTTCAGGTTCACATGACCAACAGCTCCAACCTGCCCATCGAATCATTGGAGATGGAGTATCCGCTCTTGGTGGAGGAATACGCCCTGGAAGAAGATTCTGGCGGCCCGGGGAAATATCGGGGCGGGCTGGGGATCCGCAGAGGTATCCGTGTTCTTCCCGACAGTGAGAACACCATGCTGGCGGCGGCCTCCACGGAGCGGATACGCACGAAGCCCTGGGGGCTTTCGGGAGGCCTCGGCGGAGCAACTTCTTATCTGGATATCTGCCGCGAGGGCAGAAAGATCAATGAGGCCAACAAGGTGAGGAATGTCCCTCTGGAGGCGGGAGATACGGTAACTTTGGTTTCGGCCGGGGGCGGCGGATATGGCGACCCGAAGCTTCGGGAACGGGAACGGGTGGCCCGCGACTACGAAGAAGGAAAAATCAGCCTGGAGACATGGAAGGCATGTTATCCGGCTTTGGAAAAAACAACAGGAAGAGGAGGAATTTAGAAGTGAGTAAGGAAAAAGCACCTAAGAAAATGAGTTTTCCCGTGGCAGTTTTTACACTGCTTGTGCTGATTGTGGTTATGGCTGTGGGGCTGGCGGTACTTAAGCTGGGCACGGTCACGGTGTTTGCGCTGGTCCTGGTGGCCATGTCCCTTATTGCCCTGTTTACGGGCTTTTCCATGGAAGAGGTGCAAGATACCATCCTGGACGGCTGTAAAAAGGCAATTCTGGTGATTTTGATCTTGATGAGTGTGGGTATGGTGGTAGGTTCCTGGATTGTGTCCGGCGTTATTCCGTCCATTATTTATTACGGGCTTAAGATTTTGTCGCCGTCTTATTTCCTGCTGGTGGGCTTTATTATCTGCTGTATCGTTTCATTCTTTACGGGAAGCTCTTATACGGCGGCGGGAACTTTGGGCGTGGCCTTTATGGGAATCGGCTACGGCATCGGTATTAACCCTGGCCTGACGGCAGGGATGGTGATTTCCGGAGCTATTTTTGGTGACAAGATGTCTCCTTTCTCCGATACCACAAACTTGGCGCCTGCCTGTGCGGGTACGGATATCTTCCTGCATATCAAGTCCATGCTTTTTACGACAGTTCCGGCTACCGTAATTGCGGCAGTGTTGTATTTTGCGCTGGGGTTACAGTACAGAGGTTCGTCGGTGGATCTGGCCAATGTGCAGGCCATTTCCGACGGCATTACAGGGGCGTTCAATGTGAACCCGTTCCTGATGTTGATTCCGGTGTTGACCATTATCCTGGCCGTCAAGAAAGTACCTTCCTTCCTGGCCATGTTGACGGGAGCCATGGTGGCCATGGTGGTGGCTTTTATTGCCCAGCCTCAGTTTGATGTGGCGGCTATCTTCAATTCCATCGCAACAGGGTTTAGCCAGGAGTTTGACAATGCCATGGTGGCGCGCCTTTTTAACAGGGGAGGCATTTCCAGTATGATGACCACGGTTTCCCTGTCCCTTCTTTGCCTGGCTTTTGGAGAGCTTTTGCAGAGGATGGGTGTTTTGAACGCGATTTTGGATAAACTGCAGGCGCTGGTGAGAAAGCCGGGTCCCCTGGTGCTCTCCACGCTGGTCACCTGCCTTCTGACGGTGGTTTTGACAGCCAGTCAGTATGTGGCGATTCTGCTTCCAGGTGAAATTTTCAAAGAATCTTATGACAAGGCGGATGTGGCCCCTTATGTCCTTTCCAGGACTCTGGAGGACGGCGGTACCATTTTCTCTTTCCTGGTGCCCTGGTCTATGGCGGCCATTTACACTTCCGGTGTTTTGGAGGTTCCGACTCTGGAATCCATGCCTTACACCTTTATGCCGGTTCTCTGCCCCATCTTTGCAATTATTTATGCCCTGACTGGCTTTGCCGTGTTTAAGAAGGACGGCTCCCCGGTGAAGGGAAAAGGGATTTGGTTCAGTAAGAAGGCCAGATTGGCGGCTGAACAGAAATAAAGGAATATGCCGAAAACCGGCTGGCGATGACAAAAATGTGGCCTTTTACAACATTTTGATTAAGAAAGGTAGAGATTGATAAGATATAAATAATATATAATCCTATGTTGGAGGTTACTCAAAGGAGATGGCACATATGATACGGATTGCAGTCTGTGATGATGAATCGGCGATGTGCAGGCAGCTTGCGCAGATGGTATCTGCAAAGCTTAAAAAATGGGAGGAAGAGTTTGCAGTTACCTGTTATACCAATGCCGCCCGTCTGCTGTTTTCTCCTTTAAATTTTGATATGGTTTTTCTGGATATCCAGATGCCTGGTTTAAACGGAGTGGAGCTGGCGAAAAAGCTGCGCGAAAAGGAATTTAACGGAATTTTGATTTTTGTGACAGTTTTGACAGAATATATGCTGGACGCATTTGAAGTGGAAGCCATGGATTACCTTTGTAAGCCGGTTGACGAGGCACGGCTGGAACAGGCTCTTCTTCGCAGCATGAAACATTTGAGGTTAAAGGAGGAAAAAGGCTTTTTTATCCGGACAATGAATGGTTACAGAATGGTTAAGTTCAATGAAGTTTATTATTGCGAAGTCATGAACCGGAAAATTTATCTTCACATGAGGCAGGATGTCATCGAGTATTATGGAAAAATGAAAGACCTGGAACAGCAGACATTGCCTTATCTGATTCGGTGCCACAGGAGTTTCCTGATTAATCCCGTTTATTTGCAGGAATACAAAGGCGGGCAGGTGACTTTGAAAAACGGCGCGCGGATTCCTGTTTCAAAAAGTTATCATCAGATATTTATGGAGCGGATGTTGCGCAGTATTCATGGGTGACAGGTGTGTTGATGTGGGAGGAAGGAAATGGACTGGCTGTCTCAGGTGGTTCCAGATCAATTACCATGTATCCGCTGGTATACGGTCATACCGGCTTTGTTGGGATACATGACCGTACCGGTAATTGTTTTCTGGTTTTTTTGCCGGTATGCAGAAGCGCCTTTTAAATGGAGGCATGGAATTTTTTATATGGCTTTTTCTGCCGTGCTTTCTGTGTTGGAAATACAACTGCAGTTGCCCGGAAGCTTTGGGCTTTTTCTGGAAACGCTGCTGCTTGTTTTCTGCGGCCGTATATTTTCCCAAAAAAGCTGGATGGAAACGGCAGCCATTTCTATTTTAATTTTGTCTGTATTAAATGTCAGCAACAGTATGATACGCTGGATGGATCACAGAGTCATTGCGCCGTTGATTTTGAGTCACGATCTGTTTGTTACTCCTTCCGATACCATAAGGGAAAGCTTGAGGGTTGTTATTGTATCCTGTATTTTAGTTGTGATATTGAAAAAATTCCGGGAAAGTATCCGCTGCACAAACCGGCAGGCGTTGCTGCAGCTGACGGTTCCCGTCTTTTTTATATCAATGGTGGGAAGAATGATACAGGATTCCATTTACGGAAAAGGAGAAGCAGCCATATGGGATCCCCATACGGGAGAAGTGGAAGTGATCTCCAATATCAATATTAATTATTCGGAACTGTTTTTCTTACAGGTGTTTGCATGTCTTTGTCTTTTTGCGATGTTGTTTGCTTATCACAAGATTACAGGAATTTTGCAGGCAGAACAGAAATTGCGTCTGCTTGAACAGCAGGCGGAGCAACAGAAACAGTATCTTCAGGAAGCAAAAATACGGGAACAAAGGACTCGCGCTTTCCGGCATGATATTAAAAATCATCTGACTGTATTGGCAGGGCTTTTGAAAAAGGGACAGGCAGTCTCGGCCTATAGTTATTTGTCGCGCCTGGACGAGCTTTCGGCAGAGCTTTCCTATCCGGTTCATACAGGTGAGGCGGCGGCAGACGTGCTGCTTGGGAGTAAGCTTTCTGCGGCAAAGGAAAAGAAAATCCGTATTTCCTGCGAAGTGGAGATTCCCAAGATTGAAGGAATGACAGAGTTAGACTGGTGCATAATCCTTTCCAACGCCCTTGATAATGCGGTAAAGGCCTGCGATGAGGTTGCGGAGGGGGAAAGGTATATTGAAATCGGCAGCAGGAGGAAAGGGAATTTTTATCTGCTCTGCCTGGAAAACAGCTGCAGTAAAAAGGTTCAGAGCGCAGCGGAAGAAGGTACCGGGCTTTCTAATATCAGGAGTGTTGTGGAAAAATACCAGGGAATCATGGAAACGGAGGTTTCCCAGGGAAACTATAAATTGAACCTGCTTTTTGTCATATAGAATCCTTACCGCCGATTGACAAAGACACACGCTGTGGCCGCCTATGCTTATGTCAACGGAAGGTATCAACCTTTCTGCATCGGTTGGCGGAGAGGCGTTTATTTACAACATAGCCACGCTGTTTTACATCAATGTGATGGTTCGGAGGGGATTTTCCGGCGATATAGAAAGAGTAAAGAGAAACTGGAAAGTATCCGGGAAAATCACGGATACTTCCATGGAAGGCAAAACAGAACGGACAGGAGGAAATGAATATGAATGTAAACGCTATGGCAGGGGTAGGATACGGCGCTGGCGTAGGCGGTTCTTTGGGCGGCGGAGACAGCTTAAGGCTTAAATCTCTGGAGCAGAAGCTAAAAAAGCTGGAGGATGAGAAAAAGCAGGCGGAAGAGGCCCAGGACACAGACAAGGTAAGAAAACTGGAACAGGAAATCCTGAAGGTAAGACAGGAGATTGAGCAGCTTAAGAAGAAGGAAAAAGAGAAAGAGGAGAAGAAGACAGAAAAACCGGGACAAGAAAAACAGGGGACGCCCGGGCAACGGACAGATGGACTAGACGTGTACGCCTAGGATTTAGAAAAAATCCCATAAAAAACTGCAGGCTTTGATTTTTCACAGATACATCGGATACATCGGATTTGGCACAGCGCTTCGCCGCTTATGAGCCACGCTTTTGCCAAATCATACTTACTGTCTTCTGCAAAAATCAGAGCCTGCAGTTTTTTTACGGTTTTTTTGAAAATTCTGTAATCAAAAGCTCTACGGCCAGGTTATCCGCCAACCGCCCGGTCTTGACGGCTTCTTCCGCTTCTGTGCATTTTTCCAGACAAAGCCTAAGGTCACCCAACAGAAAGTTTTTTCCCTGGGATATGAGCCGTCCGGCCACAAAAGGCTGAATTCCTGCTTGTTTTGCAATTTCGTCCCGTCCCTTGCCGGAAACAGAAAGTTCTTTGACTAAAAGGAGCTGGTGAAACTGTCTGGCAATCAGGAAGAGGATTCGCATGGGCGGTTCCCTGAGAGCCATCAGGTCATAGTATTTATCCAGGGCGGCAGCCTGCCGCCTGGATGCAATGTCTGTAATCATGTCAAAAATACGTCCTGTAATCTGTACAGAACAAATGGCCTCAACGTCTTCAGGGAGGATTCCTTCCCTTCCTTCTGTGTAGGAAACCAGCTTATCAAGCTCAGTGCGGATATGCTCCATATCGTCTCCCACATTGTTTAAGAACAATTCCAGGGCAGCCGGGGAAATTTGGCGGCCTGACTGTTTCAGATTGCGGACAATCCACGTTTTTAGCTGGGATTCCGACTGCCTTCCAAGCTCTGTGGCGTAACCCAGTTCCTTTACTTTTTTATAAAACCGGTTTCGTTTATCCACAGATTCTTCCACAAAGAGCAGGATGGTACTGTCCGGCATACGGGACAGATAAGAAGTGAGAGGCTCTGCATCCTTTTTAAAGAGGCCGCTGTCTTCCATGAGGATCAGCCGTTTTTCAGAAAGGAAGGGCATAGTATCAGCCAAGCCGATGATTTCCTTCGGATCAGCCTCTTTTCCGTAGAAACCCTGGAAATTCATCCTGTCATCCCCCAGGATGGCTTCCGTAAGCTGGTTCTTATAGCTTCTTTTTAAAAAGGTTTCCTCTCCATACAGGCAGTAAACCGGTTTGAATGTTCGGTTTTTAATATCCTGGTTTAATACTTTCATTTTTTGAGATATTCTTCAAACTGTGCTGCAGTTGCGTAGGAGGCGATGGCGCCGCTTCCGAGGACGCTGTATTCGCAGTAACGGTTGGAGAATGTCAGGTATTTTGTGAGCTGACCATCTGTCAGGTCTTTTAAAGTAGAGATGGTTACACCGTCTTTAGACAGCTGATACAGGAAAGAACCGATGAAAGCATCCCCTGCGCCGGTGGTGTCGATGGCTTTTACTTTTCGGGAAGGGACACTGGCGGAAGATGATTTTGTATAAGCTTCCGCTCCGTCAGCGCCTTTAGTGTAAAGGACAAGCTGCACGTTTCCCTGGAATAGGATATCCTCAGCGTCGCGGACTTCTGTTTTTCCGGTGATAAATTCCAGCTCTTCGTCGGAGATCTTCAACACATGGGCATAAGGGATAAATTCCAGAATGGCTCTGCGAAGCTCATCGTAGTCTTTCCACAGAGGTAGACGTATATTGGGATCAAAACTGATCATATCGCCGCACTCAAGGGCATAGGTGATGGCCTTTCTGTGGGCTTCTTTCATGGGGAAATTCCCCAGGCAGAGAGAACAAAAATGGAGCGCATAAGCATCTTCAAACCAGGATTTTTCCACTACATCGGCGCTCATTAACATATCGGCGCTGGGCTTTCTGTAAAAAGAAAAATCTCTGTTTCCGTCTTCTTTTAAAGATACGAAAGCAAGGCAAGTATTGGCCTCGTCGGTACGCAGCACATGGCTGACATCAATCCCGTGCCCGACAAATTCATCTACGATCCTGTCGCCGAAGGCATCTTGTCCCAGCTGGGTAATCATGGCGGCAGGGCCTCCCAGTTTGATATAAGCGCCGCCCACATTGGCCGGGGCGCCGCCTACGACGCCTTTGAAATCTTTTACCTCTTTTAACTCGCATCCGATCTGATGAGGTACAAAATCAATCAGTGCTTCGCCTATAGAAATCAGTCTCTTCATGATATCCTCCTAATTCCGTTTTTTGCGGCCCTCTTGGGCCACTTGGTTGCTATAAGTATATCATGTGATTTTTTTCTCTGCAATTACATTATTGCCGCAGGGGCTTTCCTGTCAGCATTTCGTAGGCCTGGAGATATTTGCCGATGGTTTTTTCTACAATATCCTCAGGAAGGGTCCAGTCATTTCCGGGATTGGCTCTCAGCCAGTCACGGGCAAACTGTTTATCAAAGGAAGGCTGTCCATGGCCCGGTTCATAACCGGCGGCAGGCCAGAAGCGGGAGCTGTCCGGTGTCAGCATCTCGTCTCCAAGGACAATATTTCCCTCTTCGTCCAGGCCAAATTCAAATTTTGTGTCAGCGATGATGATTCCACGGCTTAATGCGTAGTCGGCGCATTTTTTATAAAGGGCCAGAGTACAGTCCTTAAGTTTTGCCGCATATGCTTCCCCCTTGCCGGGAAAAAGCTTTTCCAGATGGACAATGCTTTGCTCATAAGAAATGTTTTCATCATGATCACCTATTTCCGCTTTGGTGGAAGGGGTGTAGATGGGTTCAGGAAGTTTGTCCGATTCTTTCAGCCCCTCCGGGAGGCGGATGCCGCAAACAGTACCGTCTTTTTGATAGCTGGCCCAGCCGCTGCCGGTGATATAGCCGCGGACAATACATTCCAGAGGGAGCATGTTGAGCTTTCTGCACATCATACTGTTTCCATCAAAACGAGGCTGACGGAAAAACTCAGGCATGTCTTTCACATCGGTGGAGATCATGTGGTTAGGGAGGATGTCTTTTGTCATATCGAACCAGAATTTAGACATCTGGGTCAAAACGGCGCCTTTTTGGGTGACGGTGTTTTTCAAAATCACATCAAAGCAGCTGATACGGTCGGTTGCCACCATAATCAGGCTGTCACCATTGTCGTAAATTTCGCGGACTTTACCTTCTTTTACAGGTTTCATTTTATCTACCTCGCTGTATTCTATGGTTTTAACTGGCTGATGATATATATAGATACCAGATTTTAACATAAAGAGCAATAGTATTTTGGAATTTTATATAGGAAACTTATTTCCGTTCGGACTCTTTGATTTTAAAGTAAACAAGCTGCACATTGCTATTGGAACTGGCCTGGTTCCGCTTTACATCAAAAAGCCCCAGAGAATTGATGAAAGGGGTAAATTTGGAAAAACCAAAGTTACGGACATCAAAATCGGGGAACCGTTTGGCCAGCTGATTGCCCAGTTCTGCTGAGAAAATCCAGCCGTCGTCGTCGGAACACTCGTCCACAAGAGTCAGAATTGCTTTTTTAATCATATTCAGGTTGGTTTGTGGTTCCGGTTCCTGCGGCTTTGTCTTTGCCTTCTTAGAAGCAGCTCTTCCTTTTTTAGCGGAGGACGGAGTTTTTTCCAGGTCAGCCGGCGGCTCCATTTCTTTTTCCGGATCAGACTCGTTGGAAAGCAGGATATCCAGATATTTAAATTGATTGCAGGCAGAAATAAAGGGCTTTGGCGTTTTGCTTTCCCCCATGCCGATGACATGCATACCGGATTCCCGCAGCCGGGCCGCCAGCCTGGTAAAATCACTGTCGGAAGAAGCCAGGCAAAAGCCGTCCACGGTTCCTGAATAGAGAATATCCATGGCATCAATGATCATGGCTGAATCGGTGGCGCTTTTTCCTGTAGTATATCCATATTGTTGTATGGGAATGATGGAATTGTCCAGAAGGACACGCTTCCAGGATGTGAGCTGGGGATTGGTCCAGTCACCGTAAATACGTTTGTAAGTGGCGATACCAGTTTTAGCGGCCTCGTCTAAAATAATCTTAATGTATTTTTCTGAAATATTATCAGCGTCGATCAGTATGGCGAATTTCAGTTCTTTGTTCAAAAGATGTGCCTCCGTTCTTTCCATATTATATAGAGAATCCAGAAATACCCCACAGATGTGAAGAGTGGAATGTTCCATCCAGAAGGAAAATGATCAGTACCATGCAGCCAAAAACCAAGGCGACGATACCCAGCACCAGCCCGGCGATGGCAATACCGCGGTTGATGGATTTCATGCCCAAAACTGCAAAGATCACGCTCAGGATACCTAAAGGAATCGTAATCATGGGGAGACAGCAGCTGCATATGGCCAGGATACCGAGAACAAGTGAAGCCACGGCAAAACCTGTCCGGTTTTGGGTATAACCTTCCTGTCTGCGGGCAGGGCGGCCATAATATCCCCCTTCCTGTTCTTCAGAAGAGCGGCGGTAGTCCTCATCACTGTAGTCGCCGGAAAAAGGACGATAATCCATATAAGGACGGCGGGCAGACGAGGAATCCGCCTCACGGGGAGGGACGGCAGATTTTTCGTCGGGTTTTCCGTCAAATTTTCCATCTGTGTCCAGCGTCTGCCCGTTAGGTGAAAGTCTGGCGCCACATTCATCACAGACGGGTGTGCCGTCGGGAAGTTCTTTGCCGCAGGTTGTACAATACATAAAAAACCGCCTTTCATAATTTCATTCTGTTACCATTATAAGACCTCAGGAGATAAAACTCAATGAAAATGTTTACATGGTATGTTATACTAAAAGAAAAACCAGGAGGCTGTGCCATGAAAGAAACGATACAGGATTTAAAAACCAGGAGAAGCATTAAAAAGTATAAACCAGAACAGATTACGAAAAATGAATTGGTACAAGTGCTGGAAGCAGGGATGAATGCACCCAGCGGCATGAACCGCCAGGCGGCAGTGATGGTGGTGGTGCAGGAGCCGGAGATGATCCGGAAGCTGTCGGCAATGAATGCTTCTGTGATGGGGGCCTCCATCGACCCTTTTTACGGGGCGCCCACGGTAATTGTCGTGTTGGGGGATTGCACCGTACCTACCTATCAGTATGATGGAAGCCTGGTTATGGGGAACCTTCTGAACGGCGCCCATGCCCTGGGGCTGGGCGCGTGCTGGATTCATCGGGCAAAAGAAGTTTTTTCTTCTGAGGAAGGAAAAAAGATTTTGAAAAAATGGGGGCTGGATGAGCGGTATGAAGGTATCGGGCACTGCATTTTAGGCTACGGGGAGGGGGATTACCCGGAATCAAAATCCAGAAAGGAAGATTATGTTATCTGGGATCAGGCCTGAGCAGGCAGGAGGAGCCAGGATGCGACATGGGATTTTGCCGGTTTATGATGAAAATTCCAGGATATTGATTCTGGGAAGTTTTCCGTCGGTAAAATCCAGGGAAGGACATTTTTTTTATCATCATCCCCAGAACCGTTTTTGGAAAGTACTGGCGGCTGTTTTTGAAGAAGAGACGGTACCGGCGTCCATTGAGGAGAAGAGGAAGTTTCTTTTGTCCCACAGGATTGCCCTCTGGGATGTGATTGCCAGCTGTGAGATCAAAGGATCTGAAGACAGCAGCATAAGAAATGTTATTCCAAATGACTTGACGCCGATTTTGGAAAAAGCGGATATACGCCAGATTTTTTGCAATGGTGGAACCTCCTACAAATTGTATGAAAAATATCTGAGAAGGGCGACAGGAAGGGAGGCAGTGAAGCTTCCTTCCACCAGCCCGGCGAATGCCGCCTGTTGCCTTAACCGGCTGATTGCAGTATGGAGGGGGGCAGGGATGGCACAGGGGAAAGGCGGGGTGAAAAAATAGGGCTTAAACCTTAAAAAACTTCTGGTAATTGGAGAATAGTTATGATATAATTGTAATTTGCCGGATTATAGTTACAAAGTACCTGAAAAGGCAATATAGAGGCGATGGTAACTGTCCGCTGGCGGCGGAGTTTATATTAATATGTAGGAGGAATACACGGACAATGAGTGTACAGGTAGAGAATTTAGAAAAGAACATGGCAAAGCTGACAATCGAAGTACCAGCCGAAGAGGTTACAAAAGCGATTCAGGGAGCATACCAGAAGAATAAAAACAGATTTAATGTCCCGGGTTTTCGCAGAGGCAAAGTGCCCCAGAAAATGATTGAAAAAATGTATGGTGTAGGCGTTTTCTATGAGGATGCGGTCAATGCGCTGATTCCTGGGGCTTATGAGAAGGCGGCCAACGAGAGCGGACTGGAAATCGTATCCCGCCCGGAGATCGACGTGACTCAGATCGAGGCCGGAAAGCCGATGATCTTTACTGCAGAGGTTGCTTTGAAGCCGGAGGTTACACTGGGTGAATATAAGGGTATCGAAGCTGCAAGGCAGGAAGTGATCGTCACAGATGATGATGTGATGGAAGAGATCAAAAAGGAACAGGAGAAAAACGCCGCCATTGTGGCGGTGGAAGGACGTCCTGTACAAAAAGATGATACGGCAGTCATTGATTTTGAGGGTTTTTGTGACGGCGTAGCTTTTGAGGGAGGAAAGGGAACAGACTTCCCGCTGGTGATCGGTTCCGGCCAGTTTATCCCCGGCTTTGAAGATCAGCTGATTGGGAAAAATGTGGGGGAGGAAGTAGAGGTAAACGTGACATTCCCCACACCTTACCAGGCAAAAGAGCTGGAGGGAAAAGAAGCTGTCTTCAAAGTGACTGTGAAAGAGCTGAAGGCCAAAGAGCTGCCTGAAATTGATGATGAGTTTGCCAGCGAAGTGTCTGAGTTTGAGACTCTTGAGGAGTATAAGAAGTCTGTTGCCGACAAGCTGAGAGAGCAGAAAGAGGCAGATGCCAAGAGGGCAAAAGAGGATGAAGTAGTAAGCAAGGCGGTGGAAAATGCGTCCATGGAGATTCCGGATGCGATGATTAAGACCCAGGCCTCCAACATGGTAAATGAATTTGCCCAGAGGATGCAGGGACAGGGCCTTACTATGGAGCAGTATATGCAGTATACCGGAACCACCAGGGAACAGATGGAAGAGCAGATGGAAGGACAGGCAAAGAAGAGGATTGAAGTCCGCCTGACGCTGGAAGCCATTGCAAAGGCAGAAGATATTCAGGTATCCGATGAAGAATTGGATAAAGAAATGGAAGAGATGGCAAAGGCTTACAAGATGGAGGCTGACCAGCTTAAGAAATTTATGGGAGATACAGAGATCCAGCAGATGAAGACGGATCTGGCTGTCCAGAAAGCGGTCGATCTCATTGTGGCGGAAGCAAAGGAAGTCTGATGACAGGAGGCATTGCTATGAGTTTAGTTCCTTATGTACTTGAGTCAACAAGCAGAGGGGAGCGTTCTTACGATATTTATTCCAGGCTTTTAAAGGACAGGATCATTTTCCTGGGCGAGGAAGTCAACGATGTGACTGCCAGCCTGGTGGTGGCCCAGCTTTTATTTTTGGAGTCAGAGGATCCGGGAAAAGATATTCAGCTTTATATCAACAGCCCCGGCGGCGTGGTGACAGCAGGGATGGCAATCTATGATACGATGAATTATATTAAATGCGACGTGTCCACCATTTGTATCGGCATGGCTGCCAGTATGGGCGCATTTCTTCTGGCAGGCGGGACAAAAGGTAAGAGGATGGCCCTTCCCAATGCGGAGATCATGATCCATCAGCCTTCTGGCGGCGCCAAAGGGCAGGCGACGGATATCAAGATCGTGGCGGACAAAATTATCTCCACCAGGAAGAAGTTAAACCAGCTTCTGTCTGAAAATACAGGGCAGCCCCTGGATGTCATTGAAGTGGATACGGAACGTGACCACTATATGAGCGCAGCGGAGGCTAAGGAGTATGGTATCATTGACCAGGTAATTACAAGTCGTCAGGAGTAGAGCGGATGGCAGGAAAATTTGATGTTCGCTGTTCTTTCTGTGGAAAGAGCCAGGAACAGGTGAAAAAGCTGATTGCGGGCGGAAAAGATATTTATATCTGTGATGAGTGCGTGGAGCTTTGCGCGGAGTTGATCGCAGAGGGGGAACAAGGAGAAGCCGCCGGGCAGATTACGGGAATCAATCTTTTAAAGCCCAGGGAAATCAAGGAATACCTGGACGAGTATGTCATCGGACAGGATCGTGCAAAAAAGGTGCTTTCCGTGGCTGTGTATAATCATTATAAAAGGATTACGGCGCCTGATGATTCGGATGTGGAGGTTCAGAAGAGTAATATCCTCCTTCTCGGCCCCACCGGATCCGGTAAGACGTTCCTTGCCCAGACCCTTGCCAGGATTTTGAACGTGCCTTTTGCCATTGCCGACGCGACGGCTTTGACTGAGGCCGGGTATGTGGGTGAGGATGTGGAAAACATTCTCCTGAAAATCATCCAGGCAGCGGATTATGATATCAGCCGGGCAGAATACGGGATTATATATATTGATGAAATAGATAAAATTACCAAGAAGTCGGAAAACGTGTCCATCACCAGGGATGTGTCCGGTGAAGGGGTGCAGCAGGCGCTTCTTAAGATTTTGGAAGGGACTGTGGCCAGTGTGCCTCCCCAGGGCGGCAGAAAGCATCCCCACCAGGAAATGTACCAGATTGACACCACCAATATTTTGTTTATCTGCGGCGGGGCTTTCGACGGGCTGGAGCAGCTGGTGGAAAGCAGGCTGGGAGCCGGCTCCATTGGGTTTGGGGCAAATTTAAAAGATGAAACTAAACGGGATGTCAGCCAGCTGCTGGCGCAGGTGATGCCTCAGGATTTGATTAAGTTTGGGCTGATTCCGGAATTTATTGGCCGTGTCCCCATGGTGGAATCTTTGGAACTTCTGGATAAAGAAGCGCTAATACGTATTTTAACAGAGCCTAAGAACGCCATAGTGAAGCAGTATAAGAGACTGTTTGACCTGGATGGCGTGGAACTGGAATTTTCCGAAGACGCGCTGGATGCCATAGCAGGCAGGGCAGTGGAGCGGAAAATCGGGGCCAGAGGCCTTCGGTCTATCTTGGAGAAGGTAATGACCGACATTATGTATGAGATTCCATCCGATGAAAGCATCGGGAGGTGCCTGATTACTAAAGATGTGGTGGAAGGCTTGGATTTGCCGAAGTTTACCTACAGGAACACGGAAGTGAGGAAACGGAAAGGCGAAACAGCCTGAGTTTTGGGGCCGCAGGGAAGCCTGCAGGCCCCATATATGCTTTAGCATGCAAGAAGGAGGACTAGGACATGACGATACCTGCAATCGCATTGCGCGGCTTGTGTGTATTGCCCAAAATGGTGGTGCATTTTGACGTCAGCAGGAAGAAGTCGATCATGGCATTGGAAAGGGCCATGGTGAAAGATCAGAAAATTTTTCTTGTGGCTCAGAAATCTGTGCAGGATGAGGAGCCGGAACAGGAAGACCTCTATCCAATGGGGACCATTGGAAGCATCAAGCAGATTCTGAGGCTGCCGGGAGGCTTGGTACGGGTTCTGGCTGAAGGGCTTTTGCGTGCCAGGTTATGTGAATTGGAGGATGAGGACGGATATCTGCAGGCAGAAATTGAACCTTGCCCGACGGAGCCGTTTTTAGAGGCTGATGATGTGACAAAAGAGGCCATGTGCCGGATTCTGAAAGAGCATGTAGAGCAATACGCTTCAGTGACTCCGTCTCTCAGCAGGGATAGTATCGCTGAACTTTTGGAGCTTGAGGGGCTTGAGGAATTGCTGGATGAAATTTCCATCAATATCCCATTCAGTCTGGAAAACAGGCAGCAGCTTGTGGAAGCAGTTTCTTTGCCGGAGCGTTATGTGCTGGTGGAGAAGATCCTGGGGACAGAGGTGGAGATTGGCCGCCTCAAGCAGTCTTTTCAAGAAAAGGTGCGGGATCGTGTAGATCAGAATCAGAAAGAATACATTTTAAGAGAGCAGATGAAGCTGATTCGGGAAGAGCTGGGCGAGGATACGATTCAGTCTGACGCTTCCCGCTTTGAAGAAAAGCTGGGCAAATTGAAAGCGGGGAAGGAAGTAAAGGATACCATTGGAAAAGAAATTGGCCGCTACCGGTCCATGCCCATGGGAAGCCAGGAAGCTTATGTGAGCCGCAACTATATTGAGCAGCTTTTGGAGTTTCCCTGGAATAAAATGACTAAAGATAATAAGGACTTGGGCCGTGCAGAGGAAATCCTGGAGGAAGATCATTACGGCCTGGAAAAGGTAAAGGAACGGGTCATGGAATTCCTGGCAGTCCGTTCTCTGACAGGAAAGGGCGAAAGTCCCATTGTTTGTCTGGTGGGGCCCCCTGGTACTGGAAAAACGTCCATTGCCAAGTCCATTGCCAGGGCCGTCGGGAAGAAGTATGTGCGCATCTGCCTGGGCGGTGTCCGGGATGAGGCGGAAATCAGAGGCCACAGAAGGACTTACGTGGGAGCCATGCCGGGACGGATTGCTACGGCCCTTAAGCAGGCAGGAACCGCCAATCCCCTGATGCTTTTGGATGAGGTAGATAAGTTGGGAAGTGATTATAAGGGAGACCCTTCCTCTGCGCTCCTGGAAATTCTGGACGGTGCTCAAAACGACAAATTCCGCGACCATTTTGTCGAGATACCGCTTGATCTTTCCAATGTGTTGTTTATTGCCACGGCCAATACTACCGATACGATCCCGAGGCCGCTTTTGGACCGGATGGAGGTTATAGAGGTCAGCAGTTATACGGAAAATGAAAAGTATCACATTGCTGAAAAATATCTGGTACCGAAGCAGAGAGAAAAAAATGGGCTTTCAGAATCCCAGTTTGCGGTTTCGGAAAAAGCCCTGCGAAGGATTATCCATAATTATACCCGGGAAGCAGGGGTACGCAGCTTGGAGAGGAATATCGGGCGCTTGTGCAGAAAGGCGGCAAGAGAGCTTTTAAATGGGAAAAAGAAGCGGGTTCGGATCACAGAAGGAAACCTGGAGAAGTATTTGGGAAGAGAATTGGTGCGAAGCGACAAACCGGCAGAAAAGGATGCGGTCGGTATTGTCCGCGGCCTGGCCTGGACCAGCGTGGGCGGTGATACCCTGGAAATTGAGGTGAATTTGCTGCCGGGCCATGGAAAGCTCCAGCTGACAGGGCAAATGGGTGATGTGATGAAAGAGTCGGCAAAGGCGGCGTTATCTTATGTCCGTTCAGCCAGCCCCGCTTATAAAGTGGATAATGAGGTTTATGAGAAAAATGACATTCATATCCATATCCCGGAGGGAGCGGTGCCAAAAGACGGCCCTTCTGCAGGGATTACCATGGCTACAGCCATGATGTCGGCTGTCACCAACAAAAAAGTACGGGCAGATTTGGCCATGACAGGTGAAGTGACGCTGCGGGGAAGGGTACTACCCATCGGCGGCCTGAAGGAAAAGCTTTTGGCGGCCAAAATGGCAGATATCCATACGGTGCTGGTGCCGGGGACAAATGAGCCGAATGTGCAGGAACTATCCAGGGAGATTGTAGACGGCATGGATATCAAGTATGTGGGAACCATGGATGAAGTGTTGAAGGAGGCCTTTTGTTGATTATAAAGACAGTGAATCTGGAAACAGTGTGTGGCGTTACCAGCCGCTTGCCGGATAATGACAAGCCGGAGATTGCCTTTGCCGGCAAGTCCAATGTGGGAAAATCTTCCCTGATCAATGCGCTTATGAACAGGAAGTCTTATGCGCGCACTTCGGCCCAGCCGGGAAAGACCCAGACCATCAATTTTTATAATATTAATGATGCCCTTTATTATGTGGATCTTCCCGGTTACGGCTATGCTAAGATTTCTCAGGCAGAAAAGGAAAAATGGGGCCGGATGGTGGAAAATTACTTGAAAAAATCCAGACAGTTAAAATGTGTTTTCCTTTTGGTGGACATCCGCCATGAGCCGTCTGCCAACGACCGGCAGATGTATGAGTGGATTATAGGGAACGGCTACCGCCCTGTGGTGATTGCCACCAAGCTGGACAAGATCAAACGAAGCCAGACTGATAAGCAGGTTAAGCAGGTGCGGAGCAGCCTTGGAATTGGAAGTGACGTCACGGTGATTCCTTTTTCGGCAGTGACAAAACAGGGGCGTGAGGAGATATGGAATCTGATTGAGGAGCTTTCAGAACCGTGAGCGTCACCTGTCCATAAATTCGGAAACGCAGTTGTTTATAAAAGAAAAACACAGAAGAAAATCAGATTGCTTTCCATTCAGGACACACTCTCATTAAGAAAAAGACGCAGCGGATACTAAGAGATTTCCTTCATTCCCATTGGGAAATCTCTAAGTACCGGCGTCTTTTTATAGTCCTGAATCGGAAAGAACGGATTTTCTTCTGTTATCTTTATATGTAACTGTATCTCTGAATTCATGGGTAGGCGGCAAACACGATTCCGAAAGCTTCTGGTCCGATATGGGCGCCGATGGTGGGGCCAATCTGAAGCATTTCATCCGTCCGGTATCCGGCAGCAGTCAGTTTTGTGCAGAGTTTTGTACAATTTTCCGTGCCATAGCTATAGATGGGATAGAGGGGAAAGTCCGGATCCTGCCCCAGAGTCTCCAGATGTTTTAAAATCTGGCTGATGGCTTTGTTTCTGCCGACACATTTACCGATGACAGACACATGGCCGTCAGAAGAAAGGGTGATGATAGGTTTGATTCCAGCCAGATTCCCAATGGCGGCCGCGGCCTTTGAAACACGTCCTCCCCGCTGTAAAAAGTCCAGTGTGTCAGGGGCTGCTAAAACTTTGACGCGGGAACGTAAGGCTTCTAGAAGCGCGGCAATTTCCCCGGCGCCAATACCTTGGGAGGCCAGTTTTAGCGCGTAATCCGCCAAAATTTTGATGGTATATGTAGCGGACAAAGAGTCAATGATGTATATTTTGTCATAAGCAACCATGGATTTAGCCAGAAAGGCGCTCTGACAAGTACCGCTTAAAGCGGAGGACAACAAGATACAGATCAGTTCATCCCCTTTTTTCTTTGCGTCTGAAAAGATCTCAAGAAAAGCATGGGGAGAAGGCTGCGATGTCTTAGGAAATTCTCCGGTTTTTTCAAGAATCTCATAAAATTCGTCGCGCCCGAGATTTTTCCCGTCAATATAGTTGTTTTTTCCGATGGTTATGGTGATGGGAACCAGTTCCATCCCCTTTTTTTGAATTTCTTCTATTTTGTAATCGGAAGCAGAATCCACAAGAACACGTATCATGATGGCAGCACTCCTGATAAATAGTTTGATTCACAAAATAAGACGTATGTATTGTAGCATATTACATTTTAATCCCTCTGTCAATGGGGAAATCTGTTCTTTTTGACGGTTTTTTGGGAAAGACTTGAAAAAGTTTCCAGTTAGCTGTATGATAGTCAATGGCACTGTGCTCGGATAGAACTGCAAAATCAGAGAGCAAAAAGAAAATGAGGAGAATTGTAATGGCAAGGAGAAAGAGTCAGGCGGCTGGAAAAGCCGTAGAACCCGTGACAGTGAGCAAAGTAACTGCCAAAAAAGAAGTTGTAAATGCAACAAAGCCGGTAGAAGAATCAGCAAAAGCGGAGCCAGTATCCGTGAAAGCAGCCGTAGAGCCGGCCTTGGAGGAAGTGGATTCCAAGAAGCCTGCGGTGGATAAGAAAACAGAGGAAAAACCTGCAGTGAAAAAAACAGAAAAACCTGCAGTGAAGAAAACAGGACTGGAAAAAAAGACACTGGAGGTATCTGCCGATGTGCCGAAGGATACGGCTGTAAAAACGGCGGCTAAGAAGTCTGTGAAAAAACAGGAGATGCAGGTGGGGATTTCCGTCCAGTACATGGGAAAGGATGTCTCAGATAAAGACATGATTACCCTGGTCAAGAATGACTGGACGGCTTCTAAACATAAAATAGGTGATATCAAGACTTTAGAACTTTATGTAAAAGTGGAAGAGAACCGGGTATATTATGTAATCAACGGTACGGAGACAGGAAGCGTGGAGATTTAAGCTTCTGAAAAGAAAAAACCGCAGGCGGGAGCCCGCGGTTTTTGTTGTATAGGAATTAATTGGCTCTCCACACGACAAAAAGCCTTATGGGGACATGTTACAGCGATCTTGGACAACAGGATTCTTTTTGTTGAATCAGATCGTTTTTTGTATTATAATAGTCATGTCTAATCAAAAGTGTTTTCTTATAAAATACAAATTTAAGGACAAAATGCAGAGGTTATCATTTATGGAAAAATGTGTAAAAAATATATACCGCAGACTGTGTCTTATTTTGTCAGGCGTGATGATCGCATCATGGATTTTACCTGCCTCTGCGTCTGATGAAGAGGTGGAAGATGCCAGAGAACGCGTGGAGGCGGCGGAAGCAAGGGCTGAAGATTTGCAGGAAGCGAAAGAAAGGTTTTCTGTTTATCTGGAGGAATTAAACAGCCAGCTTGAGCGTTTGGAGACGGAGCTGGATACGTTGGCAGCGCAAAGGAAAGAACTTCAGCAGACCCTGGAAAATACAGCCAGGGAGCTTTTGGAAGCAAAGGAAACGGAAGCAAACCAGTATGAAGCCATGAAAAAACGGATACAGTATATGTACGAAAACCGGGATGCAGGTTTTATGGACTTGGTTTTTTCTGGAGACAGCCTTTCTTCTATTCTTAATAAAGCGGAATACGCCATGGAGATGGCGGAGTACGACAGGAAGATGCTGCTGGACTATCAGGAGACGAAAGAGCTGGTTGCACAGAAGGAGCAATCACTTTTGACGAACCAGGCAGAGCTTGACCGGGTGGTTTCGGAGACAGAGGAGAAGCAAAATGAAGTGTTTGCGGCTGTCGCTGAGACTACAAGGAAAATGGAAGAGTGTGCCGAAGAGCTTGAGGACGCGGAAGGTGAGCTGGCTGAGTACAGGGCGGAGCTTCAGCAAAAAGAGATGGAAGCAGAAGCACGGATGGCCAGACTGGCTGAAGAAGAGCGGAGAAGGGAAGAGGAAGAAAAGCGGGAAGATCAGCTTGTTGCCGGAGTGGGCAGCAATGCATCGTCTCCGGGAGGTTCTTCTGCGTCCGGCCCCTCCGGCTCCGATGGAGACAGTTCCAATGGCCCTTCGGCAGGAGATGGAAGTTCGTCCGGCGGGGGTGAAGATTCTTCCGGGGGAGGTTCGGCAGAGGCGCCTGATGAGGAACCGTCAGATGAGTTTGACTACTCCGTTTACAGCGATCTGGAGCTTTTGGCGGCTATGATCTACCGGGAAGCCAATATGGAGCCATGGGACGGGAAAGTTGCCGTCGGCAATGTGGTGATGAACAGGATTGCCAGCGGCCGCTATCCCAATACCATGATCGGCGTCCTTTCCCAGCCTTATCAGTTTACACCCTGGGACGGCCCCAAATACAGGGCGGTGTTACAAAATGGTGTAAATGATGAATGTACACGGGCAGCCCAGGCTGCCATGAATGGCAGTGAAAACTATATTGGCGATCTGCTTCATTTTCGCACGATTCGTCCCGGCTATGAAGGAATCACCATTGGCGGCCACGTATTCTATTGAAATGTTGGCGAGAATCAATCCTTCATTTTGGGGCTGAAGATCAAGGAACCGATATAACCAAAGACCAAGGCGGCGCTGATTCCTGCGGCAGAGGCTTTTAAGCCCCCCAGGAAGAGTCCAAGAATACCTTCCTCATTGATACTTTCTTTTACCCCTTTAAATAAGGTGTTCCCAAAGCCGAGAAGGGGGACAGAGGCGCCGGAGCCGGCCCATTCGATGAAAGGGTCATAGACTCCGAGGAAGCCAAGGGCTACGCCGGAAGAAACAAGAAGCACCATAATGCGCCCAGGCATCAGTTTCGTTTTGTCCATTAAAATCTGAACCAGGGCACAAATCAGCCCTCCTATCAGAAATGCTTTAAGAAAATCCATACTGGCACGACCTTTCCTGATTATATTTCTGGCAATAGTCTGTGCAGTATGGATTTATTTATACAGAGGAATTATACCGCTGAAGCGATCCGGGGGATGCGCAGTTCGCGGAAAGGAAATTAGCCTTTCAGGCCCGCTTACGCGCGGCGATTGCGCTTTGCGCAATCTTTGTTTTTTGCAATCTCTTCCATTTTCATAGCCCTCACCGTAGTGGAGAGTCCGTACAGATTGATGAAGCCCTCTGCGTCATGGTGGTCATACAGATCGCCGGTGGTGAAGGATGCAATGCTTTCGTTGTACATGGAATAGGGGGAAGTGGTTCCCTGTTTAATGATGTTGCCCTTGTAGAGCTTCATTTTACATTCCCCAGTCACATATTTCTGTGTGGATTCCACAAATGCCTGGCAGGCTTCGCGGAGGGGAGAGAACCATTTTGCAGAATAAACGATATCTGCAAATTTATTTCCCATGTCTTTTTTCATTCCCAGCGTTTCTTTATCGAGGATTAATTCTTCCAGCTGGTCATGGGCTTCCATGAGGATTGTTCCGCCGGGAGTCTCATAGACGCCGCGGGACTTCATGCCCACCATCCTGTTTTCTACAATATCGACGATACCAATACCGTGTTTACCGCCAAGGGTATTTAATTCTGTGATGATTTCGGAAAGCTTCATTTCTTTTCCATTTAATGCGACAGGTGTGCCTTCCTTGAAAGAGATGGAAATAGTTTCTCCCTCATCAGGAGCTTTTTCGGGCGTCTGTCCCAGAACCAGCATATGATCGTAGTTGGGGGCGTTGCCGGGGTCTTCTAGCTCCAGGCCTTCATGGCTGATGTGCCAGAGGTTCCTGTCACGGCTGTAGCTGTTGTCTGCTTTAAAGGGTAGTTTGATGCCATGGGTTTCACAGTAGCGCAGCTCGTCCTCACGGGACTTTAAATCCCAGATTCGCCAAGGGGCAATGATCTTCAGGTGGGGAGCCAGGGCTTTGATCCCCAGTTCAAAACGTACCTGATCGTTTCCTTTTCCGGTGGCGCCGTGGCAGATGGCGACAGCGCCTTCTTTTTGGGCGATGTCCACCAGGATTTTTGCGATCAGCGGCCTGGCCATGGCAGTACCCAGCATATATTTATGTTCATATACGGCGCCCGCCTTGATGCAGGGAAGGATGTATTCATCGCAGAACTCATCGACTACATGTTCAATGTAGAGTTTGGAAGCACCGGTGGAAAGGGCGCGTTCTTCCAGGCCGTCCAACTCGTTTCCCTGTCCCACGTCGATGCAGACGCAGATAACTTCATAATCATAATTTTCCTTGAGCCAGGGAATCAGCACGGATGTGTCCAGGCCGCCGGAGTACGCAAGAATTACTTTTTCTTTCATAATATTTATTCCTCCTCATAAAAACCATATGTTTGTTTTGGTTTCATAATCAACGAGAATAAATATACAATAAATCTCAAGAAAATGCAACCCCCAAATTTAAAAATCAAAAAATGGTTGAATATTATACATCGATAATGTATAATTATAAAGAATTTGAAAATCAGTGTCCACATTCAGGGAAAAGGCACTGGACAAAAGGGGGAAGGGTGTGTAAAATAGGCCTGGAAACAGGGAACGCTGAAAAAAGGATGAATATAGAGAAAACAGGAAAATGTATAGAAAGGAATACAGGAAAATGATTAAAGCAGGAATTATTGGCTCTACCGGATATGCAGGGGCGGAGCTGGCAGGGCTTCTTTTGGGGCACCCGGAAGCCCGGGTGGTCTGGTATGGTTCCAGAAGCTATGTGGGGGAGGCGTATTCTTCCATATACAGGAACATGTTCCGCATGGTGGATGCCGCCTGCCTGGATGACAATATGGAAGAGTTGGCTTCCCAGGCAGATGTGATTTTTACGGCGACACCTCAAGGGTTGTGCGCTTCCCTTGTAAGTGACAGGATTCTGGGCCAGACGAAAATTGTGGACTTAAGCGCGGATTTCCGTATTAAAGATGTAAAAATATACGAAAAATGGTATGGCCTCCAGCATAAAAGCCCCCAGTATATCGCTGAAGCTGTTTACGGGCTTTGCGAGGTCAACAGGGAGGATATCAAGAAAGCAAGGCTGGTGGCAAACCCTGGATGTTACACCACTTGTTCTATCTTGACGCTATATCCTCTGGTGAAAGAGGGGCTAGTGGATGTTTCTTCTATTATAATTGATGCCAAATCAGGCACGTCAGGAGCCGGACGGGGAGCTAAAGTACCGAATTTGTTCTGCGAGGTGAACGAAAGTATCAAGGCTTATGGGGTTGCAAGCCACCGCCATACGCCGGAGATTGAGGAACAGCTGGGTTATGCCTGCGGGGAGCAGGTGGTGTTAAATTTCACCCCCCATTTAGTCCCCATGAACAGAGGGATCCTGGCTACGGCTTATGCTTCTCTTAAAGGGGACGTATCTTATGACCAGGTACGTGCCGCTTATGAAAAATATTATGGAGGTGAGTATTTTATCCGCCTTTTGCCGGAGGAGGTTTATCCTGAGACGCGATGGGTGGAGGGAAGTAATTTCGTGGATATTAATTTTAAGATTGACAAACGGACAGGCAGGATTATTGCCATGGGCGCTTTGGATAATCTGGTGAAGGGGGCGGCCGGCCAGGCAGTCCAGAATATGAATTTGATGTTTGGGCTTCCCGAGGATACAGGGCTTAAAAGGGTTCCTGTATTTCCGTAAAGGGGACAGAGGATCTTGTGGAAATTAAACGCAGCCAGACAGGAGGAGAATTATGAAGAGGATTGAGGGAGGCGTAACTGCGCCAAAGGGCTTTTCGGCGGCAGGGATATACGCTGGAATAAAAAAGGGTGAGAAAAAAGATATGGCTATGGTTTACAGCCAGGTTCCATGCCAGGCGGCAGGCGTGTTTACCACCAACGTGGTAAAGGCAGCTCCGGTGAAATGGGATTACCAGGTGGTTCACGAAAGCGCATATGCCCAGGCAGTGGTGGTCAACAGCGGCGTAGCAAATGCCTGTACGGGAGAGGAGGGGTTTTGCCACTGCGCTTCTACGGCAGAGGCTGCAGGGAAGGCTCTGGGAATCCCGTCTGAAGCGGTGCTTGTGGCTTCTACGGGGGTGATCGGCGCGAAGCTCCCCATGGATATCATAAAGGCAGGAGTGGGGACGCTGGCGAAAGCCCTTGGGGATGATACAGAGGCTGGAGCCAGGGCGGCGGAGGCCATCATGACAACGGATACGAAGCCGAAGGAAATTGCGGTGGAAACCGTAATTGGCGGGAAGACGGTGACAGTGGCCGGGATGTGTAAAGGTTCCGGTATGATTCATCCCAATATGGCAACTATGCTTTGCTTTGTCATGAGCGACGTATCCATTTCCAAAAAACTTTTGCAGAAGGCTTTGAGTGATGATGTGGTGGATACTTTCAATATGATTTCTGTGGATGGCGATACGTCCACCAATGACAGCGTCCTGCTTTTGGCCAACGGAATGGCGGAAAATGCAGAAATCACGGAAGAAAATGAAGATTACCGGGCTTTTTGCCAGGCGCTCCATGTGGTCATGGAGGAACTTTCCAAGAAGATTGCCGGAGACGGTGAAGGAGCCACCTGTCTTTTTGAGGTAAAGGTCTTTGGCGCGCCTACGAAGGAAGAAGCCAGGATTTTGGCAAAGTCGGTGGTGACGTCTAGCCTTACTAAAGCCGCCATTTACGGCCACGATGCCAACTGGGGACGGATTTTGTGCGCACTGGGTTATTCCGGTGTGAAATTTGACCCGGAGCAGGTGGATATCTGGTTTGAAAGCCGGGCGGGGAAACTTAAAATTGTGGAAAAGGGCGTTTCCACTGGTTATAGTGAGGAGGAAGCGACAAAAATCCTTTCAGAGCCGGAAGTGACGGCCATTGCCGACATGGGGGCAGGGGAGGAGACAGCCGTGGCCTGGGGCTGCGACCTGACTTACGATTATGTGAAAATCAATGCCGATTACCGGTCTTAAAAATCAAGTGCCGCCCTACTATTGCCAATCGGCGGATTTTGGGGTATACTGGCTGGGAATACGAAAAGGGGGTTTCATGTATGAAACGAGAAAGGTTTTCTTCCCGGCTGGGGTTCATCCTGATTTCTGCAGGATGTGCCATTGGGCTGGGTAATGTATGGCGTTTTCCTTATATTACCGGAATGTACGGCGGTGCGGCGTTTGTGCTGCTTTATATTTTCTTTCTGCTGATTCTGGGCCTGCCCATTATGGTGGCAGAGCTGGCAGTGGGAAGGGCCAGCCAGAAAAGCGCCGCCCATTCCTTCGACGTGCTGGAGCCGGAAGGCAGTAAATGGCATTGGTATAAATGGGGCGCCATGGCGGGAAATTACCTGCTGATGATGTTTTATACCACCATTGCAGGCTGGATGCTTTACTATGTGTATAAAATGGCGTCCGGGCAGTTTTCGGGCTTGAATTCAGAGCAGGTGGCCGGGGAATTTGTGAATATGACTCAGGATCCGGGACTGATGGCCGCGTTTATGGTGATCATAGTGGTATTATGCTTTGGGATTTGCGCCATCGGGCTTCAAAAAGGTGTGGAGCGGATCACCAAGATCATGATGATCAGCCTGCTGGCCATGATGATCATACTGGCAATTCGTTCCATTACCCTGAAAGGGGGCGGCGCAGGACTCAAGTTTTATCTGGTGCCGGATTTTGGAAAGTTCAAGGAGCACGGGATTTTTGAGGTGCTTTATGCGGCCATGGGGCAGGCGTTTTTTACCTTAAGCCTTGGAATTGGGGCCATTGCCATTTTCGGAAGTTATATAGGCAAAGACCGGAGGCTTATGGGAGAAGCGGTCAGTATTACCGTGCTGGATACTGTGGTGGCGCTCATTGCGGGCCTGATTATTTTCCCGGCTTGTTTTGCCTATGATGTGAACCCCGGCCAGGGTCCCAGCTTGATTTTTATTACCCTGCCCAATGTGTTTAATGAGATGGCTTTGGGGCGGCTCTGGGGGACTTTGTTCTTTATCTTTATGTTTTTTGCGGCAATTTCCACGGTCATTGCCGTGTTTGAAAATATTATATCATTTGCTACGGATTTGACTGGCTGTTCAAGAAAGAAAGCAGTCCTTATCAATATTATTGTGATCAGTGTATTGTCTTTGCCCTGTGTGCTGGGATTCAATCTCTGGAGTGGATTTGAACCTCTGGGCGCCGGCAGTAATGTTCTGGATCTGGAGGATTTCCTGGTCAGCAACAACCTGCTTCCTCTGGGAAGCCTGGTATACCTGCTGTTTTGTGTCACCAGGTACGGCTGGGGCTGGAAGAATTTTGCTGAGGAGGCCAATGCAGGTAAGGGGCTCAGGCTCCCTATGTGGGCCAGATGGTATGTGACCATCCTTCTTCCGCTGATCGTATTGTTTATCTTTGTGTGGGGATATATTTCAAAGTTTTTCCTGGGCTGACAGTGGTTTAATCCGCGACGGAAAGGAATGGCAGATTATGGAAATGGATGAAAAGATCATGCACAAGGCGGAGGTGCTCATCGAAGCCCTCCCCTATATCCGGCGGTTTAACCGGAAGATCATCGTGGTAAAGTACGGCGGCAGCGCCATGGTGGACGAAGGGTTGAAAAGGAACGTGATCAAGGATGTGGTGCTCCTTAAGCTGGTGGGCTTTAAGCCCATTATCGTTCATGGCGGCGGAAAGGAGATCAGTGGCTGGGTGGAAAAAGTGGGGATGGAGCCTCATTTCATCAATGGGCTGCGGGTGACGGACGCACCCACCATGGAAATTGCCGAGATGGTGCTTAACCGGGTCAATAAAGGCCTTGTCCAGATGGTGCAGGAACTTGGTGTCAAGGCTGTGGGAATCAGCGGAAAGGACGGCGGGCTTTTGAATGTGGAGAAGCGCTGTCCGGGAGGCGAAGATATCGGCTACGTAGGTGCGATTAAACATGTGAGTCCGAAGATCTTGTATGATCTTTTGGAAAAGGACTTTCTTCCGATTGTCTGTCCCATCGGCTACGACGACCATTTTGATACTTATAACATTAATGCAGATGATGCGGCTTGCGCCATTGCCAGGGAGGTTAATGCGGAGAAACTGGCGTTCCTCACAGATGTGGAAGGGGTTTACCGGGATTTTGAAGACAAGTCCAGCCTGATTTCAGAGCTTACGCTGGATGAAGCGGAACAGTTTATTGCCAAGGGGATGGCAGGAGGCGGTATGATTCCCAAGCTGCAAAACTGTGTGGATGCCCTGAGGGAAGGTGTATCCAGGGTGCATATCCTGGATGGGCGGATTCCTCACTGCCTGCTTCTGGAAATCTTTACAAATAAAGGGATTGGGACGGCGATTTTAAACAGCAAGGAGGAGCGGTATTACTATGAAGGCTGAGACATATATGGAGCGTGGAGAGCGGGCGCTTCTTCATACATACAACAGGATCCCCATTGTTTTTGAACGTGGGGATGGAGTTTATCTATATGATGTGGAGGGAAAGAAATATCTGGACTTTGCGGCGGGAATTGCCGTGATGGGACTGGGCTATGGGAATCCGAAGTTTGAGGCGGCCCTGAAAGCCCAGGTGGAAAAACTGACCCACACATCCAATCTCTATTATAATGTGCCTGCCATCGAGGCGGCGGAAAAGCTGGTGAAAGTTTCCGGTATGGATCGGGTATTTTTTACCAATAGCGGGACGGAAGCCATTGAGGGGGCTATCAAGACAGCCAGGAAATATGCGGCGAAGAAAGACGGGAGCAAAGACCATGAGATTATTGCCATGGATCATTCCTTCCATGGAAGAAGCATGGGGGCTCTGTCTGTGACAGGGAATCCTCATTACCAGGAAGATTTCAAACCCCTTCTTTCTGGCATCCATTTTGCCGAGTACAACAATCTGGAAAGTGTAAAGTCCCTGGTCAATGAAAAAACCTGTGCCATTATCCTGGAATCCATCCAGGGGGAGGGCGGCGTTTATCCGGCAAAGGAAGAATTCCTGCAGGGTGTCAGGAGGCTTTGTGATGAGAAGGATATCCTTTTGATTGTAGATGAAATCCAGTGCGGGATGGGAAGAAGCGGAAGCATGTTTGCCTGCCAGAAATATGGCGTAAAGCCAGATGTGATGACGGTGGCAAAAGCTCTGGGAAACGGCCTTCCCATAGGGGCATTCCTGACCACGGAAAAAGCGGCGGTGCTTGTACCTGGAGATCACGGTACTACCTATGGCGGGAACCCTCTAGTCTGCGCAGGGGCAAGTGCGGTGCTGGATATTTTTGAGGAGGAGCATATTCTGGATAATGTGGGCCGGGTGGGGGCATACCTCTGGGATAAACTGGAGGAAGTGAAAGAGAAGTATCCTGTGGTAAAGGATCACAGGGGCGTAGGCCTCCTTCAGGGCCTGGAGTTTACGAAGGCGCCCGGGGATATCGCCAGGGCGGCCATCGAAAAAGGGGTTATCCTGATCACAGCGGAGCAAAATGTCCTTCGCTTTGTCCCTCCCCTTGTCATCAAAGAAGAGCATGTGGACGAGATGGTTGAGGCCCTTGCGGCGGCCATTGAAGAAAGTTGAAAGATATGGGATAAAACGAGGCGGCTGTGGCCGTCTTGTTTTTGTAGATGGGATTTATGATGACACACACTTCCACAGCACTCTGAATGATTTAGACGGTTTCTGGGTACACTGGAAATAAAATGAGGCTGTTACAGCCATCCCGGAATGGAGGAGTCTTATGTTTGGAGTGTTGATTGCCCTGCTGTCAGGTGCGCTTATGAGTATTCAGGGCGTTTTTAATACGGCAGTAACAAAAGCAAGCAGCGTATGGGTGGCAGCTGGATTCGTCCAGCTTACAGCGTTTTTGACTTGCGTGGCGGCGTGGCTTTTCACCGGAAGGGAGCCGATCCTGGCATTTTGGCAGGTGGAGCCGAAATACATGCTGCTTGGTGGTGTAATGGGGGCTTTTATTACCTATACAGTGATCGAGGCCATGGGAAGCTTAGGGCCGGCCAGGGCAGCCATGTTGATTGTAGTGGCTCAGGTGGCGGTGGCCTATGTGATTGAGTTGTTTGGGATGTTTGGTGTGGAGAAGGCGGCTTTTGAGTGGCATAAGCTTTTGGGAATGGCGCTTTGTGTGGCTGGAATTGTAATTTTTAAGTGGTAAGCTCTTGTAAAGGCCGGGGGTTTCAGGTAAAATAAAGAAGTGTGAGAAATGAAGGCATCCGCCGGAAGGAGGATGTCATGTACGAGAAAAGAGAACAAAAAAGATTTACAAGATGGGCAGCCGCAGTGTGTCTGGCAATGGCGCTGTTTGGAATGTCCGGCTGTGGGCAGAAAGAGTATGTGGTTTTGGAAACTATGCCCGAAAGCGCGACAGAAAGCGGCAATACGGAGGATGGCCTGCTGGGAAAAGCTGCAGACGAAAGTACGCCGGGAAACAGTCAAAAGAAAAATGGCCAGGGAGAAGACAGCCCTAGGGCATATATGGCAGAAACCATACAGGTGCATGTCTGCGGGGCCGTGGAAAAACCGGGGGTTTATGGGCTTCCGGCTGGAAGTCGTGTCTTTGAAGCCGTGGAAGCGGCTGGAGGCATGACAATAGATGCGGCAGAAGATTATTTGAACCTGGCAGATCTCTTATTTGACGGGGCGAAAGTACGGGTGCCTTTTTTGAAAGAGCTTTCTGAGGGGGAAGCATACGGGGAGGCCGGTATTTATGGCGTGACAGGGAATCCTGATCCAGAAAGCACAGGGATATCCGGCCAGGCTGTAGACGGGCTTGTGGATTTGAACCGTGCGGACAAGGAGGCGCTTATGACTCTGCCGGGTATTGGAGAGGCAAGGGCAGAGGCCATACTTGTATGGAGGGAGGAGCATGGCGCTTTCCAGAAACCGGAAGATATTATGCAGGTGTCCGGTATCAAGGAAGCCGCCTATGAAAAGCTGAAAGATAAAATAACGGTTAGGTGAGCAGCGGTTAAAGAGCGGGGAGAGCAGGATGGCAAACAGGATTTTAGTGGTTGATGACGAAAAACTAATCGTGAAAGGACTCAGATTCAGCCTGGAACAGGAAGGCATGGAGGTGGACTGCGCTTACGATGGGCAGGAAGCCATTGATCTGGCGAAGCGGAAAGAGTATGATTTGGTGCTTCTTGATGTAATGCTTCCGGTTTTCGATGGATTTGAGGTCTGCCAGCAGATACGGGAATTTTCTGATGTGCCCATTATCATGCTGACGGCAAAAGGCGACGATATGGATAAAATTCTGGGGCTGGATATGGGAGCCGACGACTACATTACAAAGCCCTTCAATATTTTGGAGGTAAAAGCGAGAATTAAAGCTATTATCCGCCGGAATGTAAAACGGGCAAGAAATATGGAGCAGAAGAACGTCCTAAAGGTCAAAGATCTGACCATGGACAAAGAAAGCCGCCGCGTGTGGAACGGGGAGAAAGAGATTAACCTGACAGGAAAAGAATTTGATCTCCTGGAGCTTTTGCTTACCAATCCGGGAAAGGTCTATAGCAGAGAGAAGCTTTTGAATATTGTGTGGGGATATGAGTACCCTGGCGATGTCAGGACGGTGGATGTACATGTGAGAAGACTGCGGGAGAAGGTGGAGGCAAATCCCAGCGACCCGCAGTATGTATATACGAAATGGGGCGTTGGTTATTTTTTCAAAGGATAAGAAAGAGAGAAAAGGGAGACAGAGCCGTTTTAAAAGCCTTCGGCTGATCTGGTTTTTAATGTTAGTGTTTTTGGGGACGCTGCCGGTGGTGATTATCAGTGAGATTATTCTTGCCACGGCTTCGGCCAATGAGGTTCAGTCGAGAATTGCCAGGATTCAGAACCAGTGGATGATCGTGGCAAACCAGGTGTCCAAAAGCGGCTATATTGATAACCCTCAGAATGAAGTGGTTGATTCAGAACTGGAGCAGATGGCCAGTTTGCAGGAAGGCCGGGTCATTGTAGTAAACAAAAGGTTTCGGACGATTAAAGATACATATGAGATTGATACCGGAAAATATAATATTTCTGAAGCAGTGCTTCAGTGCTTTTCTGGTGAAGCGAAAACAAACTATAAGGAAGGGGACAGGTATCTCGATTTTGCCCAGCCCATTTATGGTGCGGACAATACGGAGATAGTCGGAGTCATGCTTTTATCTTCTTCCACCAGTTCTTTGGAGGAGCTGGCAGAAAAGCTGGAGGCCAGAGTCCGCCTGTTGGAAGTGATTGAATTTGTCATTGTCGTTATTGTTTCGGCGGTGATTTCTTTCTGGATGGTAAGGCCCTTTAAACGGATTACCGCTTCTTTAAATCATGCTACGGAAAGTCCGCTGGGGGATGAGATCAAGGTGGGCAATTTTGTGGAGACAAAGAGGATTTCAGATGCTTATAATAAAACCTTGAAGCAGTTAAAACGGCTGGACGAATCCCGCCAGCAGTTTGTTTCCAATGTTTCCCATGAATTAAAGACGCCGATTACTTCCATTCGTGTGCTGGCAGATTCTCTCATGAGCCAGGAGGAGGCGCCGGTGGAGCTTTACCGGGAGTTTATGGGGGATATTTCTGAGGAAATCGACAGGGAGAGCCAGATTATCGAGGATCTTTTGAGCCTGGTCCGCCTGGACAAGTCTTCCACGGAGCTGAATATTGCTCAAATGAATGTCAATGAGCTTTTGGAGGGGACATTGAAACGCCTTCGGCCCATTGCCCATCAGAAAAACGTAGATTTGATTCTGGAAAGCTTCCGGCCGGTATTGGCTGAGCTGGATAAAACAAAGTTTACACTGGCCATCAGCAATCTTGTGGAAAATGCAGTAAAATATAATAATCAGGACGGCTGGGTGAAGGTTAGCCTCAATGCGGATCATAAGTTTTTCTATGTAAAGGTTGCTGACAATGGAATCGGTATTCCAGAAGAAGCACAGGAGCATGTGTTTGAGCGGTTTTACCGGGTAGATAAAGCGCGCTCCAGGGAAGCGGGAGGCACGGGGCTGGGGCTTGCCATTACGAAGAGCATCATTTATTCTCACCACGGAGCCATTAAGCTTTACAGCAGAGAAGGCGAAGGGACCACCTTTACGGTGCGGGTTCCGCTTATTTATATTGCGTAGTTGGGAGGGGAAAGACATGAAACGGATGAAATATTTGCTTCTTCTCCTGCTTGTTGTCTGTGGGATTTCTGCCTGTGGAAAAACAGATACAAAAAAAGAGGCGCTGGAAGAAGGGCAGTATTACCTTTATTATACGAATCAGGCATTTACTAAACTGGAGACGGAAGTTTATGAAGCTAAGGGTGCTGAAAAAGAAAGCGCCATTTTATTGGCGGAAGAGCTTCTGGGCAAACTGCAGGAAGCGCCTGGGAATATGGAGCTTTTTTCGGTCATCCCTGAAGAAGTCCGGGTTGCCAGGATACAGATGGAAGAAAACGGGCAGATGTTTGTGTACTTTAATGCTGCCTATAATACCATGGAACCCATTCGGGAGATTTTGTGCCGGGCGGCAGTGGTGAAAACATTGACGCAGATTGAAGGAGTGGATTACGTAGGATTTTATATCAATGACCAGCCACTTCTGGATTCCGCAAACAATACCATAAATCTGATGTCCGCTTCTTCTTTTGTGGAAAGTGCGGGGAACAATACGGCGGAGCTGCAAAAAGCGGCGCTGACTTTGTATTTTACAGATGAGACAGGGACGAAACTTTTGGAAACAGAGCGGACGATTGTGTGCAAGGCTGGGGAGTCTATGGAATCATTGGTGATTGAACAGCTTTTGGAAGGGACAGATGAGGAAGGATGTTATGCTACTTTGCCGGGTACGGCAAAGGCGCTGTCTGTGGCTACGCGAAAAGGGATTTGTTATGTAAATTTCGATGCGGCGTTTATTAACGATGCATTAAATGTGAGTGATTATATTCCGATTTATTCCATTGTGAATTCCCTGACAGAGCTTCCCAATGTGAGCCGGGTACAGATATCGGCGGAGGGGGTCAGTAATATTAAGTTCAGGGATAGTATTGCCCTGGAACAGCCTTTGGAGCGGCGCCTGGAATATATAGAAAACAAAAAGGCGGACGAAGAGGCCGCCGAAAACGGGGAATGAGAAAGGAAGTTTTTTTATTTTGCTGATAAAAAGGCCATTACTGTGGTATGCGGGAGCATATGCGCTTGGAGAGGTGCTTGCTCTGCAAAGCAGAGGTCTTGGGCTGGCCATATTATGTGGATTGGCGGCAGGGGCAGCAGCGGCTGGCTGGAAAGCGGCGAAAAGCGGGCAAAGCAGGTGGATATGGCTTGTTTTGCCTTTCTTTTTTGTGTTTGGGATTATACGGATCCGCGGAGAAGAGTCTCTTCCTGCGATTGCCAGCCTGGATAGAAAGCTGGAAAAAACAGGAAGTCTTGAAACTGTAGTGTCAGGAAACGTGGCCCGCGTGGAGATACGGGAAGCGGAAGGGGAAGAAAAAGGCAGACTATACCTTTCAGAGTGTATGATTGGGACAAAAGAAACGGAATACTATCATGTGGACGGCATATTGGCGCTTTTTGATGAATTGCCGGCGGGGATGGAAGAAGGGAAACATATTGTGGCGAATGTCCGGCTTTTTTCTATGGAGGAGGCCGGAAATCCGGGACAGTTTGACAGCCGGGGCTACTACCGAAGCCAGGGGATTTATTATATGGCAAAAGGAAGAGATTATCTGGAGATATCTGGAGAAACGGATTACTTACGGAAATGGCTCCGGCTTCTGAGGCAGTACTTTTCTGAGAATCTTTTGAAAGCAGCAGGGGAAAAAGAGGGAGGTATGCTTTGCGCCATGGTCCTGGGGGAAAAATGGGCGGCTGGTGCAGATACGGTATCTCTTTATACGGAAAGCGGAATCGGACATCTTCTCGCAATCAGTGGTCTGCACATTTCTCTGGTGGGAATGGGGATTTACCGGCTGATCCGAAAATGTTTAAAAGGCCCTTATTTTCTTGCTGCCCTGGGATGCGGGGGGATATCTTTTGTTTATTATCTTCTGAGTGGCGAGGGCACCAGTGCGGGCCGCGCATTTTTTATGCTGACAGTATATGGTATGGGACAGTCGGTAGGAAGACAATATGACCTGGCTTCGTCTGCAGCGCTTTCGGCGCTTTTTATGCTGGTCCGCCATCCTTTTTTACTGTTTCAAAGTGGTTTTCTTCTGTCTTTTGGTTCCGTACTTTCGTTGGGAATCCTGTATCCAGCGTTCTGTAAAGCCGGTTTTCCAAAAATCTTTCGTTTCTTTTTTCCGGGAATAGCTATTCAGCTGGTGACGTTTCCTGTCCAGGCATATTTTTTTTACCGCCTTCCGGTTTACAGTTTATTTTTAAATTTGGTTGTGGTTCCACTGTTTACCGTAGTGGCGTTTTTGGGAATGGCCGGAGCTTGGTTTGGAGGAGTCTTTCCCGGGATTTTTTCTGTAGTATTGTTTCCGGCCAGGAAAATCCAGTGGCTTTACGGATAATTGGGAGAAA
>CAOKOS010000005.1 GCA_948470255.1 uncultured Lachnotalea sp.
GCTGTTGAGAAAAAAGGGTATTGCCCATAAGGTATTAAACGCAAAGTTCCACGAAATGGAAGCAGAAATCGTGGCGGAGGCCGGCGTCCATGGCGCTGTGACCATTGCCACCAATATGGCGGGCCGTGGTACGGATATCAAGCTGGATAACGAGGCGAAAGAAGCCGGCGGTTTAAAGATCATCGGGACGGAGCGCCATGAATCGAGACGTATTGATAACCAGCTGCGCGGCCGGTCAGGCCGCCAGGGAGATCCGGGAGAGTCCAGGTTTTATATCAGCCTGGAGGATGATTTGATGCGGCTTTTTGGTTCGGAGCGGCTGATGTCCATTTTCAATACACTGGGAGTGGCTGACGGTGAAGAAATTGAGCATAAAATGTTTTCGAGCGCCTTTGAAAAGGCCCAGAAAATGATTGAGGGGAACAACTTTGGGATCCGTAAACGGCTGTTGGATTATGACCAGGTCATGAATGAACAGCGCGAGGTGATTTATGCTGAGAGACGCCGGGTGCTGGACGGCGAAAGTATGCGTGACGTGATTTATAAGATGATTACGGATACGGTGGAAAATTCCGTAGATGCCACTATTTCCGATGACCAGTCGCCGGAGGAATGGGACATCAAAGGATTGAATGATCTGTTATCCCCGGCAGTCCCGGTGAAGCCTGTGGAGATTTCTGAATCAGAATATGGCTCATTCAATAAGAGTAAATTGAAACATATGCTGAAAGAAGAGGCTGTGAAGCTTTATGAGGAGAAGGAGGCCCAGTTTCCTGAGGCGGAGCAGGTGCGCGAGCTGGAGCGGGTAATTCTCCTGAAGGTTATTGACCGGAAATGGATGGATCATATTGACGATATGGATCAGCTGAGGCAGGGGATAGGCCTTCAGGCATATGGCCAGAGGGATCCTCTTGTGGAATATAAGATGGCCGGTTATGAAATGTTTGATGCCATGACGGCCAATATCCAGGAGGAAACCATTAAGCTTCTTTTCCATGTCCGCGTGGAGCAGAAGGTGGAGCGTGAGCAGGTGGCCAAAGTGACGGGAACAAATAAAGATGATTCCCTGGCCAATGCGCCTAAGAAACGTGAGATGAAAAAGGTATATCCTAACGATCCTTGTCCTTGTGGTTCCGGGAAAAAATATAAGCAGTGCTGCGGGCGGGGAGTGTAAAAGGGGGAGAACCTTCTGCGTTTCGCTTGATGCCCCTTTAGAAAAAGCCCATTTGTTATTGTATGAAAATCCGGGGATAAGAAGATGGCCCCCGGATTTTTGGAATAAAGAAAAAAGAAAGAAGGTGAAGCTATTGGTAGAGCTTGATGCATTTAAGGGCGAACTTACCGCTCTGGAAAAACCTTTAGTGGAAGTGAGGGATTCACTTTAACCTGGCTGGGAAAAGTGAACGGATTGCAGAATTGGAAAAATATCTGGAGGAACCGGATTTCTGGAACGATGCCGGGCGTTCTTCCAAGATCATGCAGGAACTTAAAAATTTAAAGGATACGGTGGAGGAATTTCATAGCCTGGAAGAGAAAATGGAGGAAATCCAGATTCTTTTGGAGATGGGTTATGAGGAAAATGATGCTTCCGTGATCCCGGAGATCCAAGAGGGATTAAAAGAGCTGGGAGAGAAACTGGAAGAGCTTCGTCTATCCACTCTTTTGTCAGGCGAATACGACGGGGACAATGCAATTCTGACTCTTCATGCAGGGGCCGGCGGTACGGAGTCCTGCGACTGGGCGGGGATGCTCTACCGGATGTATACCCGCTGGGCGGAGCGAAAAGGATTTACCACGGAAGTGTTGGACTTTTTGGACGGGGAAGAAGCCGGAATCAAGTCTGTAACCGTACAGATCAACGGAATGAACGCCTTCGGCTATCTTAAATCCGAGCGTGGCGTTCACAGGCTGGTGCGGATTTCTCCTTTCAATGCAGCTGGAAAAAGGCAGACTTCTTTTGTGTCCTGCGATGTGATGCCGGACATAGAGGAAGATATTGATATCGAGATCAATCAGGAGGATCTCCGGATAGACACTTACCGCTCCAGTGGCGCCGGAGGACAGCACATCAATAAGACGTCTTCGGCCATCCGTATTACCCATCTGCCTACAGGAATTGTGGTACAGTGCCAGAATGAGCGTTCCCAGCATATGAATAAGGACAAGGCCATGCAGATGTTAAAGGCCAGGCTTCTTCTTTTGAAGCAGCAGGAAAATGCGGAGAAAATCTCCGATATCCGGGGAGATGTGAAGGAAATTGGCTGGGGGAACCAGATCCGCTCCTATGTGATGCAGCCTTATACTATGGTGAAAGACCACAGGACAAATGAGGAGAGCGGCAATGTGTCCAGTGTCCTGGACGGGAATCTGGATAATTTTATCAGCGCTTATTTAAAATACCTGAAACTGGGAGAGCAGAAATAAATACAGAGGGCCGTATCCTGTGAAAAGGATGGAAAAGCCATAATGACAGGGAGATTTAAAGATGAATATGAGGTATCTCGATTCACTGCCGGAAGTAAAAAATGACTTCGGCCTGGAACTGGAGGAAAACGAAAAACTTGTTTTTGTCTCCAAATTGTCGATGCTGGGGACGGAAAAGAGTAAACTGCTCAGCGCAGCGGGATGGGATTGTTTTTTATATTTGACAAATAAAAAACTGATTGTCTATAACGGCGCAGGTCTCTGGACATGTGATATTGCAGAAGATCTGGTGAGTTGCGAAAAAATCGAGAGGCGGATCTTGTTTTTCAAACCGGCTTTTCATTTCCTGGCCATGTTAAATAAAGAGATTGTTTACAATGATGGAAAAGAGAAGCTGTCAGGATTTGAGTTTTATTTTGAAAAAGGTACGGATGATATGGCGAGGTTCGAGGAAATCATGCGGCGCCTATTCAGCTAAAAAGAATTTGGAAAGATGAAAGAAACCCCATTTGTCAGACAAAAGGAAAGGTCTGATGAAAGGGGTTTTTTCTCATATATGGAGGAGAAGTATTTGGTTGGGGACTGGAAAAAATGCGGTTGAAATCGCTTGTTGCTTAGAATGAAATTTGTAGATTTGGAAGGAATTAAAATATAGCAGTTATTAGTGTTTTGATAAAAGTATTTTCAGAAAAATATCTTAATATATAAATAAAATATTTGCTTAATTCTAATGATATGTTATATTAACGTAAATATTATGGGAATTAGTTATAAATTCATAATATATTGTCAAAAATATCCTATATATAGATAAAAATAATATTAAAAAGTAGTATAAGAAATACTTGAAACAAAAACACAGATATGATATTATAAAACATATAGTAAATAATATTAAGAAAATAAACAATATATTTATTGCAAATTAAATTTAAATTTAACTATATGCAAGTATAAAGCGCAAAAAATCGAATTAAATATTTGGTAATAATATAAAATATGTGAGAAAAATTTTATTTTGAAGTTAATTGGGAGCTATTTATAAAATACAGGATATTTTGACATAGAGTAACAATGTGAAAATAAAACAGAAGATTGTAAAGGAGGAATAAAAATGAAGAGAAAAAAGGTAATAATTTTTGCTGTTTTAATTAGCATGATGATTGGTGGCTTTGATAATATTGGGACAAGCAAAGCAGCAACAGGTAGTGCAACAGTTTATCATTATAACGATCCTAGTCCAAGTGGTACGAGCTTATGTTTAGCGCATTTATCTGACATGGGATATTCTACGTCTACAATAGCAAACGCTTCAAATACTACATTATTAAATGCTTTTACCCAAAAAAAAGTAGTACATATAGTCTCACATGGAAGAGAAGATGGGACAGGTTTTGTTACATCAAGTGGTTATTTACGTTATTCAGATGTCCAAGGAGCGACTACCTCTAATAATTGTAAGCTAGTTTTCTTACAGGTTTGTTATTCCAGTAATATGGCGAGTATTATCTATACAAAAAAAGCACAGTCGGCAGTTGGATTCACACAGCCAGTTTCATGGATAGCAGGGACTAGCAATACAGGAATTAAAACATTTGCTCAGGATTTTTATCGCCTTATCGAAGAACAACATATTAGTGTGTCTTCTGCAGCGAGCAGCGCTAAAGTTTTGTTATATTCTACAACAGGAAAGTATTGGGGGACTGATTCTATGGTGATTAAAGGAGGGAGTACAACGATTTATTAAATGATACGTCGATTGTTTGAAGAGAATTTATGATTTCTTTTTATAGAAATGATATCGAAACGTAACTGGTTAAAGCAAGGGGATGGGTGATATATTCAAACAAACTTTCAATGATAGTGGGAGGATATTATGAAAAACAGATATTTTATTATAGTGGGAATTCTAATCGCAGTTTTAGGCTTTGCAATTTTGGGTTTTGATATGAACCACAGAGCTGCTTTGCAAAAAGAAGGTATCTATCTGGTAAATCGTTTATATGATACATCCGTTGAATTTGTTGAGGTTATTCCTGTGTCGGATGATATTTATGGAAAAGAGTTTGCAGGAAACTATGAATACAAAGATGCAGCGTATACTTATTTTGTGGATATTAATGAGAACCAGGTACGTGGAATCTTTATCAATCGTGAGGATGTTATTCAAAAATCCATGTATTTAAAAGACCCAGAAAGCGATTTGACAATTCTTTTTAAAGAAAATCTGCTGATGTCCGAAAAGGGAGATATTGTGATCGACAGTCAAAAACATATAGAAGGAAATGGATATGATTATATTGTAAAAGAAACGATTAATGGTATCGAAACAGGAACAAAATTGATTGTTGCATTAGATGAATCAAAAAAACTGGTAGCGGCGGTTTTTCAACAGGGGGAGGCTGAACAGGTAGAAGATTTACAGCAGGAAGAAACCATACCCTTGGAGGAAGCCAGACAGAAAGCGCTGGAGGGTATCAGGGTTCAAATACCAACAATCGTTTCCATTATTCCGGATTTTGATTATAAAGAAGCTCAGATCACCACATTCAAAGGGCATACGTATTGGGATATTCCGCTGAAGGCAGAAGTGATTCTGGAGGACGGAAGAGAAATTAAAGATGCTTATTTTGAAGTACGTCTTGATCTTTTGACGGGAGTAGTCGATACAGTGGCTTCCAATCATGATTTTTGAGGATGGAAGTTGAAAAATTATGGTTAAAAATTTTTTAGAAATTAGTGATTGCCAAAGAGGGGCAAGAGTGGTATACTGTACCAAATCAAACTTAGAAAGGAGTGGATATATGCTGGCATCGACTCAATTACAAACCGCGGCAACTACAGGACAATCAGATCTGTATGGTTTGATCGGAGAAGGCCGTCAGGCAATGTTGGACGGCAGAGTCAGTACGATGGAGGAGGTAAAGGAGGAACTGAGAAAAAGGAGGGAAGAGAGTGGCCCGCGTAGTATTTACTGAACCAGCAAAGGATGATTTGCTGGAAATCGAATACTATATTTTTACTGATTTATGTAATCCGCAGGCTGCCAGGAGGGTTTCGGACGGTATTTTGAGGGCGGCAGGTTCTCTGGCAGATTATCCGGAAAGCCATCCTTTGCTGGGAGATGAGGCGTTGAAAGCCATGGGCCTGCGGATTACATATTTTGAAAAATACAATGTTTTTTACCATTATGATAAGAACGAAAATGTGGTATATATAATCAGAATTTTATATCACAAAGCTGATTGGAACAATCTGTTAAGACATTGATGGAATCATCAAACACTTCTGCAACTTATCTCAAAAAAATTCAGTCATTTTCCCATATTTAAAATTTGTACAGTGAAGACGCCAACCGACGGTAATTATTCATGAAAATAAATACTTGCATATTTATGAAAAATGTGCTAATATTCTTCGTGGTAAAAACATTTGTGTCTGATGGACGGACGTTTGCGGAGGAGAAGCAGGAATGGCAGAGGACAATCAGTATTATGTGGTCAGAAATAAAGCTGTGCCGGAGGTGCTTTTGAAGGTTGTGGAAGCAAAGCGTCTTCTGGATTCCAAGCGGGCGTTTTCCGTACAGGAGGCAACGGAGCGGGTCGGTATCAGCCGGAGTTCTTTCTATAAATATAAAGATGATATCTTTCCGTTTCATGATAATGCCAAAGGCAGGACCATCACTTTTGTGCTGCAGATGGATGACGTGCCGGGACTTCTGTCTACGGTATTAAAAACCATTGCGGAATATAATGGAAATATCCTGACGATTCATCAGACAGTTCCCTTAAACGGCCTAGCTTCGCTGACCCTTAGCATTGATGTGCTGGAGACCACCGGGGACACTTCTTCCATGCTGGAGACCATTGAACGGCTGGAAGGGATTCACTATTTGAAAATACTGGGAAGAGAATGAGAGGAAGAAAAGATGAAAATTGCAATCATGGGATACGGTACCATTGGCTCAGGTGTGGCGGCAGTCGTGGAGAGGAATGCGGAGAGTATCGCAAAACGTGTGGGAGAACCCATTGAGGTAAAATATGTGCTGGATTTGCGGGAATTCCCTGGGGATCCCATTCAGGAAAAAGTCATTCATGATGTGGATACCCTTGTGAACGACCCGGAGGTTTCCATTGTGGTGGAAACCATGGGAGGCGTGGAGCCTGCCTGTACCTTTGTAAAAAAGGCTCTGGCTGCGGGGAAATCTGTGACCACTTCCAACAAGGCCCTGGTGGCGAAAAAAGGTACGGAACTTTTGGCGCTGGCAAAGGAACATCATGTGAGCTTCCTGTTTGAGGCCAGTGTGGGCGGCGGTATCCCCATCATCCGCCCTTTAAACCAATGTCTGACGGCGGATGAAATCCTGGAGATCACCGGGATTTTAAACGGCACCACCAATTATATGCTGACAAAAATGGACAAAGAGGGGATGACTTTTGATGCAGTGCTGAAAGAGGCCCAGGACAAAGGTTATGCAGAAAAAGACCCTACGGCGGATATCGAAGGCTTTGATGCCTGCAGAAAGATTGCGATTCTTTCTTCTCTGGCTTATGGCAGCCAGGTGGATTTTGAGGATATTTATACGGAAGGCATCACAAAAATCACGGATACGGACTTTAAATACGCAAATAAGATGGGAACCTCCATTAAACTGTTCGGCACCAGCAGACGGGCCGGGGATCAGTTTTATGCCATGGTGGCGCCTGTGATGATCAATACAGACCATCCCCTCTATGCAGTGAACGACGTATTCAATGGAATCATGGTGGAAGGGAACATGGTAGATAAATTAATGTTCTACGGACGGGGGGCTGGCAGCCTGCCCACCGCCAGCGCTGTGGTGGCCGATGTGGTGGAGATGGCGAAAAACCCTGGAAAGACCCTGGTGACAAGCTGGAGTACAAAGAAACTTCCGCTGGCAGATAAAGGCAGCTGGGAGAGGCGTTTCTTTGTCCGTGTATCAGGCGGCGCAGAGAAAAAGGCCCAGGTGGAGGACGCTTTTGGCCAGGTGGCATATGTTGAATTAGAAGGGCTTTCTGAATTTGCTTTTGTGACACCGGTGATGAGCGAGGCAGTTTATGAGGAAAAGGCCGCTTTGGTGGAAGGCATCCGGCAGATGATCCGCATGGATGTGTAAACACATGGGTATATTCATGAAATTCTATATGCATAAAGCAGGAGGAGAATATGTTAATTGTAAAGAAATTCGGCGGCAGTTCTGTCGCTGACAAGGAGAGGATCTTCAATGTGGCAAAGCGCTGCGCGGAAGACTACAAAAAGGGCAATGATGTGGTGGTGGTTTTGTCGGCAATGGGGAAAACCACTGACAATCTGATTGCCCAGGCCCATGAAATCAATCCCAATCCGCCGAAGAGGGAAATGGACATGCTTCTCGTGACAGGAGAGCAGATGTCTGTGGCTTATATGGCCATGGCTTTTGCCACCATGGATATTCCGGCCATTTCCTTAAATGCATTCCAGGTGGCCATGCATACGTCATCCGCTTATATGAGCGCCAGGCTGAAACGGATTGATACGGAACGTATCCGCAATGAGCTGGATTCCAGAAAGATTGTCATTGTGACAGGGTTCCAGGGCGTAAACCGCCGCGATGACTTTACAACCCTTGGCCGGGGAGGCTCCGACACCACGGCAGTGGCTTTGGCGGCGGCCCTTCATGCGGACGAATGTGAAATCTATACGGATGTGGAAGGCGTTTACACGGCAGATCCCAGGATTGTGCCCAACGCCAGAAAGATGAAAGAAGTGACATACGATGAGATGCTGGAATTTGCGTCTCTCGGTGCAAAAGTGCTTCATAACCGTTCAGTGGAAATGGCAAAGAAATACGGCGTACAGCTGGTTGTGCGCTCCAGTTTAAATAATGCGGAAGGAACTGTTGTTAAGGAGGAGACAAAAATGGAGAGAATGATCGTAAGCGGTGTCGCTTCAGACTTAAATACAGCCAGGATTTCAGTAATCGGCGTGAAGGATGAACCGGGAATCGCATTTAAATTATTTAATTATCTGGCGGCGAAAAACATTAATATTGATATTATCCTTCAGTCGGTGGCCCGCGACGGAAGACGTGACATTGCTTTCACCGTACCGAAGACGGAACTGAAAGAGGCGCTTGCTATCATAGAAGAACATAAGGATTCCTTTACGGCAAATTCTTTTGTATACAATGACCATGTAGCCAAGGTATCCATTATCGGCGCAGGTATGACGTCCAATCCCGGTGTGGCGGCAAAAATGTTTGAAGCCCTGTATGGAGCCAACATCAATATCCAGATGATCTCCACCTCTGAAATCCGCATTACAGTCCTCATTGATGAGAATGACGTGAGCCGTGCCATGAGGGCAATCCATGACAAATTTGACCTGGGAGACGACTGAGAAAGGGCGGGAAAACCGCAGACGACGGTAGAGAAGTGACGGATAAGAACAGTACGGAACAGACCTTATACAGGCTGGGGCTGGCGGCTATCCTTGTGGTAGCCGCCGTCATACTTTTTATAAAATGTTTTCATATTCCTCTGGAGGGGCCGCTTTTTGCCTGCCCCATTTATTCCCTGACGGGGTTTTTCTGTCCCGGATGTGGGGGGACCAGGGCTTTTACCCTTTTGTTTTCCGGGCATATCCTGGGAAGCGTGGCCTGCCATCCCCTTGTTTTATACGGAATGACACTCTTTTCCATGTTTATGATAAGCCATACTTTAAAAATTTTTACAAGAGGGAAAATAAAGGGGTTTGCTTATCGCCATATTTATATTAAAATAGCAGTAATGCTTTTGATTCTGAATGTCCTTGTAAAAAATCTGGCGTGGGTTTTCTGGCGTTTGGATTTGGCTGGATGGGCTGCAGGGCTGTAGGAGAACAGGCAGAAAAAACGACGGAAATTTGATTTTGGGAGGAAGCTATGGACATTATCGAAGCGCTGGCACAGGAGCTTCATATAAAAAAAGGCCAGGCAGAAGCAGCAGTGGGACTCATTGACGAGGGGAATACGATTCCTTTTATTGCCCGGTACAGAAAAGAAATGACTGGCTCTTTAAATGATGAAGTGCTGCGCAGCCTGGATGAACGGTTAAAGTATCTTCGGAATCTGGAAGAGAGGAAAAGGCAGGTTCTGGAAACCATAGAGGAGCAGGGGGCTCTTACCAAAGAGCTGGAAGAGCAGATCCTGGCTGCTGCCACACTGGTGCTGGTGGAGGATCTTTACCGCCCTTATCGGCCAAAACGCAGGACCAGGGCTACAGTAGCAAAGGAAAAAGGACTCATGCCCCTGGCGGATGTGGTTATGCTTCAGATGTTGAAGCAGCCGGCGCTTTTGGAGGCAGAGCAGTATGTGTCGGAAGAGAAAGGTGTGGGGACGGCGGAGGAAGCCCTGGCCGGGGCAGGGGATATCCTGGCGGAGAGGATTTCCGATGAGGCAGATTACCGCACTTATATCAGAGAAGCCACCATGGGGAAAGGAATCCTTAAATCCCAGGCGAAAAAGCCGGAAGAGAAAACAGTTTATGAGATGTATTATGATTATGAAGAGCCGGTAAAAAAGGCAGCAGGACACAGGATTTTAGCGCTAAACAGGGGAGAAAAAGAAAAGGTACTGACAGTGCGGGTGGAGGCGCCGGAAGAAGAAATCCTCCGCTATTTGAAAAAGAAAATCATTGTCAGGGACAATCCCTATACGACGTCTTTTTTAGAAGAGGTTATTGCAGACAGTTATGAAAGACTCATTGCGCCGGCCATTGAACGGGAGGTGCGAAATACCCTGACAGAAGCAGCAGAGGCGGGGGCTGTCCATGTATTTGGAAAAAATCTGGAGCAGCTTCTTATGCAGCCGCCCATTGTGGGACATGTGGTCCTGGGATGGGATCCTGCTTTCCGTACCGGCTGCAAGCTGGCTGTGGTGGATGCCACCGGAAAAGTACTGGATACAGTGGTGATTTATCCTACGGCGCCGCAGAATAAAGTGGAAGAGGCAAAGCGGGTGCTGAAGGGACTCATTCAAAAATATGGGATTACCCTGATTTCCGTGGGAAATGGAACTGCTTCCCGGGAATCGGAGCAGGTGATCGTATCGCTTCTTAAGGAAATCCCGGAAAAAGTGCAGTACATTATCGTAAATGAAGCCGGAGCTTCTGTCTATTCGGCCAGCAAGCTGGCGACAGAGGAGTTCCCTGATTTTGACGTGGCCCAGAGAAGCGCCGTATCCATTGCCAGAAGGCTTCAGGACCCGCTGGCGGAGCTTGTGAAGATCGATCCCAAATCCATCGGCGTGGGACAGTACCAGCATGATATGAATCAGAAGAACCTGGATGAGGCGCTGGCCGGAGTGGTGGAGGACTGCGTAAACCGGGTGGGAGTGGATCTCAATACGGCGTCTGCTTCGCTGCTTGAATATATTTCTGGCATAAGCAAAGCGGTTGCCAAAAATATCGTGACTTACCGTGAAGAAAACGGCAGGTTTGAAGACCGGCGCCAGCTGCTTAAGGTGGCCAAGCTGGGACCGAAAGCTTATGAGCAGTGCGCGGGGTTTATGCGGATCCAGGGAGGAAAAAACCCGCTGGATGCCACGGCAGTCCATCCGGAAAGCTACGGGGCAGTGGATGCCCTTCTGGAAAAGCTGGGATATGAAAAGGAGCAGATGAAGGCGGGGGGACTGTGCGGTATCAGCAAAAAGGCGGTTCAGAAAGAGAAATTGGCCAAAGAGCTGGGAATCGGGGAGATTACCCTGGAGGATATTTTAAAAGAGCTGGAAAAACCTGCCAGGGATCCCAGGGATGAGATGCCGAAGCCCATTTTGCGCACGGATGTGATGGAGATGGAGGACCTTAAGCCAGGGATGGTGTTAAAAGGCACAGTGCGCAATGTCATTGATTTCGGAGCCTTTGTGGATATTGGAGTCCACCAGGACGGCCTGGTTCATATTTCCCAGATTTGCGACCGGTATATTAAACATCCCCTGGAGGCTGTCAGTGTGGGGGACATTGTGGAAGTACAGGTTATGAGCGTAGATGTTTCCAGAAAGAGGATTCAGTTGACCATGAAGATTCAGTGACCAGAAGTAAAGGAGCAAAATTCAGATGGAGAATAAGAAATTTGTAACAAAGACGGGAGCTATGGATTTGTTCCGTTTCCAGATTTACCATACGTATTTTGGGTTTATGGGAATCCTTATGGCGCTTTTGGCCGTGGTGGCCACAGTGGATCTCATCGGAAATTTCGGAGGGATGACAGATGGAACCAGGATTCTCTGTATAATCCTGATTTTGTGGGCCGTGGTGTTAAACCCCCTTACCATGTATTTCAAGTCCAAAAGGCAGGTGGAGACAGTAGAATTGTTTAAAAAACCCATTGCCCTTGAAATCAGTGAGGCCGGCCTGAACATTTCCCAGGAAGAAAACGGCGGGATGGTGGAGTGGAAAGACGTCACGAAGATTGTGATTTTGAAAAAACTGGTTATTTTTTATATGGGAAAGGTGCGGGCCCATCTCCTGCCGCTTGACCAGATTCCTGAGGAAGCCGATGAGGCGGTGGGGCTGATCAAAAAATATGGAGTGGGCATAAAGATTGCCAACCGGAGAAGAAGCCGGAGGGGATAGAGATGGAAGAAATGGAAATCCGGGAGACTTTCGCTTCAGAGGAAACTTTTGCTTTTGGGAAATGGCTGGGGGCTCATGCAAATCCGGGAGAAATCTACTGCTTGGACGGGGAGCTGGGAGTGGGGAAAACCGTTCTCACCCAGGGCTTTGGAATGGGACTCAGTATTGAGGAGCCGGTAAATAGCCCTACCTTTACCATCATCCAGGTATATGAGGGGGGATGCCTGCCTTTGTACCATTTTGACGTGTACCGGATTGGAAGCCTGGAGGAGATGGATGAAATCGGATACGAAGATTATTTTTTCGGGGAAGGCGTCTGCCTCATTGAATGGGCATCTCTCATAAAAGAGCTGATTCCAGAAAAGGCGGTGTGGATTCAGATAGAAAAGGATATGGGACAAGGCTTTGATTACCGGAGGATTACGGTGAGAAGGCCATAAAGGAGTGGAATTATGAAAGTATTAGGAATAGAAAGCGCTTCCCTGACAGCCTCAGCCGCCATATGGGAAGATGATATGGTGATAGCCGAGTATACGGTAAACCATAAAAAAACCCATTCCCAGACTTTGCTTCCCATGATTGATGAGATCGTACGGATGACAGAAACAGACCTTCAGACGCTTGATGCCATCGCAGTGTCGGGGGGGCCGGGTTCTTTTACGGGGCTTCGCATCGGGGCGGCCACAGCAAAGGGGCTGGGCCTGGCATTGGAAAAACCACTGATTCATGTACCGACGCTGGATGCCATGGCTTATGAACATTTTGGCACGGACCGTCTCATCTGCCCCATGTTGGATGCCAGGAGAACCCAGGTTTATTGCGGCATTTATGAATTCCATGAGGAATTCCGGGTTATTAAGGGACAGGCGGCCCTGGGAATATCGGAGATTTTAAAGGAGCTGAATGGTTATGGCCGCCCGGTGGTTTTCATGGGGGACGGAGTCCCTGTGAGCAGGGAACGGATTGAAGAAGAGTGTACGGTCCCCTATGTGTTTGCCCCATCGTTTGCTTCCAGGCAGAGGGCGGGGGCTGTGGCAGCTTTGGGCGCTGTATATTTCCTTCAGGGAAAGACAGAGACAGCGGCGGAGCATAAGCCGGAGTACCTGCGTATATCCCAGGCAGAGCGGGAAATGCAGAAGAAAAAGCAGGCGGAAACCTTATGACAGGAGAAAAAAGAACAGGCGGAAAACTGGCGTTTCGCCCATTATGTGATACAGACACAGGTACTGTGGCAGCTTTGGAGCGGAAAATTTTCGGGACGCCCTGGTCGGAAAAAACAGTGGCGGATTCCATTGCCTGTGCGGCAGGAACAGGTTTTGGGGGTTTTTCTGAGAAGGCGGCATATGTAGCTTTGGGGGCTTTTGTGGATGGAACCCTTTCGGGATATCTTTTTGGGACGGTGATGGCAGGGGAAGGAGAGCTTCACCGGATTGCTGTGGCGCCGGATTTCAGGCAGCAGAAGATCGGAAGCGCTCTCATGGAGGAATTTCTCCACTGGGTTTCCTGCCATGGGGCAGGGGGTACATGGCTGGAAGTGCGGGCAGGTAACCATGCAGCCATCACCCTTTACCGGAAATATGGCTTTTTGGAAGCTGGGCGGCGGAGACATTATTATCAGAATCCCACAGAGGATGCGCTTATGTTTGTGTACCACTAATTTCCGGTTTTTTATTTGGGCAGACAGGCTTATAATGTGGCTGTAGGATAAAAAACGCCGCGAAAAATTGCGGTTTGCAAAGGGATTACAGGAAAGGCTGTGATTGTATGACCCATGAAAAACAGGAATTTACGGTTTGCAACTGCTGTGGAGAGCTGGTAAAGACAGAAGGTATGCCGCCTTACGGGGAGGGCCTGTCAGTGACAAAGTCCTGGGGATATTTTTCCGGGAAAGACGGGGAACGGCATCATTTTTTCCTGTGTGAGGAATGTTATGATAAAATGGTGAGAGGATTTGCTGTCCCGGTGGAGGTTGAAGAAGAAACAGAATTGTTATGATATCAGGGTTAAAACGTTATGTACAGCAATTTACAGGTATCATAAAAATAGATCTTTTGTGTTTGGTTTTATTGTAGAAAGGATTATTCATGCTTGATGTATGTTTGTTGGGAACTGGCGGGATGATGCCGCTTCCTTACCGGTGGCTGACTTCTTTAATGCTCCGGTGCGGGGGGAGCCACCTGCTCATTGACTGCGGAGAAGGGACACAGATTGCCCTGAAGAAAAAGGGCTGGAGTGCAAAGCCCATTGATATCATTTGTTTCACCCATTACCATGCGGATCATATCAGCGGCCTTCCGGGGCTTCTCCTCACCATGGGGAATGGGGAACGGACGGAGCCGCTTCTTATGGCAGGGCCAAAGGGGCTGGAACGGGTGGTGGCAGCTCTTCGGACCATAGCCCCGGAGCTGCCCTTTCCCATTTGTTTCCTGGAACTTTCGGAAAGGGAACAGGAATTTACAGCCGGCCCCTATACAGTTCGGGCTTTTAAAGTGAACCACAATATTCCCTGCTATGGCTATTCCGTTTCTCTGCCGCGGGCAGGGAAATTCCAGGTGGAAAAGGCGAAAGCCCTGAAGCTTCCAGTGCAGATGTGGGGACGCTTACAGCGGGGGGAGACAGTGGAGTCAGAGGGGAAAATCTATACGCCTGATATGGTTATGGGAGAGGCAAGGAAGGGGATTAAGGTGACGTACTGTACGGATACAAGGCCGGTTCCATCCATTGCACAGGAGGCTTTTGGCGCTGATTTGTTTATCTGCGAGGGGATGTACGGAGAGAAGGAAAAGGAAGCCAAGGCCAGGGAAAATAAACATATGACCATGTATGATGCCGCCAGGCTGGCAAGAGATGCGGAAGTTTCCGAGCTGTGGCTCACCCATTACAGCCCGTCCTTATCGTGGCCGGAGGATTATATGGATGAGGTAAGGAAGATTTTTCCCAGGGCAGTCGCCGCAAAAGATGGTGAGACAGCGGAGCTTCGGTTTGAAGATTAAGGCTGCATCCGGGCAAAGCAGAAAGAATGGATGAAAGTATGAATGAGAAGAAAGCAACAGAAGAGGCTGTTTATATTCTGGCCATTGAAAGTTCCTGTGATGAGACTGCGGCGGCAGTGGTGAGAGACGGCAGGGCGGTTTTATCCAATGTGATTTCCTCCCAGATTGCGCTTCATACCCAGTATGGCGGCGTGGTGCCGGAGCTTGCCTCCAGAAAACATATCGAGAAAATCAACCAGGTGGTCACCGAAGCCCTTGCGGAAGCAGGGATGGGTTTGGGGCAGATGACGGCTGTGGCTGTGACATACGGGCCAGGCCTGGTGGGAGCTCTTTTGGTGGGGGTATCTGCAGCAAAGGCCCTGGCCTATGGGGCTGGGCTGCCTTTGGTGGGAGTTCATCATATTGAAGGGCATGTCAGCGCCAATTTCATTGAAAATCCGGAGCTTGTGCCGCCTTTTCTCTGCCTGATCGTATCCGGCGGGCACACCCATCTGGTTATTATGAAAGACTATGGGGAGTTTGAAATCATCGGGCGTACCAGGGACGATGCGGCAGGAGAAGCTTTTGATAAAGTGGCGCGGGCCATTGGCCTGGGGTATCCCGGCGGCCCGAAGATTGACCGGGCGGCAAAAGAAGGAAATCCCCACGCCATGGAGTTTCCAAGGGCAAAGATCGAAGGAAGCCCTTATGATTTCAGTTTCAGCGGCCTCAAATCGGCAGTCTTAAATTATTTGAACCACGAGAAAATGATGGGAAATGAAGTGGAAAAGAGCGATCTGGCGGCGTCTTTTCAAAATTCCGTGGTGGAAGTCCTGGTTAGCCGTACAATTCTGGCGGCAAAAGAATATGGGATGAAGGATGTGGCGATTGCCGGGGGAGTGGCTTCCAATTCAGCCCTCAGGGCGGCCATGGAGGCAGCCTGCCGGCGGGAAGGGCTCCGGTTCTATTATCCGTCGCCGCTCCTTTGTACCGACAACGCGGCGATGATTGGAGCTGCCGCTTATTACGAATATAAAAAAGGCGTCAGGAGCGGCTGGGATCTGAATGCGGTGCCAAACCTGAAGCTGGGGGAGCGGTAAGGTAGTTTTAGGGAGAATATTTATGTGGAAAAGCGCAGATCAGACAGTAAAAGCCATTGTCCTGGCAGCAGGCCACGGGACGCGTATGGGGACGGAAGTTCCCAAGCAGTATCTTCTGTTGGGGGGATATGAAGTGCTGTATTATTCCCTGAAAGCATTTGAAGAAAGTCCGGTGGATGAAGTTATCCTTGTGGCAGGGGCAGATGAGATTTCCTGGTGCAGGGAGCATATTGTGGAAAAATATGGGTTTTCTAAGGTCAAGAAGATCATAGCAGGAGGGAGAGAACGCTGCGACTCTGTCTATGGGGGCCTTTTGGCGGCGGCCCCCTGTGGGTATGTGCTGATCCATGACGGAGCCAGGCCGCTTGTCAGCCAAGAGATCATCCAGGATGTACTACAGGGAACCATAGAGTTTGGAAGTTGTACTACAGGGATGCCGGTAAAGGATACGATTAAAGTCGCCGGCAGCGATGATATGACTGCCGATACACCGGATAGGAAAAGTCTGTGGGCCATCCATACGCCCCAGGGTTTTGCCTATCCACTGATTTTAGAAGCCCATGAAAAATTTCGGGAGGGGGATTTTCAGATTCCGGTGACGGATGACACTATGCTGGTGGAAATTTTTCTTCGGCAGAAGACAAAATTGGTCAAAGGCAGCTATAAGAATATTAAAGTGACGACCCCGGAGGATATGGAACTGGCTTTGGTATTTTTAAAAAAGCAGGGAAGCCCTGCAGAAAGAGGATAAAATGATTCGGTTACGGCCTTGGAAAAAAGAAGACTTTCAGGAACTGATGGAGTGGTTTTCCGATGAGGAGGCTTTTTACAAATGGAGTGCAGGAAAATTTGACTGGCCTCTGACAGAAAGACAGCTTTTGGATTATTATGGGCAGTTTGAGAAAGATCAAAGGGGCTGGATACTGGCGGCCCTTGACGATGAGGGAAGGCTGGCCGGACACTTGCTGATGAGGAAGGCCGATTATGGGAAAAAAAGCATCCATTTTGGCTTTATTGTGGTTTCTCCCAGGCTGCGGGGGATGGGCGCCGGGCGGGCTATGGTGTCCCAGGCCCTCAAATATGCGGGAGAAATCCTTGGCATGGAAAGGGTGACTCTGGGGGTCTTTGAAAATAATCCCGCTGCCAGACGTTGTTATGAGGCGGCAGGATTTCAGGCTGAGGGTGTTACTTCAGATGTGTTCCGGTATGGGGGAAAATCCTGGGCAGTGGTGAATATGGCGGTAAATTTGCAGCAGATTTAGGAAAATGTGAAAAAATTAAAGGGAAAGCGAAAGGAGAAAAGTAAGATGCCCAAGAAAAAAATTGCAGTAGCAGATTTTAAGAGGTATAAAGAAGAAGGAAAAAAGTACACCTTTGTAACAGCATATGATTATACGACAGCCTCCATTGTCAATGACAGTGAGACGGAGATCATTCTGGTGGGGGATTCTGCCGCCATGGTCATGCTGGGAAGAAATTCAACGGTAGGAATGACCATGGAAGAGATGATCGGTTTTGTAAAGCCAGTGGTACTGGGGGCGCCGGATACGTTTGTCATCGGGGACATGCCTTTTGGTTCTTACAATGTCAGCCCTGAGCAGGCCATTGAAAACTGCAACAAGATGCTCATGAAAACAAACTGTGATGCAGTCAAACTGGAAGGCGGCGTCCATTTTGCTCCGACCATCCGCAGGCTGACCGATGCGGGAATCCCGGTGGTGGGGCATATTGGCCTGACGCCCCAGACAGCCACCTCCCTGGGAGGCTTCAGGGTTCAGGGCGGTACGCCGGAAAGTGCGGCGCAGCTCATTGAAGATGCCAGGAAGTTGGAAGAAGCGGGGGCCATTGCCATCGTGATTGAGTGTGTTCCCAGCGTAGTGGGAAAGGCTGTAACGGAAGCGGTAAAAATTCCCATCTGGGGCATCGGAGCCGGCCCGGACGTGGACTGCCAGGTGCTGGTGACACAGGATGCCCTTGGGATGTATAAAGGGATGAAACCGAAGTTTGTGAAACATTTTGCCCATATCCGGGAGGCTATGGTGGAAGGGTTAAATGCCTTCCATGAGGAAACTCTGGAGGGGACATTCCCCTCACCGGAATACGCTTACAATAAAGCGGTTGACATTCCTAAATTATACTGATCAAATACGGAAGGAGATGAAACAGATGGAGATTAAGATCACACGGACCACGGCCCCACTTGAGAAGCCGATGGAAGCGGAAAAGGCAGGAACACTTGGGTTCGGACAATATTTTTCGGATCATATGTTTCTTATGGAATATGATGAGGGAACCGGCTGGCATGATGCGAGAGTGGAGCCATACCATAACTTGTCCATTGATCCGGCAGCTTCCGTACTGCATTATGGGCAGGAGATTTTTGAAGGGATGAAGGCATATCGGACAAAAGAAGATGAGATTCTGTTTTTCCGCCCCCTTATGAACGCTGCCAGATGGAACCAGTCGGCAAAGCGGATGTGTATGCCCACCATGGAACCGGAAATGTACATGGAAGCTTTGCAGGCAGTGGTTGACGTTGACCGGGACTGGACTCCCCATGCTTACGGAACATCCTTGGTCCTGCGCCCCACTATGATTGCCCTTGAAAAAAGCCTGGGCGTACATCCGGCAAAGAAATATCTGTTTTTTATTATCTGTTCTCCTTCAGGGGCTTATTATAAAAATGGAATGGCTCCTGTCAGTATCTACGTGGAGGAAGAATATATCCGGGCAGCGGCAGGCGGCACCGGCTATGCAAAATGCGGCGGGAACTATGCCGGCAGCATGTTGGCGGGAGAGAAAGCGGAAGAGCTGGGATACGACCAGGTTCTTTGGCTGGATGGTGTGGAAAGGAAATACATAGAAGAGGTTGGCTCCATGAATATGATGTTCGTCATCGACGATACCATTATCACGGCGCCTCTGGCCGGAACGATTCTGCCCGGTGTCACCAGAAATTCCATCCTTACCCTCGCGTCGGATGCGGGATGGAAAGTGGAGGAGCGGAAACTGTCTATTGATGAGGTTTATGAGGCCGCACGTGAGGGCCGTCTCAATGAGGCTTTTGGAACTGGTACGGCTGCTGTGGTTTCCCCGGTGGGAAAACTATGCTGGAGAGGGGAAGAGCTGGTGATCAATGGCGGTAAGATCGGGCCGAAGGCACAGTATTTATTTGACAGGCTGCTAGGTATCCAGCTTGGAAACCTTGAGGACGTTTACGGTTGGACGAAGGTATGCGAGAGAAAGTATTAATAAGATTTAAAAACGGAAGGATACTGGCTTAGTCAGTATCCTTCCGTTTTTGAATTTATATAGGGATTTTTAGAACCATCCCAGGTTAAAGAAGTTGCTGACCTGTCCGGCAAATACAAGCAGGATAAAAGGTGGGGCAATATATTTCAGGCATATCATATAAAAGTTCTTTGTTCTCCAGGCGTTTCCCTCCTGCGTCAGTTCCGCTTCCATCCACTTGGGACCAAGCTTCCAACCTAGAATGAGGGTCATGGCAAGCGCTCCTATGGGCATCAAAAGGCCTTCGGAGAACAGGTCGAAAAAGTCCATCCAGCAGAAGCCCAGGGGCTGAAGGAGGCCGCCTTGTCCTAGGGCATCGAAAGCGACGAGGACTCCCGTAGCCAGGTTAAATATGGATACTCCGATGACAAGCTTTGCCCGGCTGATACTTTTTCCTTTGGAGGCAGCCATATCAGTAATGAAAGCAACTGGGGGTTCAAACAGGGAAACCAGTGAGGTAAGTTCAGCAATGACGGCCAGCAAGTAGAAAATGCAGCCAAAGAAGGCTCCGATCATACCCATATCGTTGAATACGGTCTGAAGTGTTACGAAAAGCAAGGATGTACCGCCGGCAGGTTCATGGCCAAAGGCAAATACAGCGGGAAAAATGGCGACACCAGCCAACAGCGCCACAAGGGTATCAAAAACACAGATAAGAGCAGCGTTTTTTTCAATGTTTTCTGTTTTATCCAGATAAGCGCCGTAAGTGATCATAATGGCCATGCCCAGGGATAAGGAGAAAAATGCCTGTCCTCCAGCCCTTGCAAAAATGGTAATCCATCCTGTCCCCTGGAATACAGACCAGTCCGGTTTGAACATAAAGGCCAGCCCAGCGGAGGAACCGGGGAGGGATAGAGATCTGCCGATGACAATGAGAAGCAAAAGAACCAAAAGGGGCATGGCATACTTACAGAATTTTTCAATACCGGAGGTTCCTTTAAAGAGAATCACCATGGTAATCGCTACAGACAGCAATGTCAGCAATGCGGCCTCCATACCGTTTGAGAGGAAAGCGTTCCAGTAAGCAAGTGCATCTCCTCCGTTGATACCCCAGCCCGCGTGGAGCAGAGTGCCGAGATTTGCCAGGAAGTATTTCATGCAGTAGGCTGTCAAAGTACAGCAGAAACCTGTGATAAAAAGGACGGCAAGCGCGGCCAGGACTCCAATCCATCCATTTCTTTTTCCAGTCAGCCTGTAATTTTCGACAACGCCTTTTCCGCCATGTCTTCCGATGGTCAGTTCCCCGGTCATCAGGACGAAGCCGATCACCACACAGAGGATATAGCACAGAAGGAAGGCGAAACCGCCGTTTGCGCCCATTTTGTAGGGAAACCCCCACAAGTTTCCGACTCCCACAGCGGAGCCGACGGCAGCCATGAGGAAGCCGAAGCTTGACTTAAATTTGTTGTTGTTCATGAGAAAAACTCCTTTCGCAAATGAAACGGCTTGGTGGGCGGGATACAATGTAAGACTTTACCTTAGTAAAATAATAAACCAGCGAAGTAGGATTGTCAATATTTCATATATTGGAATTGCCATGGAAAATGATTCAGGGAAGTCCAATTCCCCCAGACTCCCATGGGGCAGATTTTGAACATGGACAGTGTTGACGATGTTAATTTCGGCCGGTATTATGACATCATAGGAAGTACATCCTGTGAAAGAAGGATCAACTTTTCAGGTACAGTTTACATGGGGAGGTTAGGTTTTACGTAATTTGTGACAGGAGGAGCCGATGGAAAAACAATATCTGGCCGTTGATATGGGGAGCAGCAGTGGGAAGGTTCTGCTGGCAGAGCTTACAAAGGAGAAGAGGATTCAGATGCGGGAGGTGGGACGTTTTGCCACTCCGCGGGTATTCTTGAGAGGGCATATATGTATTAATGTCTATGAAGTATATGAAAAAATTTGCCAGGCCTTGGAGTGTCTGGGAAGGGAAGGGATTGTGCTGTCCAGCCTGGGAATTGATTCGTGGGTCGGTGATTTTGGAATCGTAAATCATCAGGGGGAGCTTTTAGGGCTTCCTGTTTTTTACCGGGATAAGCGTACAGAGGGAATGACAGAAGAGGTGGAAGCTCGCATAAGCTACAGGGAACTTTATGGGCTGACAGGCCAGAGGCGGATTCGGGATTCCACCCTTTGCCAGCTTCTGGCCGTGAAAAAAGGACACCCGGAACTTTTGGAAGGCGGGAACAAGATCATGCATCTCGGGGATTTGCTAATGTACTTTTTTTCCGGCCGGGTGTGTTCTGAAATTTCGGCGGCTTCTTATTCCCAGTTATTCAATATGAAAAAACAGAAATGGGAGAATAAAGTTTTTGAGTTGTTCGGACTGCCCAAAAGTATACAGCCGCCTGTCCTATGGTCGGGCCAGTGCTTGGGAAGGATTTCGGAAGAACTGGCGGGGAGGTTGGGAACCAGCCGTTTTGAAATTGTTGCGCCGCCTGTCCATGACACGGCGGCAGCTGGTATGGCTGTCCCCGCGAAAGAGGGGGAACGGTGGGCGTTTATCTCCACAGGAAGCTGGTATTTGGTTGGCATGGAGCTTTCAGAGCCGGCGGATCCGGGATTATCTTTTCATTATCAGTTGTCCAATACAGGCCTTGCGTTTGGAAAAACTTTGGTAAAACGGAACGTCTGTGCCATGTGGATGCTGCAGGAATGTCGGAGGATATGGGATAGACAGGGGATTTCCTGTGATTATGTTTCCATTGCGGCAAGGGCGGCAAAAGCAGAGCCTTTTTATGGATTTGTGGATACGGATTCGGAAGCTTTTTACAGCCCGGAAAATATGGCGGAAGCGGTGGCTTCCTGGTTGAAAGAGACAAGGCAGCCTGCGGTGGCTCAGGATAATATTGGCCAGATAGCGAGAATTATTTATGAGAGTATTGCCTTTAAATGCCGATATGGGCTGGAATCATTAGAACGGGCGGCTGCAACAAATGTGGATGTTGTGTACGTGGTCGGAGGAACCAGCGGAGTTGATTTTTTGAATGAAATGCTTGCGTCTGCCCTAAATCTTCCTGTTATTACCGGGGTCAGGGAGGCGGCGGCTGTCGGAAATGTCCTGATGCAGGCAGCCGGCTGTGGGGAGCTTGCAGGAGAGAGGGAGGTTCGGGAAATCGCCGGGAGAATCTCTCCCATGAAAAGGTTTGAACCGAAAGAAACCGTCAAATGGGATCTACATTATAGGGGATTTTTACAGATATGCGGGCTGGAGATGGCAGAGCCATAATATCTGGAACAGAAATACTCTTATTCATTTGATGGGAGGAATCCATCCGGTAGAAACGTCGAAGAAAAAAGAAGATGACTGGTCAAAGAAACTTCCATATTTTATTGCGGCAAAGAGTGAATAAATAAAGGGACGATTGTATAAACAGAGGGCGAATCTGTTTATACAATCGTCCTTTTTGCCAGCCGGGATCAGCGGTTTTTCACCTGGCTGGCGCCATACCTGAGGGCGGGGCCTAAAATCAGGGAAACGATGATTTTAGCTGCATCGCCGGGCAAATAGGGAACAACCCCGGACATCAGCCCCGCTGTAAAAGAAAGCTCCATCTGAAAACAGAGCCAGACCGTACCAAACAGATAACATACGACGGTTCCCAGAACCATACCGAGGACATGGAAATAATATTTCTTGGGGAACCGGTCAATGAACCACCCGGCAATGAGAGCCATGAAAATAAATCCCACCAGATAGCCGCCTGTGGGACCCACCAGTTTGGCCGGGCCTCCGGTGAAACCGGAAAATACAGGGACTCCCACCATACCGATCAGGAGATAGATGAGATAACTGAGGGTTCCGGCTTTCATACCAAGTACATATAAGGTAATGTATACAGCCAGATTTGTGAAAGAAATAGGAACAGGGCTTATGGGAATCGGAATGGAAAGGGGGCCAAGGATACAGGTAATGGCAGTCATAACGCTGACGAGAGTCATGGTTATCAAAGTTAGCTTTGAGGATTTTTCTGTGATTGTCTTTTCCATAAATAATAACGCTCCTTTTTCAGTTGGAATTTGGATGTAAAAAGTGGGTCTGCTGCAAAGCGCTTGCAATAGGCTCATTATAAAATAGAAAATAGAAAATGTCAACTTAAATTACAAAAAGGTTTACAATCATGGGCTTTAAGATGGCGTGAAAAATCCTTCCTCCATTGCAGGATTTTGTTTTATATGATATAATCATAACATATGAAATCAATTATTTCATATATGAAATAAAAATATGCCGCAGGGGGCGGTGGATGAAAGGGAAAGGAAGGTATTTTTATGGGAAACAGAAAACCTCTTTTAGGTATTATGGGACTGTCTGACGGTGATCCGGTTGTTCATGAGAAAAGTAAGGACGTGGTTCAGCACCAGCTGGATGTGATCAAGGCAGCCCTGGAGAAAGATGGACGTGTGGATGTGGTCGTAGCGGACAATCTTGTAAACTCTGTGGCTTCAGCCAGAGCAGAAGCGGAAAAGCTGAAAGCAAAAGGCGTAGATGGAACCATCTTTTCTTACGGCGTCTTTGCATGGCCGAATTTTTCTGCCATTGCAGCAAAATATGGCCAGGGTCCGTACCTTTTGGCTGCCCAGTTAAACCCTGACTGGCCCGGCATGGTGGCTATGCTGGCGGCAGGCGGCGCTTTAAATCAGCAGGGGATTACCCACTTCCGCGCATATGGTGACTTCAATGACCCTGAAGTACTGGAGAGGATCATTACATTTGGAAAATGCGCGCATGTGGTTACCAGTTTAAATGGACAAAAGTATGGCCTGATCGGCGGCCGTTCTTTAGGTATGTACAGCGCCACTGTGGATATGCAGGATTGGCAGGATAAATTCGGTGTGGATGTAGAGCACTGTGACGAGAGTGAGATTGTCCGTCTGGCGGAGGAAGTGCCGGAAGAACAGGTGGAAAAAGCATTTAACTGGCTGACTGAAAAATGTAAGGCTATTGAGTATGACGGGCAGAAACTGACACCGGAAAAATTGAAAACACAGATTCGGCATTATGAAGCCATCAAGAGAATCCAGAAAGAAAATGAATTCGATTTTGTGGGCGTGAAATGCCATTATGATATGAGCTGCCATTACTGTACAGAATGTATTGCGGCCGCATTTATGAACGACCCTTATGACTGGGATGGAGCCAAAGAGCCGGTGGTTTACGCGTGCGAGGCAGATTCCGATGCAGCCATGACCATGCAGATGCTGAAGCTTTTGACAGGGGATCCGGTGGTATTTATGGATGTCCGCCACTGGGATGAGGAAAATCAGGTTCTGGAGTTCTGCAACTGTGGTTCAGAGTCCACCTGGTATGCGGCAAAGAGTGATAATCCAGATGAAAATTTAAAAAATGTGACGTTGTATCCTTGTCTGGATATTTATGCAGGCGGCGGCTGCCACGTAAACTGCCAGACAGCCCCCGGCCTTTGTACCATCGCAAGGCTGTGCCGTTCCATGGATGAAAATGGAAAGCGCAAATATAGGATGGTGATGTTTACAGCAGAATTGGTATCTATGCCGAAGGAGCGGGAAGAACTTACCAATAAAGAATGGCCCCATAATTTTGCAAAACTGCATTTCGATTACAAGGTATTTTTGGATAACTTTGATGCAAATCACGCACATGCAGTTTATGGCGACCATATTGAAGAGCTTAAAACCATTTGCAAGATGATGAAAATCGACGTGGAAGTGTTGGGAGAATAAGGCTGATTATCCCAAGGCTTTGATGTGCCGCCCGAAATCTGGCAGGCCAAACAACTGATGCAGCGGCGTTCCTCTATCCCAGGCAGGGAGGGGGGGCGCCGTTTTTGCCATATAGAAAATTTCATGCCTTTTGAGCGAAATTTTGAAATTAAAAGGAATCAGACCTTGTACCAGACAGCAACAGATGATAGAATGAAAGCAAGGAGGGAATGCCCATGAACGAAAAATTATATCAACTGATGGACTGGCCGGAGATTGAAGCGGTTGTTTATTCTGAGTGTCAAAGACCGGCCTCTGTGCTGGGACCCCACTTGACGGATGAAGGAGTTTTGATCCAGGCATTTTTGCCCACAGCTGTTTCTGTAACAGTGGTGACGGCAAAGGATGGGAAGCGGTATGCCATGGAGCTGGCCGATGAGGCGGGTTTTTTTGCAGTCCTGCTTCCGGAACAGAAGACTCCTTCTTATACGTTTGAAGTGACCTGGGACAATGGCACGAAACAGAAAGTGCATGATCCCTATCGCTTTCCTTCTATTTATGAGGAATCAGATGTGAAGCGGTTTGATGCCGGAATCCATTATGAAATATACAAAAAAATGGGGGCCCATCCCCAAAAGCTCCAGGGAGTGGAGGGGGTGGTGTTTTCTGTGTGGGCGCCGGGGGCCATGCGGGTCAGTGTGGTTGGAGATTTTAATCTCTGGGACGGCAGACGCCACCAGATGCAGCGGATTTCGGATTCAGGGATTTATGAATTATTTATTCCTGGGCTTTCGTCTGGAGCCATTTATAAATATGAGGTGAAATTTAAAGGGGGGAAACCCAGCCTGAAGGCGGATCCTTATGCCAATTACGCAGAGCTTCGTCCGGCGACAGCCTCTGTGGTTTATAACTTGAACGAGTATGTGTGGATGGACAAAATCTGGATGGATGCAAGGAAAGAAGATGTGAGGAAACAGAAGCTTTTTTCCGGCCCCATGAATATTTATGAAGTACATCTTGGCTCCTGGAAAGCGCCGGAGGAAGAGGGCGCTGATACAAAGGCAGAAAATACGGAGGCAGAAGCTGCAAAAGCAGAGGATACGGCCCCGGAGGGAAAAGAAGCAGACGGGGCAGAAACAAAAGAGGGACAAAAGTTTTATAATTACCGGGAAATTGCGCCTCGGCTGGCGGAGTATGTGAAGAAAATGGGATATACCCATGTGGAGCTTATGCCGGTGATGGAGCATCCCCTCGACGAATCCTGGGGCTACCAGGTGACAGGATATTACGCGCCCACCAGCCGCTATGGGACACCGGACGATTTCCGTTTTTTTATGGACACCATGCACCAGGCGGGAATCGGTGTGATTCTGGACTGGGTGCCGGCGCATTTTCCGCGGGATACCTTTGGGCTGGCGGATTTTGACGGGACAGGGCTTTACGAACATAAGGATCCCAGACAGGGCGCCCATCCCCATTGGGGGACGCTGATTTTTAATTATGGAAGGCCGCAGGTTTCTAATTTTCTCGTTGCTAACGCCCTCTACTGGGCACAGGAGTACCATGCGGACGGTATCCGTATGGATGCAGTGGCTTCCATGCTTTACCTGGATTACGGCAAAAATGATGGGGAGTGGATTCCCAACATTTATGGCGGAAATGAAAACCTGGAAGCCCTGGAGCTTCTCAAACATCTGAATTCCATTTTCAAGAAGAAAAAGCTGCCAACGCTCCTGATTGCGGAGGAATCTACGGCCTGGCCCAGGATTACAGGAGATGTGGACGACGGCGCGGTGGGCTTTGATTACAAGTGGAACATGGGATGGATGAATGACTTTCTTGGTTATATGCAGTGTGATCCCATCTATCGGACTTATCATTATGGAGAAATGACTTTTAGCATGATTTATGCATACAGTGAGCGGTTTATTCTGGTGCTCTCCCATGATGAGGTAGTCCATGGAAAAGGCTCCATGGTGGGAAAAATGCCGGGAGAAACCTTTGAATTGAAATTTGCCAATGTCCGGGCCGCGTACGGTTTCATGATGTTCCATCCAGGGAGGAAGCTTCTGTTTATGGGACAGGAATTTGGCCAGATGGATGAATGGAATGAAAAAGAGGGGCTTCAGTGGTATTTACTGAAATATGATGTCCACAGCCGGTTGCAGGAATATGTGAGAGATCTGAACCATCTGTATCTGAAAAGCCCTGCACTCTGGACTTTGGATGATGAACCGGAAGGGTTTGAGTGGATAGATTGTACCAATTCAAAGGATAATATCGTTGTATTTTTAAGAAAGAGCGGAAAGCAGGAAGAAACGCTTTTGGTGGTCTGCAACTTTGTCCCTGTGGCCCATGAGGCTTACCGGGTAGGTGTGCCTTATGCGGGAAAATATAAAGAGATTTTCAACAGCGATGAAAAGAAATACGGCGGTACAGGAATTATCAATGGGAGGGTAAAACAATCATCTGCGGAAGAGTGGGATGAACGGGAAAATTCCATTTCCATTAAAGTGGCGCCTCTTGGAATTCAGGCGTTTCAGTATATTCCCGTCCTGGAGCCTGTAAAAGGAAATGCGGCGGCGAAGAAGCGAGGCAGAGCCAAAGGTTCAAAAGGACGGACTGCCGGGGTGGCAAAGGTGAAGAAAGCGATGATGGAGGAAGGATAGGAGATGACGGTACTGTGGGCGGAAGAAGCGGCTACCGATGTGGCGGAGGTGGTAAGCCAGATAGAATATGCTTATAAAGTACAGTTAAGGGAGATTCTTGATGCGCTTCCTGTCCAGGCGCTGCTTTTTGGTCTTAAAGTCCTGACCGTTCTGCTTTTGTTTATTATTGGCAGGAAATTAATCCGCATGGTCACGAAGATTACGGAACGGTCCATGGAACGGGCCGGGACAGAAATTACGGTGCGGAAGTTTGTAAAATACCTGGTGAGGGCCGCCGGATATATTATGCTTGTGATTCTGACTTTAAGCGTGGCGGGGGTGCAGCCCACAGCTTTCGCAACAGTGGCCAGCTCTGTAACAGTGGCCCTGGGACTTGCATTACAGGGAAGCCTGGGCAATTTTGCGGGTGGTCTTCTGATTTTGATGTTGAAACCCTTTAAAGTAGGGGATTATATCATTGAGGATACTCACAAAAACGAGGGAACAGTCCGAAATATTGGTCTGGTATATACGGAACTGGTGACTTTAGACAGCCGGGTGATTATGGTTCCCAACGGAAATCTGGCCAACAGCAGTATGACCAATGTGACAGCCCAGGAAAAACGCCAGCTTGATTTAAAGGTGGGGATTTCCTATGAGTCGGATTTAAAAAAGGCGAAAGAGCTTTTGTTTCATTTGGTGGAAAACCATCCAATGACCATGACAGATGAAGAACATTTTGTTTATGTGTCAGAGCTGGGGGAAAGTGCTGTGATCCTGGGTTTGCGCTGTTGGGTAAAAACTTCGGAATACTGGAAATGCCTCTGGAGCATGACGGAGCAGATGAAGTTGGTGTTTGATGAGGGGGGAATTAAGATTCCTTACGGACAGCTGGACGTTCATATCAAGAGCAAGGAAATTTAAATTTCCTTGCTCTTGCAATTATACGGCAGAGTGTGCTAATATAGGGAAATGTGTAACGGCCAAATGGCCGCGTGTGCCCTGTAGGGTATAATTAAATAAAGGAAGCAGGAAGAATCATGAAAACGACAAGAGAAGATATAAGGAACATTGCAATTATAGCCCATGTTGACCATGGTAAGACAACGCTGGTGGATGAGCTTTTGAAGCAGAGCGGTGTATTCCGGGCAAATCAGGAGGTAATGGAGCGGGTCATGGACTCCAATGATATTGAAAGGGAGCGCGGCATTACCATTCTTTCCAAAAATACGGCGGTATTTTATAAAGGGACTAAAATTAATATCATTGATACGCCTGGCCATGCTGATTTTGGCGGTGAAGTGGAGCGGGTACTGAAGATGGTAAATGGCGTTATCCTGGTGGTGGATGCCTTTGAAGGCGCCATGCCCCAGACAAAATTTGTACTGCAAAAAGCGTTGGAGCTGGAGCTTCCGGTGATCGCCTGTATCAATAAAATCGACCGGCCGGAGGCAAGGCCGGATGAAGTGATTGATGAAGTCTTGGAGCTTTTGCTGGAATTGGATGCTTCTGATGAACAGCTGGATTGCCCCTTTGTATTTGCATCAGCAAAAGGCGGCTATGCCATGCGGAAGCTGGATGACGAAAAGAAGGACATGCAGCCTTTGTTTGATACCATCATTGGGCATATCCCGGCGCCGGAAGGAGATCCGGATGCGGATACTCAAATTTTAATCAGTACCATTGATTACAATGAATATGTGGGCCGGATCGGTGTCGGAAAAGTGGATAACGGTTCCATCCGGGTGAATCAGGAAGTGGCTCTGGTCAATCATCATGATCCGGGAAAGTTTAAGAAGGTGAAGGTAAGCCGTCTTTATGAATTTGACGGGCTGGAAAAAGTGGAGGTGGAGAAGGCCGGGATTGGTTCCATCGTGGCCGTTTCAGGCATTGCCGATTTGCATATTGGCGATACGCTCTGTGCACCGGATCACCCGGTTCCCATTCCCTTCCAGAAGATTTCCGAACCCACCATTGCCATGCATTTTATGGTAAACGACAGCCCGCTGGCGGGTACAGAGGGGAAGTATGTGACCTCCCGCCATATCAGGGATCGTTTGTTCCGTGAATTGAACACGGATGTCAGCCTCCGGGTGGAGGAGACGGAAGATGCCGACCGGTTCAAAGTTTCCGGAAGGGGGGAGCTGCATTTATCTGTGCTGATCGAGAATATGCGGAGGGAAGGCTATGAATTTGCTGTCAGCAAGGCAGAAGTTATTTATAAACAGGATGAAAAGGGGCGGAAATTAGAACCTATGGAACTGGTCTATATTGACGTGCCTGACGAGTTTTCTGGTACGGTTATTCAGAAGCTTTCCCTGAGAAAGGGAGAATTGCAGGGGATGTCCCCCTCTGGCACTGGTTATACAAGGATGGAATTTGCCATTCCCTCCAGGGGTCTCATTGGATACAGGGGAGACTTCCTGACTGATACCAAGGGAAACGGCGTTATGAATCAGCTTTTTGACGGATACGCCCTCTATAAAGGGGATATCCAGTATCGGCGCCAAGGTTCTTTGATTGCTTTTGAAAGCGGGGAAAGCGTGACCTACGGCCTTTTTAATGCCCAGGAGAGAGGTTCTCTCTTTATCGGCCCCGGGGAAAAAGTATATGGCGGAATGGTGGTGGGGTCCAATGCGAAAGCGGAGGATATCGAGGTGAATGTGTGTAAGACAAAACACTTGACCAATACCCGGTCTTCCGGTTCCGATGAAGCGCTGAAGCTGGTGCCTCCTGTGGTGATGAGCTTAGAGCAGGCTCTGGACTTTATAGATGCCGATGAGCTTTTGGAGGTGACACCGGAACATTTACGCCTCAGGAAAAAGATACTGGATTCCAGGATGAGAAAACGGGCGGGAATAAATAAATAAAAAAGATTGCGCTTTGCGCAATCTTTTTTACTTTATAGGAAATTGCGTCCTATAAAGTAAAACCGCTCCGCGAGGATCGCACTGCGGCGGAGAGGAATTATATCGCTGAGGCGATCCGCCGCAGGCGGCGAATCCTGCCACGCAGGATTCTTTTTTCCTTTATAGGAAATTGCGTCCTATAAAGCAAAAACCGCTCCGCGAGGATCGCACTGCGGCGGAGAGGAATTATATCGCTGAGGCGATCTGGCGCAGGCGGCGAATCCTGCATGGCAGGATTCTTATTGGTTGGGCGGCTGGGCGGGAGCAGGCGAAGACGCCGGGTCAGAAGGTACAGCCGGGTTTTCAGGCGTCTGTTGTCCAGGAGCTGTTTGCCCAGGCGCAGTCTCTCCTGGAGCCGTCTGCCCGGGCGCGGTTTCGCCCGTCGGGTTATCCTCTCCGTTTATAAAGGGAAAAGTATAACTGGTATGGAGAGGGCAGGTACTGTTCCGCAAAGTATCAGGGAGGAGATAAGGGCTGTCGTCCGTACTGTCGGTGGATTCATCGGTTAATGTCCGGTAAACGCGTTCTTCCCGCAGCGCTTCGGGACAAAACTCTGTGGCCAGAACATTGCTTAAACGGCAAACGGTGACTTTTGTATGATGGTCGCAAACCTCAGTGGGCGTGGTGCCTCTGACAAAGTATTCTGTATAGACCATACTTCCGGCGGGGTCGGCATCACAGATACCGGGTACGGCCAGTTTGCCGGACTTATGGCAAATGGAAGCTTCCTCAATGTTCCCCGGCATTGCGGGAAATTCTTTCGCGGGAAGTTCTTCACAGGATCTGGCCATGATATTGCGCCAAATGGTTCTTACATCAGCGCCTGTGTCCAGGGAAGCGTTTTCATCATAGCCCTGCCAGACACCTAAAGTGTAATAAGGGGTGTAACCCACAAACCAGATGTCGTTGGTATTAGTGGTAGTTCCGCTCTTTCCGGCAGTGGGCAGGTTGTCAATCTTCGTCTCTGGCCTGCTGGTGGGAATGTCAGAGCGGTTAAACAGGTAAGACCGGACACAGACTCCCTCCATGGCGTTGGTCAAAAGCCAAGCGGTGGATTCTTTGATTACGGTACGTGTTTCCGGACGGTTGTCAATGATGATTTTACCATTTCTGTCTACAATTCTTGTATAATAAACCGGCTCCGTATAGATTCCCTGGTTGGCGATGGCAGCATAGGCGGCTGTCAGTTCCAGATTGCTGACGCCATGGGTAATTCCGCCAAGGCAGAGGGGGGCGCCGATATCTGTGAATACTTCCCCGGTACTTTCGTCCATTTCACTTTCCACCAGGGAAGTGATACCAAAGTCCAGGGCATATTGATAACCCGTTTGGGGGGTGACGGTATTCATCAGGGTTTTTAAGGCAATGATATTCATGGAATAGACAATGCCGTCCCGGATATTGGAATAGCCCACATAACTGTTGCCCCACCAGTTGGCAAAGTCTTTATTGTCCAGGGAATAAGGCGCATCATAATAAACAGAGCCGAGAGTAGCTCCGGCGCTGTCTAAAGCCGGGGCGAAAGCAGTCAGCACTTTAAATGTGGAACCAGGCTGGCGCAGAGTGTCGGTGGCGCGGTTTAAACTGAGGCTGGCGGTTTTCTTACCGCGCCCACCGCTTATTGCCACGATATAACCTGTCTCCTGATCCATCAGGACACAGGAACTCTGGGGCTGCAGGGTAATGTCCAGCCGTTCTCCCTGGATGGTGTCCCGGGCGCTTACCACGGTGGATTTGTATTCTTCCACGTGCTGGCGGATTTCTTCTTCGGTGTCATAAATTAATTTCACCTGGGCGCCGCCGTTTTTCTCCCGCAGCCATGTTTTGATATGGTTTTCGGAATAATTCTCTGTGGTGCCGTCCGCATGGGTGACGGAAAGGCGGTAAGTGAAGCTGTAGCGGATGTCGCTGTGGCTGTAATTTTCCGGCCGGGAAATCTCCTCATCCATGATTTTCTGCAGATTTGGATCCTGTGTGGTATAAATCCGAAGGCCGCCGCTATAGAGCAGGGTACGGGCTTCTGTCTCAGAATATCCTGCTTTTTCCTGGAGGTCGGCCAGGACCTGGACAATGGTTTCATCCACGAAATAACTGTATATGGAGGATTCACTGTCCCTGGCGGCATCCACTTCCTGAATCCGTGTGTAGACATCATCCGCCCTGGCTTCTTTGAGGGCTTCTTCTGTGATATATCCCTGCTCATACATGTATTCCAGAACAATGTCGCGCCGCTTGACATTTTCTTCTGGATGGGTGATGGGATTATAGCGGGTGGGGTTGCTGGTGACAGCGGCAATCACTGCACATTCGGACAGTGTCAGGTCGCTGACGCTTTTTCCAAAATAACGTTCGGAGGCCGCCTGTACCCCAAGGGTATTGGCCCCCAGGTTGATGGTATTCAGATAGTTTTGAAGGATAATTCTTTTATCCATTGTTTTTTCCAGCTGGATGGCCAGGTACTGCTCCTGGAGCTTCCGCTTGAATTTTGCACCCAGGGAAGTTTCCATGCCGCCGTTAAAAGCCACATTTTTAATTAACTGCTGGGTGATGGTGCTGGCGCCCTGGTCCAGTTCCCCGGACATGAGTCCCTGGAATACGGCGCGGGTCAGGCCTTTAATATCCACGCCGTTGTGATCCCAAAAGCGGGAGTCTTCAATGGCGATAAATGCGTGGATCAGGTTTTCGGGCATCTCTGAATATTCAACAGGCTGCCTGTTGGAGCCGGCCATAACAAGAGTTTGTATTTCATTTCCTTCTGCATCATATATAATGGTAGCGGAAGCGCTTGGAGACATATCCAGGGTGCTTAAGTCAGGGGCAGAATTTAAAATACCGCGGACCATTCCAATACCGAGGGAAATAATTAATACAAATAAAGCCACGATTCCGGTCAGAAGAGCTTTGAAGGTCAAAATACCGGCTTTTGTTTTTCGCCTGGCAGATTTCGATGAACATGCGTGAATCTGTTTTTGCAGGCCAGATTTTCCGTAATTCATAAAGTATCCTCCTGAACCTTCAGTATAACAGAAAAAGTATGACAAATAAAGGGGTATTTCCTTTCAGTTTTTTTGCATTTGTATTACATAAACGCAGGTTGCCGGATTTTGTCTTCTGTATTACAATAAGGGTATAGACAGTACAATAGAAGGACACAGGAGGAAGGCATGAGACAGAGTTATCTGGAAGCATATCAGGGCGGCGAAGGGGAACTGGTGGAAAAAAAGTCCAGATTCATAGCCACAGTGCGTCCTGTGAAGACAGAAGAAGAGGCCGCCGCCTTTATAGAAGAAATGAGAAAAAAATATTGGAATGCCAGCCACAACTGCACGGCGTTTTGCATTGGCCGCGGCAATGAACTGACCCGCTGCAGCGACGACGGGGAACCGGGCGGGACAGCAGGCCGTCCCATGCTGGATGTACTTTTGGGAGAAGGGGTCCACAATGTGTGCGTGGTGGTGACAAGGTATTTTGGAGGGACCCTTCTGGGGACAGGCGGATTGGTACGGGCCTATTCCGGGGCGGTAAAAGAGGGATTAAAAAACAGCGTTATCCTTCACAAACAGCCGGGGCGGGAGGTGTCGGTTGCCTGTGATTATAACGGGCTGGGAAAGCTCCAGTATATCGCCGGCCAGATGGGGATTTCCATTTTAGATACGGAATATACGGATACGGTGGTTTCCAAACTTTTGCTGCCAGAAGAGCAGGCGGACGCTTTTGTGAAGCGGCTGACAGAGGCTACGGGAGGAAAAGCAGCCGTTGAGGTTCTGGGAATGTTGTATTTTGCGGTAAATGGCAAAGATATCCTTTTGTTTGAAGAATAATTTTTACTGCCAGCCGCCGTCCAGGGTAATGACCTGTCCTGTCAGATAAAGGGGTGAAGAAAGAATCTGCCATGCCGTCCGGGCCGCCTCCCTGGCAGTGCCAAAGCGCCCGGCGGGGATTTCTTCCAAGAGGGAGAGCCGCTCCTGTTGGGAGAGGAAATCATTCATGGCAGTGTCAATGGCTCCGTAGGCCAGGGCATTTACCTGGATACCTGAGGGGGCCAGCTCCTTTGCCAGGGCTTTTGTGAGGGCATTGACGCCGCCTTTGGATGCTGAATAAGCAGTTTCCAGGGAAGCGCCGGAAGTTCCCCAGACAGAAGAAATATTTAAGATCCGTCCGCTTTTTTTGGCTATCATCGAGGGAATGGCCAGGCGGCAGCAGTAAAAGACGGAAGACAGGTTGGTGCTTATGACGGAATCCCACTGAGCGTCGTCCATATCCTGGAGGAGGCCCATATGGGAGATGCCGGCATTATTGACTAACAGGTCTACAGAACCGAAAACTGTCTGTATTTCTTTGAAAAGTTTTGCGCATTGGGAGGAATCTGACACATCGGCAGGTACAGCCAGGCAGGGGGCTTTGGCGGCCAGAATCTCTTTCCGTGTTTCCAGGAGGAGAGATTCGTTTCTGGCACAGATGGCGCAGCGGAAGCCTTCTTCTGCCAGGCGGAGGGCGATGGCTTTTCCAATACCGCGGGATGCGCCAGTGATCAATGCCGTTTTTGCAGAATTCATAATTTCTCCTTTCATTATCCATACTACCCTTAAACAGGTATCAGACTTTAGTATACCACATTTATATGGAGGGTGTCATGGGAGAAATTTATGATGTGGTCATTGTCGGTTCCGGGCCGGCAGGGCTTTCGGCGGCAGTCTATGCAAAACGGGCGGGGCTAAATATGCTGGTATTGGAACAGGCAGCCATGAGCGGCGGCCAGATTTTAAATACTTATGAAGTGGACAATTACCCGGGCGTTCCGAAAATCGGTGGCTTTGACCTGGCTGTGAACATGCGGGAACATGCGAAAAGCCTGGGGGCTGCCTTTGCCACCGATACGGTGGGCGCCCTGGAGGATGGTTTTCCTTATAAAACGCTGCGGGGAGAAAAAGGGAGCTACAAGGCGCGGTCGGTGATTCTTGCAAATGGGGCCAGGCACAGGCTTTTGGGGGTTCCAGGGGAGGAAAAGCTCACCGGGCATGGAGTCAGCTACTGTGCCACCTGTGACGGAATGTTTTTTAAGGATAAAACAGTGGCAGTCGTCGGAGGCGGCGATACAGCCATCGGGGATGCCATTCTCCTGTCAAGAACTTGCGGCAGGGTATACCTGATTCACCGCAGGGATAAACTGCGCGGGGCAGGAAGCCTTCAGAAACAGCTTTTTTCTCTGGAAAATGTAACCTTTCTCCCTGATACGGAGGTGGCGGAAATCACAGGCGAAACCGTGGTTACAGGCCTTCGGATCAGAAATAAAAAAGATGGGAAAGAAACGGGGCTTTCCCTCCAGGGTGTGTTTATTGCCGTGGGAATCATCCCGGAAACGGAAGTATGGAAAAACCTTGTGGAGACGGATAAGGCCGGGTATATACGGGCCGGGGAAGATGGCGTAACATCTGTACCCGGGATTTTTGCAGCCGGGGATATCCGTACAAAGCCTTTGAGGCAGGTGGTGACAGCAGCGGCAGACGGGGCAAACGCAGTCATTTCCGCGGAGCGTTATTTAAGTGAGAATATGCACAATGAAAGTATATAAAATGACGGCATATGAGAGGAGGTATTTTATGGCAGGGCAGGTGTGGGCAGAAACAGGAAAGACAGGGGGAGAACAGACACGGCTTTCCCCGGGGCCGCTTTTGAATGAACGTGGAGAGCTTTCTCAGGCGGGTTACGCCACTTCACTGGTAAAGACATATGACAGGAGGAAGGTGAAAGGGGGGGCTTTCCGCATCAAAGAGTGGGATTATTATCTCATTTATAATGATAAATATGGGGTGGCCCTGACGCTGGATGATAATTCCTATATGGGGCTTGTCAGTATTTCATTTTTGGATTTTGAAAAACGGGCAGAGCATACTGCCAGTCCCATGACGGTATTTCCCATGGGGAAAACGGGATTTCCGGGAAGCTCTGTATCAGGGGATGTGTCCCTGGAAAAAAAGAATATGAAGATGTCTTTTCGCCATGAAGGAGGTAAAAGGATCCTGGATGGGGAAATCCGGAGATTTGAAAAGGGGCTGCCGATCCGCGTCCATTTTGAACTGACAAAAGAGCCGGAGGACAGTATGGTGATCGCGACGCCGTTTCCGGAGAAAAAAACAGCTTTTTATTATAATCAGAAGATCATTGGCATGAGGGCCTGCGGCCGTGCAGAATATGCCGGCCATAGTTATGAATTCCGGCCGGAGGACAGCTTCGCTTTATTGGACTGGGGAAGAGGCGTCTGGACTTATGAAAATACCTGGTACTGGAGTGCGGCCATGGGAATTAGCGGCGGAGAAATGTTTGGATTCAACTTAGGCTATGGGTTCGGCGACACTTCGGCGGCTACGGAGAACATGCTGTTTTATAAAGGAAAGGCCCACAAGCTGGGGCAGGTTCATTTCCTGATTCCCGGGGAGGAGGAGGGAAGGACCGATTACATGAAACCCTGGAAATTTACCTCTTCCGATGGGAGGCTGGAACTTGATTTTACGCCTGTCCTGGACAGGAAGTCCCGTACAAGCGTAGGGGGGGTTTTAAGTGACCAGCATCAGGTGTTTGGCCATTTTGACGGAGAGGCAGTCCTGGATGACGGGACAAAACTTCCTGTGGTACATATGCTTGGATTTGCGGAAAAGGTACGCAATAAATGGTAAGTCAGATTTCCCAGCGCCCCGACGCGCCGCAGGGGAGGACGAGGCCGCTTTCTGTCACCGGGAGGCCGATTTCACTGGAGGTGACGGTCCCCCCTTGTTTTTTCAACGCCGTGCCCAGCATATAGGAAAGAACGGCGGGGGCCAGTCCGGTGGTGTAGGAATTGATCAGGAAAAATAAGGGCTTTTCTGACAAAAGCCGGGTGCAAAGTTTCACCAGGGAAAAGATATTTTCTTCGATTTTCCAGATTTCCCCCTTGGGCCCGCGGCCATAAGAAGGCGGATCCATAATCACGGCATCGTAGAGGTTCCTGCGGCGGATTTCCCGTTCTGCGAATTTGACGCAGTCGTCGGTAATCCAGCGGATGGGGGCCTCAGACAGGCCGGAAGCCCTGGCATTTTCCCTGGCCCAGGACACCATGCCTTTGGAGGCGTCCACATGAGTCACCTGGGCGCCTGCGCGGGCGGCGGCCAAGGTAGCCCCCCCGGTATAGGCAAAAAGGTTTAAAACCTTGACGGGCCGTCCGGCTTTTTTTATTTTAGAAGAAAACCAATCCCAGTTGACGGCTTGTTCCGGGAAAAGGCCGGTGTGCTTAAAACTGAAAGGTTTTAAATGAAAAGTCAGAGCCAGAGGCCCGTAGTCAACGGCCCACTGCTCAGGCAGGTCAAAAAATTCCCATTCTCCTCCGCCGCGGCTGCTGCGATGATAATGGCCGTTTTTTTTCTGCCATCCCCTGTGGTTTTTGGGAGTATCCCAGATGACCTGGGGGTCGGGGCGCACCAGGAGAAATTTTCCCCAGCGTTCCAGCTTTTCTCCTTTAGAAGTATCTATGATTTCATAATCTTTCCATTGGTCTGCAATCCACATAACATGTATATTCCTCCGTATTTCGTATAAAGCTCATTATAAAGAGTTTTAGAGGGGGCGTCAATGCTTCCGGCTATTAAGCTTAAAATAAAGGCGTTTGGCGTCCCACCTTAAATGGAGACGGTTTTTGTTGCAATGATATCTTTAAAAGTGCGGTCATGTTCCACGAAAACCATCGTGGGAGAAAAGTCACGGATGAGCTGTTCGATCTGCATACGGGAGTAAATGTCAATGAAATTGAGGGGTTCATCCCACACATACAGATGGGCCTGCTCACAAAGGCTTTTGGCAATCATCACTTTTTTCTTCTGGCCGCCGGAAAAATCCTTCATATCTTTTTCAAACTGTATCCGGTCGAAATCCAGTTTCCGCAAAAGGGCTTTGAATAAGTTTTCGTTGAGACCGTACTGCTTTGAAAAATCGGCGAGAGTCCCTTGCAGATGGGAAGTATCCTGGGGGACATAGGAAACCATGAGGCCGGAGCCGACGGCAACTGTACCGGTATGTCCGATTGCTTCCCCCAGTAAGAGCTTCAGTAAACTGCTTTTGCCACTCCCGTTTTTTCCATCCAATACGATGCGATCCCCTCTCTGTACGGTAAATGAAATGGGATCACAGACTGTACGGCCGTCGTAGCAGACAGATACGCCGGAAAAAGAAACAAGTGTATCGGCGTGATATTGTAATGGGATCAGCTTTAATGTATCGGCAGTTTCCAGGTTTTTTAAAAGGCCGGATTTTTGCTCAATGGCTTGTTGTGTCCTTGATTCGATGGATTTGGCGCGCTTCATCATCTTGGCTGATTTATGCCCCACATATCCTTTATCAGCGGCTCCGATTTTTGAGGCTTCTACACGGTCGGACCAGGCGCCAGAGCGCCTGGATGACTGCTGTAACCGTTTAATATCCTTTTGCAGGCGGTCATGTTGGGCCTGTTCAAAAGCCTGACGGCGTTCAAAATTTAACATCCAGGAGGAAAAGTTTCCTCCCTGTATTTCTATATCCGTTTTGTTTATGGAAAGAATGTGGTCGATACATCCATCCAGAAAATGACGGTCGTGGGATACCAGGATAAATCCTTTTTTCCTTTGCAAATAAGCAGACACGACCTCCCTGGCTTTGGCGTCCAGGTGATTGGTGGGCTCATCAATCAACAGGAAATGCCCTTCATTCAAAAAGAGGGCGGCAAGCAGGACTTTCGTCTGTTCACCGTTGGAAAGCGTCTCAAAGGGACGCCAGAACACATCGGAATCCACATCGAGAAGCGATAGCTCTTTCAAAAATTCCCACTGCCCGGCGCGGGGGCAGACCTCTTGCAAAATATCCGCAGTCAGCCTGCTTCTATCCTCCACAGGATAGGGAAAATAATCAAACTGTACGGAGGATATGATGTTTCCCCGATATTCATGCTTTCCCAGAAGAAGATTAAGAAACGTTGTCTTTCCTCTGCCGTTTCGCCCCACGAATCCCAGCTTCCAATCAGTGTCAATCTGAAAGGAAACATCCTCAAAAATGTTATCGTAATTGGAAAGATAGGAAAAAGTAAGATTTTCCACTTTGATTATTGACATAAAAAGCCTCCTTCTTTATTCCTTTTGCGCCCTTGTACGCAAATAAGAGCCGCAGGAAAATCAATTCCTGCAGCTCCTCATAGCATAATAAAATATTCCACAAAAATCATGGAAGAAAGCTATTTATGTGCGTGAACAGATTTAAAACTTTCCTGCAAAGGGCGCAACAATACTGTAAAAGACAGTATCACTGCATGATTCAATTTATTTGCAGGAAATGTTTTGCATCTTTTCACCTCTTTCTCATAATATCTTTTTTACTATAGCATGTTTTTTCAAAAGAATCAAGATGTCCATGGACACAGCCTCATTCTTTTGCCTGCCGGCATTATAGCGTGTGAATCACAATGTATCTGAGATAATGGGATCCCAGACAGTAAAAAATCCTGCTATGCAGGATTTTTAAGTGGACCTGAGGGGAATCGAACCCCTGTCCGAAAGCCCTTCCATCCAGGTTTCTTCCATCATAGTCTCTGTTTTTTAATTCCCTCATAAAGGCGCCCAAAGACAGGCTCCCCTACTTGGTAGCTTCATCCATTCTTCCACCTCCGCAAAGCTTAAGAGGCGAAGTTCCTCACATCATCGATGCCGGTGTCTTAAGCTGTGAGCGACCTAAGTCCGACAGCTGCAATTAAGCAGCGTACGCTAACTGTTCGTCTGCGTTTATATTTAAGTTTTCCATGTTGGTGACGCAGCCACGGTCTGCGGATGGCTTCCCAGACTTCTAAACCCCCGTCGAAACCAGTACAAGCCCTGGTTTATAAAAACGAACATTTTGTAGATGTATTATAAACGGATAAAACAGAATTGTCAAGACAGACTTATCTTGGTTTTTCATATTTTATTCCCCCAAATACGGAAACTCAAGAGCCTTGCCTGGGGGCGGCAATATGTTATAATAAAATGGATATGTGGAGAAACAGGAGAGAATGTCTTTGAAAGTAAGTACGCGTATTGTTATAACAGCCAGGGATTTTACAGCTTGTGAAAGCCAGGCGGCTGGGGTTATAATGATATGGAGCCAGGAGGCAGGAAAACATGGACGGCAGATTTGTAAAAAGTGTGCAGGTGGACTGGGAACTGGTGGGAGAAGATTCTTATATTCGTAAGATCCCGGCGCTGCAAAGGATGGGAAGACTGGATTTTGGAGAAAATATTACTTTTTTTGTGGGTGAAAATGGGACAGGGAAATCAACGTTGACGGAGGCCATTGCGGTGGCCTGTAGATTTAACCCGGAGGGAGGGACAGCCAACTACCGCTTCAGCACTTTTGATGATGTATCGGAGCTGGGAAAGGCTCTCCATGTGGTGCGTGGATATAGGAGGCCGCGGGCCGGTTATTTTTTCCGGGCGGAAAGTTTTTTTAATGTGGCCAGCAAGGCTGAAGACTACCGGGATAACGAACCGAAAGAAATATATTATGCCAGATATGGGGGGAAATCCCTCCATGAACAGTCCCATGGGGAAAGCTTTCTGTCGTATTTCCAGGCGTTTGAAGAAGCGGGGTTTTATATCATGGATGAGCCGGAAGCGGCATTGTCGCCCCAAAGGCAGCTGGCTTTGTTTTTACAGGTTGCCAAAATGGCTCGGAAAGGGGCGCAGTTTATCATAGCCACCCATTCCCCCATTCTTTTGGCAATCCCGGAGGCGGAAATTTTTTCTTTTGACGGAGATGGGATCCAGCGCTGCAGCTATGAAGAGACGGAAAGCTACCAGGTGACGGAGCTGTTTATCAACAATAGGGAGCGCATGGTGAGAGAATTATTGGAAAAAGAAGAGATGAAGAAGGATTAAAGGAAAAATGAAAGGGCTAATGAAAGAAACTGGTGAAGAGATGGAAGGAAATATGAAAGAAAAACGAGAGAAAAAATCGGTGGTAAAGCTGAAAAAGCCGGAGGCAGCGAGAAATCTGTTTCAGGAGTGGGCAGATACTTCTTTGCTCTCTTGCCTGGAAGGCGTAATGGGTGTGGTATATGGAGATGATGAAGAACGGCCGAAAGCAGCCAGGGCGGTTTTGGGTGATTTTAGTTTTTTTGGCGGGACGCCCATGGAGGAGCTGGCTCTTTTGGAAGGGGAAAGGCCGTTTCATATCCTGATTCCCACTTCGGAAGAATGGATCCCGTTGTTTGAGTCTTGTTTCGGGGGAAGGATAAAACGCGTGACGCGCTACGCCACCAAACAAGAACCGGGAGTTTTTGACCGCAGAAAGCTTGAGGAAGCGGCAGCTTCCCTGCCTTCTGGATATGAACTGAAAATGATTGATGAAGAGATCTACCATCAATGCCGCATGGAAAAATGGAGCCGGGACTTAGTATCCAATTATCCTGATTATGAAGTTTACAGGCGCCTGGGACTGGGAACGGCCGTCTTAAAAAATGGGGCTTTGGCAGCGGGGGTTTCTTCGTATTCCAGCTATTTAGGCGGAATAGAAATTGAGATTGACACAAAAGAAGAGCACAGGAGAAAGGGGCTGGCTTATGCCTGCAGCGCCAGGCTTTTGCTGGAATGTCTTGACAGGGGATTGTATCCCGGCTGGGATGCGGCAAACTTAAAGTCTCTGGGACTGGCTGAAAAACTGGGATATCATTTTGACCGTGAATATGCGGCTTATGAACTTTACAGAAAATAAAAAGACTGAACCCGGCGGCAGAACCGCCGGGTAAGCCTTTATATTTGCTTTCCTGCCAGGATTTCTTTGTAATCCTTATAGTTTTCAGCCAGTAAATCCGGGGTGCTGAGGCCGTAAGGGCATTTTTCCATACATTTTCCGCAGCGGATACAATCCTCGACTTTTGCCATCATAGCCTGTGCCTGTGGCGTCAGCCAGGAAGCGGAAGGGGAACGCCGCAGCATTAAAGACATTCTGGCGCAGTCGTTGATCTGGATGTGGGCCGGGCAGGTGGGGACGCAGTACCCGCAGCCGCGGCAGAAACTGCCGGACAGCTCAGATTTTTCTTTTTCAATGTAAGCAGCCATTTCCTCTGTCATGGCCGGAGGGTTACTGACATAGGATAAGAACTCATCCAGCTCTGATTCCTTCTGTACCCCCCAGATGGGAAGGACATTGTCATACTGGGCCTCAAAGGCGTAGGCGGCGGCAGAATTGGTAATGAGGCCGCCGGATAAAGCTTTCATGGCGATAAAGCCCATATTATGTTTTTTGCAGGCATTGACGATTTCCACATCTTTTTGGGTGGCCAGATAACAGAAGGGAAACTGCATGGTTTCATAAAGGCCGGATTCAATGGCTTCCATGGCCACATGGAGTCTGTGATTGGTGATGCCGATGTGACGGACTTTCCCCTGCTCCTTGGCCTTCAGGATGGCATCATAAAGACCGGATTCATCCCTGGGTTTGGGGCAGAAGGCGGGATTGTGGAACTGGAGGATATCCACATAATCTGTCTGAAGGTTTTTAAGGCTGGTATGTAAATCATTCCAGAAACCATCTGCGCTTTGTGCGCCTGTTTTTGTGGAAATATAGAGCTTTTCCCGGATTCCTTTAAAAGCATAACCAACCTTTTCCTCGCTGTCGGAATATGCGCGGGCCGTATCGAAAAAATTGATTCCATTGTCGTAAGCTTTCCGTAAAAGCCTGGCGGCTTCTTCTTTTGAAATACGCTGGATGGGCAGTGCGCCGAAACCGTTTTTATTGACTGTGATCCCTGTTTTCCCAAGTGTAACTGTTACCATGTGCTACCTCCTCACAGATATATGTAGAAACTCTTACTAAAAAGTATATCCAGCGTATGAAAAAATGTCAACCTAAGATAGGGGCTTGCCAAGGCCTTTTTTTTATTGTAATATCAATATAGCAAAAGGCCGTGCAACTGGCGGAAAGTAGGAGCACCTACGGGAAGCGCGGACTGTTCATATGAGCCGACCGCCTGGGCCGCCTGAAGGAACTAAAAGGAGTACTCAGGCGTTTTTTGTCGTATGGGTTCCCAGCGCGGGCAGGTATGGATTTATGGCGCCGCTGCCAGATTCATATCCACCTAAAAATCCCATACAGGCAACTTAAGAAAGGAGTATCAGAATGAGAGCGTTGATCAGCGTATCAGACAAAACAGGCATTACGGAGCTTGCAAAGGAACTGACAGAACTTGGCGTGGAAATCATTTCTACCGGGGGGACTTACAAAAAGCTTAAGGAAGAAGGCGTGGAAGCCATTGAGATTTCTGAGCTGACTGGATTTCCGGAGTGCCTGGACGGCCGGGTAAAGACTCTCCACCCCATTGTCCACGCAGGGCTTTTGGCCATGCGTTCCAATCCGGATCATATGAAGCAGCTTTCGGAGCTTAATATTCAGCCCATTGATATGGTAATTGTCAACCTGTATCCCTTCAAGGCGACGATTATGAAGGAGCATGTGACCCGCGAAGATGCGGTGGAAAATATTGATATTGGAGGCCCCACCATGCTCCGGGCGGCGGCCAAAAATTATCAGGATGTGGCCGTGGTGGTGGATCCGGCAGACTATGCTACGGTACTTAAGGAGCTTAAAGAGGATGGAAAAGTTTCCCTGGATACGAAGTTTTACCTGATGCAGAAAGTGTTTATGCACACGTCCAATTATGATACGATGATTGCCGATTATCTGAAGGCAGAGAGGAAAGATTACAGCCTACCAGAGACGCTGACCATGACCTTTGAAAAGGTGCAGGATATGCGTTATGGGGAAAACCCCCATCAGCGGGCGGCTTTTTACCGGGAAGTGGGAAAAAAGCAGGGGACACTGGATCTGGCGGAGCAGTTAAACGGCAAAGAACTTTCTTTCAATAATATCAACGACGCCAACGGCGCCCTGGAGCTTTGTAAGGAATTTGACGAGCCGACGGTGGTGGCCAGCAAGCACGGCAATCCCTGCGGTGTGGGCAGCGCAGTTACCATTGAGGAAGCCTGGGATAAGGCTTATGCGGCTGATAAAGTTTCCATTTTCGGAGGAATCGTGGCGGTGAACCGGGAAGTGACCGCTTCCATGGCTGCAAAAATGAAAGAAGTATTTCTGGAGGTGATCATTGCACCCTCTTATGAGAAGGAAGCGCTGGACATCCTTTGTGAGAAGAAAAATGTCCGTGTGCTGCGGCTTGCGGATATTACAGTTCCCCAGAGGGAGAATGCATTGGATATGAAAAAAGTAAACGGCGGCATTATTGTCCAGGGTATCGACAATAAACTGACAGAGGGAGACGTCCAGGTGGTGACAGAGAGGAAGCCTACGGCAAAGGAAATGGAAGACTTGATGTTTGCCTGGAAGATGGTGAAGTATGTGAAATCCAACGGCATTGCTTTGGCAAAGGACAAGCAGTCTGTGGGAATCGGCCCCGGCCAGGTAAACAGGATCTGGGCGGCGAAGCAGTCGGCGGAACATGCGAAAGAGCTGGTTGGGCCGGGAGCCACAAAGGGGGCAGTCATGGCGTCAGACGCGTTTTTCCCCTTCCCGGATTGTGTGGAGGCTGCCCATGAGGCGGGAATTACAGCCATTATCCAGCCGGGCGGAGCCATGAGGGATCAACTTTCCATTGACAAATGCAATGAATATGGCATCGCCATGGTATTTACCGGCATGAGGCATTTCCGCCATTAAGCAGGAGGGATGATGTACCGGGTATTGATTGTGGAGGATGACGAGGTCATTGCCACCCAGGTAAAAAAGCATATGGAAGCCTGGGACATGGAAGTGCACTGTATCCAGGATTTCCGGAATGTGATGGGAGAGTTCCTTTCCCGGAAACCACAGCTTGTGCTGATGGATATCGGCCTGCCTTTTTACAACGGTTATCACTGGTGCCAGGAAATCCGCCGTGTCTCCAAAGCGCCGATTGTCTTTATTTCTTCGGCTGCGGACAATATGAATATTGTCATGGCTGTGAATATGGGGGCCGATGATTTTGTGGTGAAACCATTCAGCCTGGAAGTCCTGATGGCTAAGGTACAGGCAGTCCTCAGGAGGGCTTATGATTTTGGCGCTTCACCGGAGATTTTAGAGCATGGAGGGGCGGTCCTGGATCTGGATGCGGCTGCCCTCAACGTGAATGGGGAACGTGTGGATTTAACAAAAAACGAGTACAGGATTTTAAGGACACTGATGGAAAATAAAGGAAGGGTAGTGAGCCGGGAGCTTCTCATGGATCGTTTGTGGGAAACAGACTGCTATGTGGATGACAATACATTGACAGTGAATGTCACCAGGCTCAGGCGGAAGCTTTCCGGCGCGGGCCTTTCGGATTTTATTGTGACGAAAAAAGGGATTGGTTATCTGATCGAGGCGTGAGGCAGGAGGAAAGCGGACGGTGGTTTTACATTATTTAAAAGACAGGAGGAAAGGGGGAGCGCTTCTTTTTTCCTGTGCCGGAGTTTTTCTGCTGGTGTTTTGGCTGGAAGGGCTTCCCTTTCAGGCGGTGGGATACGCGTTCCTGCTCTGCGGGGCTTTATGTGCCGGAGCCATTTTGGCAGACTTTTTTTCGTACCAGAAAAGGAGGAAGGAGCTTCTTCGTTTCAGCAGGAGGCCGCCTGCCGACATTTCTCTCCTGCCTCAGCCGGGAAATGAAGAGGAAAGGCTCTGGAGGATCCTGGTGGAGCAGGAGTATGGGGAGCGCAAAAGGATTTTAGAAGCAGCTCAGGAAGAACGGCTGGAACAGATGGACTATTATACCATGTGGGTTCATCAGGTGAAAACGCCCATTGCGGCCATGAGGCTCTTGCTGGATGGAAATGAGGCCCATGACAGGACACTTTTGTCAGAGCTTTTTTACATTGAGCAGTATGTGGGCATGGTACTTTCTTATCTCAGGCTTTCCGGGGACGGGACGGATTTTGTCATCAGGCGCCTGAATTTGGAACCGGTGGTACGCCGGTGTGTGAGGAAATATGCGCCGTTATTTATCCGGAAACAGCTGGCCCTCAAGCTGGGGGACGTGGACTGCCAGGTGTTGACCGATGAAAAGTGGTTGTCCTTTGTGGTGGAGCAGCTTCTTTCCAACGCCCTTAAATATACTAGACAGGGAGAGATCCGGATTTATATGGAAAGCGAAAAGAGCCTTGTCATTGAGGATACGGGAATCGGTATTGATCCGGCGGATTTGCCGCGCATTTGGGAGAGGGGATTTACCGGGGAAAACGGTAGGGTAGATAAAAGCGCCACAGGGCTGGGGCTTTATCTTTGCAGGCAAATCTGTAAAAAACTGTCCCATGTAATTACCATTGAATCGGAGCCGGGAAAGGGGACAAAAGTGTGCCTACGGATGGACTATGTAAACATACAGCCGGAATGAGATAGGCGGATTGTTTATAAGCTTTCAATTTTGTAAGGTTTCAAAGGGGAAATGTAAGCCGGAAAAATGGCAGGACATTCCCCTTTTTTGTATACTGACGGGGATGTATACAATTTTACAAGGAGGCAACATGTATGGCAATGCTTGACGTAAAGCAGTTAAACAAAATTTATACCACCAGATTTGGCGGAAACCAGGTGGAAGCTTTGAGGAACGTGACTTTTTCCGTGGAAAAAGGAGAATATACGGCGATCATGGGGGAGTCCGGTTCGGGAAAGACGACGCTTCTTAATATCCTTGCGGCTCTCGATAAGCCAACAGGTGGGAAGGTGCTTTTGAATGGGAAAGACCTTGCAGGGATACCGGACAGGGAGATGGCAGCCTTCCGTCGGAATAACCTGGGATTTGTTTTCCAGGACTTCAATCTGTTGGACAATTTTTCCATAAGGGACAATATTTTTCTCCCTCTTGTCCTGGCGGGAAAGCGGTATGGGGAAATGGAGAGGAGGCTTAATGGAATCGCCGGGGAATTGGGGATTTCCCAGATTCTTTCCAAGTTTCCTTATGAAGTTTCGGGGGGACAGAAACAGAGGGCGGCGGTAGCCAGGGCCATTATCACCGGGCCGGAGATTCTCCTGGCCGATGAACCGACGGGGGCGTTGGATTCCAGGGCTTCAGAGAACCTGCTGGAATTGTTTCATGTTTTAAATGATGGCGGGCAGACCATTCTCATGGTGACACACAGTGTGCGGGCAGCCAGCAAAGCGAAAAGGGTGCTGTTTATCAAAGACGGAGAAGTGTTCCATCAGATTTATAAAGGCAGGGATACTTCAGAGCAGATGTACCAGAAAATTTCCGATACTCTGACTATGATTGCGACAGGTGGTGGCCGCCATGAATAATAAGACATTTTTTTACCAGAAACTGGCTGTTTCCAATATCAGGAAAAACGGCAGGGTTTATTTCCCTTATCTTTTGACTTGTGCCATTACCGTAGCCATGTATTTTATTATGTTTTCCCTTTCCGATAATCCGGGCATTGACCAGGTAATCGGGGGAAGCCATGTGAGGTATGCGCTTTCCATGGCTTCCAAAGTGGTGGGAATGTTTGCGGTGATTTTCCTGTTTTATACCAACAGCTTTCTGATGAAGCAGAGGAAGAGGGAGCTGGCCCTCTACAATATCCTGGGAATGGAGAAGTGGCATCTGGGGAAAATGCTTTTCTGGGAAACCGTATGCGTAGGAATTGTAACGTTGGTCTTTGGCCTGGTCATGGGGATGCTGCTCAATAAACTGATGTTTCTTTTGGTGTTGCGCATGTTTGACAGCCAGGTTCCTCTGGCCTTTTCTCTTTCCGGGAAAGCGTTTTGGAGTACGTGTTTTCTGTTCACGGTGATTTTCCTGCTGATATTGCTGAACAGTGTGCGCCAGATTCAGTTTAAAAGTCCCATGGAACTGCTGAGGGAGGGAAATGCCGGGGAAAAAGAGCCAAAGACCAGATGGATTACAGCCTTTCTCGGTATTGTTTTTCTTGGCATTGGTTATTACATGGCAGTTGCCATCAAAAACCCCGTGGCGGCATTGGCTTTGTTTTTTGTGGCCGTATTTTTCGTCATCATTGGGACTTACTGCATTTTTACGGCCGGGAGCATTGCTTTCCTTAAGTTTTTGAGGAGCAGGAAGGGATATTATTATAAAGCCAATCATTTTATTTCCGTATCGGGAATGTTGTACCGGATGCGGCAAAATGCAGTGGGACTGGCCAATATTTGTGTACTGTCTACCATGGTGCTTGTCATGGTATCTTCCACCTTAAGCCTTTATATGGGGATTGACGATATTGTGAAGACGCAGCATTTTCGGGATATCCAGATTGTATCGGAGGATTATTCGGAAGAAAACCGCGGACAGATACAGGAGAGGGCAAAGATGGTTTTAGGAGAAGAAGGATATTCTTTTTCTGAGGAGGCGGATTATACTTTGCTGGGATTTGCTGCATTGGAACGGGGAGGTTCCCTGGAAGGCGGCGCAGGAGACGCCTCCATTTTGGAGATGAATTCACTTCGGGAGATTTATGTCATCACATCAGAGGATTATGAGAGACTCACCGGAGAGAAACTGGAGCTTTCTGAAGGGGAAATTTTTTTAAGAAATACGGAAAAAGGGTTCCCGGGAAACAAGCTTACGGTTATGGGACGGGAATATGCCATTGCGGGGCAGAAGAAGGGGAATCCCAACGGCATTATAAAGTCGGCCGGAAGCGGGACGCGCAATTATCTTCTGGTGGTGAGTGGAAAAGAAGAGTTTGAGGAGTTGAACCGGCTTCAGCGGGAGATATACGGGCAACATGCTTCTGTCCCGGAGTTTATTTACGGCTTTAATCTGGGAGGAGGCAGTGAATCGCAGCTTATGGCGGCAGAGGCGCTGTTTCACCGGCTGGCAGGAAATCCTGAGGACGGCGGCGCAGGGCTTCCTGTCTCCGTGAGCAGTATGGCCGGGGCAAAGGAAGATAGCGTGGGGCTTTTTGGAGGTCTGTTTTTCATCGGGGTATTTTTGGGGATTCTGTTTTTGATGGCGACAGTGCTGATTATCTATTATAAACAGCTTTCAGAAGGATATGACGATGCGGGCCGCTTCAATGTAATGAAAAAAGTAGGAATGAGTGGACGGGAAATTCGGCGGTCCATCCATTCCCAGGTGCTCACGGTGTTTTTTCTGCCGCTTTTGGGGGCGGGCATCCATGTAGCCTTTGCATTTCCTTACCTTACCAGGGTGTTGTCCCTGTTTTGTATGTATAATGTCCCTTTGTTTGCCATCTGTACGGCAGGGGTGATGGCCGCGTTTGCCCTGTTTTATCTGGCGGTATACAGGCTGACGGAGAGGGTGTATTACAGGATTGTACGATAAAGACAAGGTATTTATCCGGCCTCCCCCCTGTCCCTGCTTTTGTCCGCGTTGGTTTTTTAGTTTTGCATGTTCTGTCCATCGGACACAAGTAGGGCAGAAGGGAAGGCCAGACAGCCATTCTCCCAGATATTTTACAGCTGGCTCTTTTTTTGCGCGATGCTGCCGCGTATCATGACATCCCCGTTGACTCCTATGGTGTACCGTGGGCTTTCAGGATTTGTGATTTTAGAATCCAGTATTTTCATGGCAGTCCTCCCGATCACTTCCCCGGGAATCTCCACGGCTGCAAGAGTGGGCATGGTCATCCGGCAAAAAAGGCTGTCCCCAATGCTGATCAGTGAGATGTCATCGGGAATTTTGTAGCCTTTCGCGCTGAGGGCATTGAGCATACCGACCGCTATGGTGTCATTATCGGCGATGATTGCCGTTGGCATATAGCTTCCTGCTTCCATGATAGAAACGATGTTGTCATATGTGCCATCCATCATTGGATTTACAGGGAAGCAAAGATGGGGGTCGGCTTTGATATTTCTTTCTTCAGCCACCACTAAGAAGCTGTTGTGGCGTTCCAGGTCATTGTAAGTTTTAAAACTGCTGTAGATGAAGCCGATTTTCGTATGGCCGTATCCTTTCAGAATGTCAACTGCTTTGTAAACGCACTGCCTGTTGTCAATGATTACACTGTCACATTCAAAAGCAGGAATATTGGTATCGACCATGACGACGGGGGATTCAAAATCTTCCAGATAATTTTGATGAAACAGGGGTAGATCCGTCCCAAACAGAATCATTCCGTCTGGGGGATAATCGTTGATCATCTGGAGGACTTTGATGAATTCACCTTCATGGCAAGGGGTGGCGACAATGTCATATCCCAGGTTCCTGGCCTCATGCCCGATAGCGTCAAAAATAGAATTGACAAAACCGTCGTTTCTCCCTGTATGGTACCCCAGTACTGAGTATTTTAGAAGGCAGACACGTTTTGCGGCATCTTTTTCCTGCTCTTTGAGCTTTCCGTGGTAGCCGTTGTCTTTCAACTGCTGGAGTACTCTTGCCCTCGTTTCGTCACTGACTCCAGGACGGTTGTGAAGAACAAGAGAAACTGTTGCAGACGATATATTTAAAGTTTTGGCAATTTCCTTTAATGGCACTCTGTTCTTCACATTTTATCCTCACATTTTTACTTTGAAAGTTCAGCGTTCCGACGCTGGACTGCGCGGAAATGGGGGCACGAAGTGGCAGTTTCCTATTCCATTTTCTGCGTATCCGCCGGAGGCTCAAAGTAAACCTCTTTCATTTATAGTGGTATCTGCAATGCTGATATGGAGGTTTACTTTGAATTTACATAGCTGGATAATGTTGTGATAAAGAGTGCTGCAACTACAGAACCAGGATCCAGGATCTGTCTGGAATCTTCCCCACGGCGGGCTGCCCGTCCCCAGCAGGCCAGCATTCCCACTGTGGACGCAGAGCCTGCCTGAGCAGCCTCAGCGGCTTTTCTCAATTCTATGCCGACGTTGTCTTCCGAAACATTTGCAAGCATAATCTGTACTGCCGGGTTAAAGCCGTCCAAAAATGTTTTTTCTCCGACTTTCGCCTTCCCCCTGTGGATGACTCCGTTCTGGAAAGCTTCCAGAAATGTACCGATTTCACAGCCGGTTATTTCCGTTTTCCCTTTAAATGTCTTTCCGGCTTCCATGAAACCGGAAGAGATCAGTGTCCCCAGGCTGGAAGAAGCAGAAATGTTCATAGTCTTCCCTGCATTATACAACAATATTCCAATATCTTCAATAGACGAATTGGCGACCTGCTCTTTCATGGCGCCGAATCCATCCGACATGGAAAGACCAAGGTCGCCGTCGCCGCCAACCTGATCCAGCTTGATTAAATATTCTTTGTTTTTGTCCATGATGTTGGACCATTCTTGAAACAGGCGTTTGAAATCTTCTGCGTTAAATACCATAATCCAGTTCTCCCCTAATATGTGATGTGGTTTTTATGATGATTCTGTAACAATTATCCCCGGCAGGCTTTGGCCGTCAAAGCTGCGGCTGGACAAAAAACGGAGTGGTGGCTGGTTTTGACAATAAAGGTTTCAGCTCGTCATCCAGCTTAAATAATGAAATAGACATTCCAGCCATCTCCATGGAGGTTGCAAATTCACCTGTATACACATGATAAATCTTGATTTTTCTGTTTGTCAAGATGGCATGGACTCTTTTGAAAGCGATATACTGTTCTTCCATGGGGGTGGAACCCAGTCCGTTCATCAGTATGGCCACTTCATCACCTGGTTCCAGTTTTAAGTCATCCAGGATGGGGTTCATCATCTCGTCCACGATTTCTTCAGCCGTGTTTAACTGACCACGGCGAATCCCTGCTTCCCCATGGATACCCATTCCGATCTCCATCTCATTTTCCCCCAGTTCAAAGCTGGGCTTTCCTACTCTTGGGATGGTACAGGGGGAGAGGGCGACGCCCATGGTACGTACGTTGTCGGCCGCCTTTTGGGCAATGCGGGTCACTTCCTCAAGACTTAACATTTGATCGGCGGCAGCGCCAGCCACTTTGTATACGAAAAAGATCCCGGCCACGCCTCTGCGGTTGTTGACATCGGCCGTAGAAACATCATCTCTGCCGATGACGGAATTTACCTTTATATTATTTTCAAAGTCAGCCATTTCCGCTGACATTTCAAAATTCATTTTGTCGCCGTCATAATTACCGTAAATATAGAGGACTCCGGCGCCGGAATCAACTGCTTTCGTGACAGCCAGCATCTGCTGGGCGCTGGAAGACTGGAAAACATCACCGATGCTGCATCCATCCAGCATACCTTCGCCCACATATCCTAAGAAGAGGGGGAGGTGCCCGCTGCCGCCTCCTGTGGCAAGCCCGACTTTCCCTTTCTTGATATTTTTCTTAACGAGGGCATGCATATCATTTTCAACGTAAGTCAGCATGTCCGGGTGGGCAAGATAAATTCCTGACAGCATGTCGTTTACAAAGGTGTTTGGAGAATTAATAATTTTTTTCATGGTCCCTCCTGCCTGATCAGTTGAATAATCACTGATACGTATTAAGTTCTTTTTCTATGGTTTTTATGGTGTAGTCAATGTCGGAACGCGAAATATCATTGTGGACGGCAAAACGGAAATCCCTGCCGGAAGCCCCGCTGATCTTTATGCCGCTTTTTAACATTTGTGCCGGGAGGTTTTCTAAAAATCCGGCAGGTACATTTTCCCAGCGGAAGAATACAAGATTAATATCTGCCCGCGACTGGTCTACAGTGACTCCGGGGAAGGATTCCAGCCTGCTGCTTAAATATCTGGCGTTTTCGTGGTCTTCCTTCAGGCGCTTTGTCATTTTTTCAAGGGCGATAATGCCGGCGGCGGCCAAAACCCCGCTCTGGGACATCCCTCCGCCCAGCATATGGCGGTATCTCCTGGCTTTTTCAATAAAATCTGCAGATCCCACCAATACACCGCCCACAGGGGCGCATAACCCTTTTGACAGATGGATTGCCAGGGAATCGGTATACCTGGCGATTTCTTTGATGTCAACTCCCAGGGCTGTGGCCGCGTTGAATACTCTGGCGCCGTCGGTATGGACATTGAGGCCATGGTTTTTTGCCGTGTCGTAAGCTTCTTTCATCATGTTTAAAGGTACGACGGAACCTCTGCCCAAAGCATTTTCCAGGCAGACAAGGCTGGTCCTTGGAACATGGATGTCTTCGGGATAGGGGCGGATGGCTTGTTCAATGTCTTCTCCCCTTAAAATACTGTCCGGTGAATGGATGACCCGGTATCCAACGGAAGAGAGGACAGAAGCGGCCCCCACTTCAAATTCCAGGATATGGGAATCGTAGCTTAAGATGATTTCTTCTCCCCGGTTTGTCCAGGACAGTACGGAGAGCTGGTTTCCCATGGTGCCGGTGGGGATGAGAAGGCCGGCTTCTTTTCCCGTCCTCTCTGCCGTCATCTCTTCCAGGCGGTTTACGGTGGGGTCATCCCGGAATACGTCGTAACCGACATCGGCGAAACGCATGGCTTCCCGCATTTCTTCCGTCGGCTGTGTTACGCTGTCACTGCGAAAATCAATATAGCCCATAGAACCCTCCTTAAATTATGGGTTAACAGTCAGTTTTATCCTCTTGTTGTAATGGATTATTCCTCAATTTCAATACCGGCTGTGGTAAATAACCCTTCTTTGACAGACTCTTCCCGCTCAAGGATACTCTTTAAGAAGGTTTTTGTCCTTTCATTTTTTGGGCTGGAAAAGATCTGCCTAGGCGGGCCTTCTTCGATTATGACGCCGCCGTCAATCATGATGACACGGTCTGCAATATCCCTGGCAAAGCTCATTTCATGGGTGACGATGACCATGGTCATCCCATCGTCGGCAAGCTGGCGGATTACCCGGAGCACTTCGCCGATCAACTCAGGATCGAGAGCAGAAGTGGGTTCGTCAAAGAGCATGTATTTCGGCTTCATTGCCAGGGCCCTGGCAATGGCGATCCTCTGCTGCTGGCCGCCGGAAAGCTGGGGAGGATAATTATTTTTCTTATCCAGAAGCCCTACTTTTGTAAGTAGTTCGTCAATAGTCTTTTCCAGCTCTTCTTTTTCAAATCTGTGGTTGAGCTTTGGGGCCAGGGCAATATTATCGTGGACTGTCAGATGGGGGAATAAGTTGAACTGCTGGAAAACCATGCCCAGGTTTAAACGCGCTTCTTTGATCTGTTTGGCGCTTCCCCCCATGACTTTTCCGTCGATCAGTATTTCACCGCCGTCGATGGTTTCCAGGTGGTTGATGCTCCGGAGCATGGTGCTTTTTCCAGAGCCGCTGGGGCCGATGATGGCCACCACTTCCCCTTCTTTGACTGTCAGGTCCACCCCTTTTAATACTTCCAGTTTTCCAAAATTTTTATGGACATTTTTAAGCTCGATCATACCTTGCCGCCTTCCTTTCTATGACAGGGACCAGTTTTGACAACGGATAACAGATGATGAAATAACATACGCCAACCATAATATAAGTTTCAAAGGGGCGTCCGGTCTGATTCATGATACTCTGGCCGTTTCGGACAAGCTCAGAGTATCCGATGATCGATGCCAGGGAAGTGTCTTTGATCATTCCAATGTAAAAACCAACCAGCGAAGAGAGCGCAAGCTTTATAGTCTGGGGAAGGATAATCCGAAACATGATCTGCATGTAGTTGAGATCCAGGCTGTATCCGGCTTCCCACTGTCCCACAGAAATGGATTCAATACCGGAGCGGACGATTTCTGCAATGTAAGCGCCGCTGTAAAGTGTGAAAACTAAAAACGTTGTCAGTGATATGTCAATATTAATCCCCATATAAGGAAATCCGAAGTATACCATGAAAAGCTGAATCAGAAGGGGGCAGCCCCTTAACAATTCGACGTATACTTTGAGGATGACTCTTATGGGCTTTAAAATCCGGTTTTTTGTGGTGCTTAAAATGCCTACAACCAGGCCAAGTACCGTACCAAAAAATACAGCGATGGCTCCCAGGCGGAGGGTCATTCCAAAAGCTTTCAGGAATAGTCCTGTATATGCGGGTACCCATGAAAAATCCAAAACTGTCACCTCCGTTCAATTTTTGAAGCAAACCATTTTTTGTATACCAGCCTTGTGAGAAGAAGGATCAGGGCTGTCACCGCATAATAGAACAGCATAACGAATGTGAAGATTTCCATACTTCTGAATGACTGTGAATTTAAGATCGAAGCAGTCTGGGTCAATTCCCTGACGTCCAGTATGGAAAGTACGCTGGTACCGAAAATAAGCAGTACAAGCTGGTTTGCAATGGATGGAAAGGCATCCCTGACGGCCTGAGGAAAAATGACCCGGATGAATGCATTTGTTTTGGAAAGACACAGGCTATCTGCCGCTTCCCATTGTCCTTTTGGTATGGACTGGATACCGCCCCTCATGATTTCAGAATAATAAGCTGCGCTGTTTAAGGTCAGTACCAGGACGCCTGCAGCCCAGGGTGAAAATGAAATGCCAAGCTGGGGGACACCGAAAAAGACGAAAAACAGCTGCACCAGAAGCGGGGTATTTCTCATGATCTCAACAAATATCGAGACAAGTATGTAAAGAACCTTTGGCTTTTTAGAATATCGTACAATGGAGCATAAGGTTCCAAGAAACAGTGAGGTTAAAAAACAGATCAAACTGATCTGGGCTGTCAGAAGAGCGCCTGACAGCAATTCTCCTATATGGTCAATAGGATATCTCCAATCTAAAAACATTTCTTCCCCCTTATGGATTGCGGCAGTTGTAAAACAACTGCCGCAAAGTAACAATCACCACGCAGCTATGCCGTGAAATATTTCATTCTGTCAGAAAATAATTAATACTGAGGTTCAAAATTGGTGAAAGGTTCTGCGCCAAAGTGTTGTTTAAACAGTTCCACATTTTGGCCGGAAGCATTGAATTCAAACACAAATTCATTGATATAATCCCGCCAAATCTGGTCGCCGATGGGAAGCATGATGGAATTATAGCTGATGGTAGCCAGGGGATCCCCGACCACTTTTACGCCGTCGGTGAGGGAAGCCTGATATTCCAGAGTATTGGAATCTTCAGCGAAGGCAAGGCACTGTCCGTTTTTCACTGCCACGACACCGTCTGTGGGGCTTGTGTAGTATACAATTTCCAGATCTGTCCTGATGGCTTCGATTTCCTGATCCATGGTGCCGCCTTTAGTGACGCCGATTTTGTCTCCGGCTGCCAGAGAGGTAATACTGTCAATGCTACTGTTTTCCGCAACGAGAAGTCTTTCACTGGATACGATCAATGTATCGGAGAAGGCTACTTTCTGGGCGCGTTCCAGGGTTCTGGTTGAATTTCCCATACAAAGGTCCACTTTTCCTGTTTCAATGGATGAAATGCGGCTGTCGGAAGTGACTTCGACAAATTCTATTTCTGCGCCAAGAGAATCTGCGATCTTTTTGGCCACATCGACTTCAAACCCTTCCCATTCGCCGTCTGCATTTACAAAAGAGCAGGGGGCGAATGCACCGATGACTCCGACGGTGATTTTTTTTGTCTGTAAAACCTTGTACAAAGTACTTTCATATCCGCCGTATTTGCCTGACGATCCGGATGAGGCGGATTTGCTTCCGCAGGAGCACAGGCCAAGTACCATAACCAGGGCCACAAGCGCTGCTAACATTCTCTTTTTCATATAATATCCTCCTTTAAAATGTGGGCTTTGAGAATCCATTGTCTTTAAATAAAAGCGAATTAAATTTAATTGAATATTTTAATTTAATTTTAAAAGAAAAACGTCTTTTATTTTCTGGACAATCTAATTCTTATGGCTGATTATAGCATTATGCATATTTAGTGTCAAGAAATATGTAGATTTATTTTGCATTTTGTCTATAATTGACAATTTATAATTAAAAATTTTATACATAATTTTAAAGAAGATTTTAAATTTAAGTAGAGCTTTAAATAAGGGATTTAATAAAGTAAATGCTGATTTAAAAAGCAGGATATCATTTTGAAAGGCAAAGAAGCAGAATAAACGGGCGATTCTGTCCATATATTTGTTCTATGAACGGATTAAAATCTTACCTGGACAATTTAAACAGTATCGTATGGGGACTGCCGATGATGGTACTTCTTTTCGGAGTCCATCTGCTTTTGACACTGCGCCTTCGTATGCCTCAGAGGAAACTATGGAAAGCCCTGAGACTGTCGGTGACAGAGGAGGAAGGGGATGAAGGGGGGATGAGTCCTTTTGCGGCGCTGGCTACGGCGCTGGCGGCCACCCTGGGGACAGGAAATATCATCGGAGTTTCTATGGCGGTTTCCGTGGGCGGGCCGGGAGCGGTGTTCTGGTGCTGGCTGACCGGGGTGTTCGGAATGGCGACTAAATATGGGGAGTCCCTTCTTGCAGTCAAGTACCGGAAGCGGAATAAAAAGGGAGGCTATGTGGGGGGGCCTATGTATGTGATGGAAGAAGCACTCCGGTCAAAGTTTCTTGCCATTTTGTTTGCCGCTTTTGCTGCCTTTGCCGCCTTTGGAACTGGATGTAGCGTCCAGGCCAATGCCATAAGCAGTGTGATGGAGACAGCATTTCATGTGAAGCCCGCCGTCACCGGGTTAGTTGTCTGTAGCCTGGCTGCGGTGGTGATCCTGGGAGGGGCGAAAAAAATCACAGGAGTCTGTGAAAAGTTAATTCCTTTTATGGCTGTTTTCTATCTGGGAGGAAGCGTCGCCCTTCTATATATCAACCGTGATTATGTGGTGCCGGCCATCCGGCTGATCATGACGGCGGCATTTACACCCAGGGCGGCTGCCGGGGGATTTGTGGGGAGTACTGTTTTGCAGGCGGCCAGGCAGGGAATCGCCAGAGGGCTGTTCTCTGATGAATCCGGCCTTGGGACGGCGCCCATGGCGGCCGCGGGGGCCAGGGCAAAGAACTCTGTGCGCCAGGCTCTTGTTTCTATGACAGGTACTTTTTGGGATACAGTAGTGTTTTGCGCTGTGACAGGAATCGTCATCGTGTCTGCCATGCTCCATAAACCGGAAGTTTTTACAGGGATTTCCGGGGGTGACCTGGCGGAAGCGGCGTTTGGCATGATGAATGGGTTTGGCCATGTGATCTTTGCCGTATCACTGGTGATTTTTGCCTTTGCCACAATCCTTGGATGGAGTTTTTATGGAGAATGTGCGGTTTCCTATTTGTTTGGAGAAGGTTCCCTGAAATATTACCGCCTCCTCTATCTGGCGGCCGTTTTCGCCGGGGCTGTAACCTCCATGGGTGTTGTCTGGGGATTTTCGGATTTACTGAACGGCCTGATGGCCGTGCCCAACTTGATCTGCCTTCTGCTTTTACAGAAAATAATTGTAAAAGAGACAGACCATTACCTGTGGGGAGGGCATCTGGAAGAAAGAGACGGGAACCTGCCATAAAATACCGGCTCCTTGAGTTTCCGCATTTTTCTAAAAATAAAAATGCGGAAACTCAGAGGAGGCTTCTGTTTACTTTTTATAGAAACCCGTATACAATGGAGATAGATTCTGGAGGTGCCTGATTTGGAACGGAATGATTTCTCTGTGGGTAGTGTGTGGAAGCATATTGTGGCTCTGGCAGTTCCCATGACTGTAGCCCAGCTTGTACATATGCTTTATAATATTGTGGATCGCATTTATATTGGCCATCTTCCGGGTGGTTCTGCCCTGGCCTTGACTGGGCTGGGGCTGACCTTTCCGGTGGTTACTTTGATCATGGCTTTTACCAATCTGTTTGGTATGGGAGGGACGCCGCTTTTTTCCATTGCCAGGGGGCACAGGGATACTCAGAGGGCGGAAAAGATTGTGGGAAATACTTTTTCCATGCTGTGTGTCTGCTGCTTGTTTCTGACGGTTTTCAGTTACCTGTTTTTAAAGCCGGTTTTGTATCTTTTTGGCGCCAGCGATTCCAGCTATCCTTATGCGTCGGCTTATTTGAGGATTTATCTTCTGGGGACGCCATTTGCCATGATCGGGACAGGGATGAACGGATTCATCAATGCCCAGGGTTTTGCCGGGACAGGCATGGCTACCATTTTGATTGGAGCGGCAGTGAACATTATACTGGATCCAATTTTTATTTTTGTTTTTGATATGGGGGTGTCAGGCGCCGCCCTGGCAACTGTTTTCTCCCAGTTTTTGTCAGCGGCATGGGTGGTAAAATTCCTTCTTGGGAAAAAAACGCTGTTCCGGCTTCAAAAGACATGTATGAGGCTGGAGGGAAAGCTGTTAAAGGAGATTGTAAGCCTTGGGATGGCTGGTTTTGTAGTGTCCGCGTCCAACAGTGCGGTGCAGGTTGCCTGCAATGCCACGCTGCGTGATTTCGGCGGCGACGTCTATGTGGGGGTCATGACAATCTTAAATTCCGTGAGGGATGTGGTAGCAATGCCCATGCAGGGCCTGACCAATGCATCCCAGCCAGTATTGGGCTTTAATTTGGGCGCCGGGGCTTACGGCAGGATAAAAAAAGGGATTGCTTTTGTGACAGTGGCGGGAGTTTCGTATATGCTGTTGGCATGGCTCATGCTGTTTCTTTTCCCGGAACAAATTATGGGGATGTTTAATTCAGATGCAGCGGTTTTGGAAAAAGGCGTACCGGCCCTGCATCTTTATTTTTTCGGATTTTTTATGATGGCTTTTCAGTTTGTGGGCCAGTCTACGTTTGTGGGTCTTGGGATGTCGAAGCAGTCTGTGTTTTTCTCCCTGTTTCGGAAAATCATGATTGTGGTGCCGTTGACATTGATTCTTCCCCATATGGCAGGCTTTGGTGTAAATGGAGTATTTCTGGCAGAGCCGATTTCCAATTTTATCGGTGGGACCGCCAGTTTCACCACCATGCTGGTGCTGGTGGGGCGGATGATCCGCAGGAATCAGGGGATTGTTAAAGGGGTATAATCATGTTAGGCTGTTGGTATGAAAAATAGAAAACAACAGGAGAGGGATTCTGTTATGAAAATCGAAACAATAAAAATTAGAAATTACAGGGTATTTCAGGATGTTGTGGTAGATGATATTCCGAATATGGCGGTGTTTCTGGGGATGAACGGTGCAGGTAAAACAACTTTTTTTGATGTATTTGGTTTTTTGCACGATGCGCTCCAGACGAATATAAGGGCGTCGCTGGCCAGGCGCGGCGGTTTTGCGGAAGTGATTTCCAGGGGACAGACAGGGGATATTGAATTTGAAATTAAATTCCACCCATCCCTTGACGAGCCGCTTATCACATATCAGCTGGTAATCTGCCTGATGCCGGATAAGAAACCAGCCATAAAAAAAGAAGTGATGCGTTTTCGGCGCGGGCAAACTGGAGCGCCATGGAAGGTTTTGGATTTTTCTTATGGAGAAGGGGTTGCCGCAGATGGGGAGCTGACAGAGTATAAGGATGTACGGCTGGCGGATAGAAGCCCTCAGAAACTGGATTCTCCGGACATCCTTGCCATTAAAGGATTAGGTCAGTTTAAAGAATTTATTGCGGTTTCCCAGCTTCGCCGGTTGATTGAGGACTGGTATGTATCGGATTTTCATATTGAAGAGGCCAGGGGTGTGAAAGACGCGGGCTATAGTGAACGTGTGTCCACATCCGGAGATAATCTTGCATTGGTGGCAAAATATATGTATGACAATCACAGGGAAGTGTTTAGAGAAATTTTAGAAGCCATGGAAAGGCGGGTTCCGGGAGTTACCAAAGTTGAGGCACAGGAAACGGAGGACGGACGGATTGTACTTCGCTTTCAGGATGGGAATTTTAAAGACCCCTTTGTATCCCGTTTTGTGTCCGATGGAACCATCAAAATGTTTACTTATCTGCTGCTTTTAAAAGACCCGGAGAAACACGCTTTATTATGTGTTGAGGAGCCGGAAAATCAATTATATCCACAGCTTTTGTTTGAGCTGGCGGAAGAATTCCGCATGTATTCTGAGGAAGGCGGCCAGGTTTTTATTTCCACTCATTCACCGGATTTTCTTAACGCCGTTCAGTTGGACGAATTGTATTGCCTGGTGAAAAGTGAAGGCTATACAAAGATCCGCAGGGCTTCGGAGTGTGAAATTATAAAAGAACTTTATGGGGCAGGAGATTTACTGGGGCAGTTATGGCGTCAGGGACTTTTGCTGGAAGAGGTATCAGGACTATGATGATTGTTTTTCTTTTGGAGGAGCCTTTGATGAAAGCGCTTCTGGACATTATATTGCCGAAAATTTTGCCGGATACGATAGCTTTTAAGACGATTGCCCATAGCGGGAAAAGCGATCTGCAGGAATCCATTCCGAGAAAACTGAAAGCCTGGAGACAGCCGGATACAAAGTTTGTGATCGTACATGATCAGGACAGTGGGGATTGCATAACGGTCAAAAAGGCGTTGGAAGAACTGGCGCGGCCAGCCGGCAGGGAAGTTTTGATCCGTATAGTCTGCCGGGAGCTGGAGGCATGGTATTTTGGCGACTTGCAGGCAGTGTCGAAAGCATATCACAGGAATGTTGTTTCTTTGAGCAGAAAAACCAAATACCGTATCCCCGATGCAATCGGGAATCCAAAAGAGGAACTGAGGAAATTGTTTCCCAACCACCAGCAGCTTGACGGAGCCAGGAGGATTGCCGTACATATGGATATACAAAATAATAGATCAGAGAGCTTCCGGCAATTTGTTTCCGGTGTCCAGAGGATAGCACATGTCTGTGGCTGATAAAGTACGGACGGCTATCATGGGAAAAACCTTGAATTTTCTGGAAAACGGTATTATAATTAATATGTTTGTAAGTTCAGATTAAGCTACAAATAACTCCAGTGCCGTTTCGGCTTAATAAAGGAACAGTGTGAGATTCACTGGCAGCTTACACCTGAGGTAAGGCGGACAAGATTCCAAAAAGCCATTGCAGGTTTACTCCTGTGAGAAGGCGGAATTGCGGTTGATGCCAAGTCCTAAGACTTACTGGAGCTATCTTACAAATCCCTGGTAAGAGGGAGGAGAAAGGGGACGAGGGCTTGAATACTTCTTAAATTTCTATTATATCTACAGTTATTTCTGTTTATTTCAAGAATGATCTCAGAAATTTTCAAATGTTCAACAGGATTTAGACGACTACAAAACTTAAAAAGTACAAAAAGGAGATTTTTTCATGAAGAAAAGATTATTGGCGGCAGTACTTTGCTGCGTGATGGCGGCAGCTCTTTTTGCGGGCTGCGGAGATAAGGAAAACGGGACAAATAAAGCGGGAGAGACAACAGAAGACAACAAAAAAAGTGAGAGTACGGAACAAAAAACGGAAGAGCCGTCTTCTACGGGGAAGGAAACGGCCGGGGCGGAGACAAAACAGGCATCGGGGGAGGGCAGTTATGCTCCGGTGACAATTACGTTAAACTTGGAACGCTCCGGCCTTGGGGAGAATGTGGAACATACTTTTACGGAAATGCCTTCCCACGTTGTAGCTTCCGGGGATCAGATGGCGGATTTCTTTTTTGACCTGGGACTGGAAGGTCAGATGGCGGGCTACACGAAAGGCTCCTGCTGGAGCCTGGTATCGGAATATCCGGCCAGGGAGCAAGTCCCCCAGCTTACAGAACCGGGGAAGGGGATCACAACATTGTCCAAGGAAGAGCTTTTGGGAATCAACTGTGATTTCCTGATGGGCTGGGATTCCGTATTTTCAGACAAAAATTTCAGTTCTGAGTTCTGCAGTGAAAACGGCATTGCCATGTATTTCCCTTATGTGTGTTCCGACCATGCGGCGTTTGAAGATTTGTATAAGGATTATGAGGTCTTGGGACAGATTTTCAAGGTGGAAGACCTGGCGGCAGAAAAAGTGCAGGCGATGAAAGATACACTGCAGATGGTAAAAGATACGTTGGGAGAAGAGGCATATGAAAATCCGGTGACAGTCTTTGCTTATGATTCTGGAGAGGAAGCCCCTTTTACTGCGTGTCAGGGTATGCCCGGAGATATTCTGAAACTGGCTGGAGGCATCTCGATCTTTGATGATATTGAGGCTGGATGGGCGACACCTTCCTGGGAAGAAGTGGTGGAGCGGGATCCGGATGTGATTTTGATCCTGGACTATAATGGAGATGTGAAAGAAAAAGAAGAATTTTTACGGACCAATGACGCGACAAAGGATCTGAGGGCGGTAAAAGAAGGGCGGATTTTTTCCGCCTGCTGCTCTGATATGCAAGGGTCGGCTGGGTCTGCGAAAGCAGTGGAAATGATTGCAAAACAGCTGTACCCGGACAAGTTTGAAAACTGACAGATAAGAGCAGAAGGGGTGTCGGGCAGACATCAATACCAGAACTGTTTACAGGATCCGGCTCCCCTTTTCCTTTCGGGAGGATGAAATGACAAACCGACATAGAATCCGAAGCCGGACACAGTATATGGCCTTTATTGCAGGAATCTGTGTCCTCATCGGGATTGCTGCCTGCCTGTCCATATTGATTGGGGCGGTGGAAATCTATCCAGGGGACATTGGAAAAATTATTCTCAACAAAATGATGGGACGAGAGTTTTTTGCCTGTACTTGGGAAGATAATGTGGAGACGATCATTTGGAATATCCGCCTGCCCCGTGTGCTGATGGCTTGTATCGTGGGGGCGGGACTTTCTGTATGCGGCGTCCTCATGCAGGCGCTGACGAAAAATTCCCTGGCAGACCCTTATGTTCTGGGAATTTCTTCCGGCGCTTCTGCAGGGGCTGTCTGCGCCATTGTACTGGGCCTTTTCAGTTTTATGGGAGGATATTCCACCATGTTCGGCGCAACCCTGGGAGCTACAGTCTCCATTATCCTTTCCTTAAAAATTGCGTCTTTGAGAGGAAGAATCACTTCCACCCAGCTTGTATTGGCAGGAATTGCGACTTCCGCCTTGTTTACTGCCCTGACAAATCTGTTTATCTACGGTTTCCATACGGGTTCGGATAAAACAAAGACAGCCCAGTATTGGATGGTTGGTTCCTTAAGTGGGGCAAGCTGGGGGAAGACAGGGTATGTGGCTGTTGTTTTTGCCTTGGCCATTGTGGTCATTCTGCTTTTTGCCAGAGATCTGGATGTTTTGCTTTTGGGGGATGACGTGGCGGAAAACCTGGGTGTCAATACCGGCAGGATTAAATTGGTCATTATCATAATGTCCACGCTCCTGACAGGCGTGGTAGTTTCCGTGAGCGGAGTGATCGGCTTCATCGGCCTGGTGGTTCCCCATATGGTGAGAACCATTGTCGGCTCCAAACATAAACGGCTGATTCCGGCCGTGATTTTGGTGGGAGGCCTTTTTACCATGGCGGCAGATATGGTGTCACGTGTGGTCATTGCTCCGGAAGAACTGCCGATCGGTATTATTTCCGCGTTGATCGGGGCGCCGTTCTTTTTGTATCTGATAAGGAGCAGTAAGGCCAGATAGGAGGTACATATGCGTTTATCTGTCAGACAGTTAGATTATCAGATTGAAGGGACTACTATTTTGAAAAATATTTCCCTGGAAATCAGAGAGGGGGAGTTTGTGGGTCTGGTGGGACCCAATGGCTGTGGGAAGTCCACTTTATTAAAGGCAATTTATAAAACTTACAAGCCCCAAAAGGGTGCCGTATTTGTGGACGGACGGGACGTCTGCGGGCTGGCTCCCAGGGAAATGGCCAGGGAGATGGCTGTCATGGCCCAGGAAAACAGCGTGGAATTTGATTTGGAAGTCATGGACATGGTTATGTATGGGAGGTATTCCCATCGGAAATTTTTTGAGGGAGAGAAAAAAGAAGACCGGGAAATCTGTCTGCGTTTTATTCGGGAAGTGGGGCTTGCAGGTTACGAGCACCGCTCTTATTTAAGCCTTTCGGGAGGTGAAAAACAGCGGGTACTCCTTGCCAGGGCTTTGACCCAGGGGAGCCGCCTGATTGTGCTGGACGAACCCACCAACCATTTGGACGTCCGTTTTCAGTACTTAATTATGCAGACTTTGAAAAAGCAGGATGTGACGGTTTTTTCCTCCATCCATGACCTGAACCTTGCCGCAATGTACTGTGACAGGATCCTTCTAATGGATCAGGGGCAGATCATCCAGGCGGGGACGCCGGAAGAAGTGATCACCGCAGAAAATATTGGCCGGATTTTTGGTGTGGATACCCAGATTACGGTCAATGAGCTGACAGGGAAGATTCAGGTTTATTATCTTCCAGATGAAACCGGGATTTAGATTTTATCTGGAAAGGCAGTATAATCTGTAAAAAGCAGCACATAATGAAAAGAAAGTCCGTGAAAAAGGGGAATTTCCGGGGATTTTAGAATTGACAAAAAAAGTTTCCTATTATAAAATACGGTAGTATAAATAAGTAAAGGCGATGACGAAGACAAGTAGTGCGGATAATCGCTTCCAGTGAGCAGGAGACAGTGGAAACCCTGTAGAATGAATTCGTATGAATAACACTTCCGAGCTGCAATCTGAACCCTGCGGGAAGTAGGCAGTAGGTGCGTCGTGGGTCAAGCGTGAATTGACAGCCATGAGGGGACTGCCATTTTGGGCAGTAAGTCAGGTGGTACCGCGGAGAGTGAAGACTGTTCGTCCTGAAAGAAATTTTGAGGGCGGGCAGTTTTTTGTCGTATAGGAAACTTCCGAAGGCAAGCGTATTTGTAATCTTTTTAATACAGGGAAAGGAGAAAAAGGCAATGTCAGATATTTACCGCAGCAAGACTATGAATCAGATGGGTGAGGGCGACGTGGGAGAGGAGCTTAAGATCGCCGGATGGGTGGAAAACATCAGAGATCACGGCGGCGTATCTTTTATTGACCTGCGCGATATGTACGGGGTTATGCAGGTGGTGCTTAGGGATACGGAGTTGTTAAAAGGAATCCGGAAAGAAGAATGTATTTCTGTGGAAGGTTTGGTGGAGCACAGGGATGAGGAAACCTACAATCCCAAGATTCCCACGGGAACCATTGAGCTGGAGGCACATAAGATTACTGTGCTGGGAAAAGTGTACCGGGATCTGCCTTTTGAGGTGTCCATGTCCAAGGAAATCCGCGAGGATGTCCGTTTAAAATACCGTTATCTGGATTTGCGTAACCATAAAGTAAAAGAAAACATCATTTTCCGGTCAAAGGTCATCAGTTTTTTGAGGGAAAAAATGACGGAGATGGGATTTTTGGAGATCCAGACTCCCATCCTGTGCGCCTCTTCCCCGGAAGGCGCCAGGGATTACATCGTGCCTTCCAGAAAATATAAAGGGAAATTTTACGCACTTCCCCAGGCGCCCCAGCAGTATAAGCAGCTTTTGATGGCTTCCGGTTTCGACAAATACTTCCAGATCGCGCCTTGCTTCCGGGATGAAGATGCCCGTGCGGACCGTTCGCCGGGGGAATTTTACCAGCTTGACTTTGAGATGAGCTTTGCTGACCAGGAAGATGTATTCCGGGCAGGTGAGGAAGTGCTTACCAGCACCTTTAAAAAGTTCGCCCCGGAGGGTTATGCCATTACAAAAGCGCCTTATCCTGTGTTCAGCTATAAGCAGGCCATGACGGAGTTCGGGACGGATAAGCCGGATCTGCGCAATCCTTTACGTATCATTGACGTGACGGAGTTTTTCCAGAGGTGTACGTTTAAGCCTTTCCATAAAAAGACTGTGCGGGCCATCAAGGTACATGCGGCGCTGTCCAAGGGGTTCCATGAGAAGCTGTTAAAATTTGCCCAGTCCATCGGCATGGGCGGCCTTGGATATTTGGAAGTAAAAGAAGATATGTCCTACAAAGGCCCCATTGACAAGTTTATTCCTGAGGAAATGAAGGAGGAACTGGCAAAACTGGCGGGGCTTACAAGCGGCGATGTGATTTTCTTCATTGCTGACAACGAGGAACGGGCTTCCAAATACGCAGGACAGATCCGGAATGAGCTGGGGGCGCGTTTGGATTTAATTGAAAAGAACGCATACAGGTTCTGCTATATCAATGATTTCCCCATGTATGAGCTGGACGAGGAGACGAAGAAGATTGGCTTTACCCACAATCCATTCTCCATGCCCCAGGGCGGCCTGGAAGCGTTAACTACAAAAGATCCCCTGGATATTTTGGCTTACCAGTATGACATTGTCTGCAATGGTGTGGAACTTTCTTCTGGTGCAGTACGTAACCACGATATGGACATTATGGAGAAAGCCTTTGAAATCGCAGGATATGATAAAGAGATCCTGGAAAGTAAATTTGGGGCCTTGTACCATGCATTTCAGTTTGGCGCGCCGCCCCATGCGGGCATGGCTCCCGGCGTGGACAGGATTATTATGCTTCTGCGGGGCGAAGAAAATATCCGGGAAGTGATTGCTTTCCCCATGAGCGGGACGGCCCAGGATTTGATGTGCGGCGCCCCTGGCGAGGTGACGGAGCAGCAGCTTAGGGAAGTGCATATCAAAGTGAGAGATTAAGATAAAAGGGACTGTTGCAAATATTTGGATTTAAGGATGTTTTATATTTTGTAACAGCCCCTTTTATCTTATTATATTGCGGCAAAGCCAAGTTCCAGATCTGCGATGATATCGTCGATGTGTTCTGTACCGATGGACAGACGGATGGTATTGGGGCGGATACCCTGATTTAGAAGAGTTTCGGGATCCAGCTGGGCATGGGTGGTCGTCGCGGGGTGGATCACCAGGCTTTTGACGTCTGCCACGTTTGCCAGCAGGGAAAAAAGTTTCAGGTGGTCGATAAAGGCATAAGCCTGTATTTGCCCGCCTTTGATGTCAAAGGTAAAAATGGAAGCGCCTCCATGGGGAAAATATTTTTTGTAAAGGGCGTGATCCGGGTGTGTTTCCAGGGAAGGGTGGTTGACTCGTTCCACGAGAGGGTGTTTCGCCAGATATTCTACGACTTTTGCCGTGTTTTTTGCATGCCGTTCCACTCTCAGAGAGAGAGTCTCCACCCCTTGTAAAAGGAGGAAGGCGTTGAAAGGCGATATAGTAGCGCCGGTATCGCGGAGAAGAATTGCCCGTATATAGGTGGCAAATGCGGCAGGACCGGCCGCATCCACAAAAGATATCCCATGATAGCTGGGATTTGGATCTGCAATGGCCGGATAGTTACCGCCTACTTTCCAGTCGAATTTACCAGAATCAATGATAACGCCGCCGAGGGTCGTTCCGTGTCCGCCAATAAATTTGGTTGCAGAATGGATTACGATATCCGCTCCATGTTCAATGGGACGAATCAGATAGGGCGTACCGAACGTATTGTCAATGACAAGAGGAAGGCCATGGCGGTGGGCAATTTCTGCGATGGCGTCAATATCAGGAATGTCGCTGTTGGGATTGCCCAGGGTTTCCAGATAAATAGCTCTGGTGTTATCCCGGATTGCGTTTTCCAGTTCATTAAGATTGTGGGCATCCACAAAAGTTGTGGTGATGCCATAGTGGGGAAGTGTATGCTCCAGAAGGTTATAACTTCCGCCGTAAATGGTTTTTTGAGAGACAATATGTCCTCCATCCGGAGCCAGGGCGGTGATGGCATATGTAATGGCGGCGGCGCCGGATGCCACAGCGAGGGCTGCCACTCCGCCTTCCAGGGCCGCCAGGCGCTTTTCCAGCGCATCCTGCGTGGAATTGGTCAGGCGGCCATAAATATTGCCGGTATCCGCCAGGCCAAAACGAGCAGCGGCATGGGATGAATTTTTAAATACATAAGAAGTAGTCTGATAGATGGGGACAGCCCTGGAATCTGTAGCAGGATCCGGCTGTTCCTGGCCCACATGTAATTGAAGGGTTTCAAATTTGTATGGCTTCATTGTCATAACCTCTTTTCTTTTGTGTTTTGTCTTGATTGCAAAAACAGGATTTCTGAACTGATATGAAATTTGTTTTTTCCATCTGGTTACATTGTTATTAGGTAAATCCATATTACACCTACTTACCTACCATGTCAATAGGCGTATGAAATATTATATGGCAGCGCCACTGATCCATGAAAAACTATACGTCTGAGACTCCTTGCCTGGAGATGGCACAGGCGTTATAATAGGAAAATCACAGGGGGAGGTACATTATGATTTCTACAAAAGGGAGATATGCCCTTCGGGTCATGGCAGATTTGGCAAAACAGAATAAAGAAGGCTATGTGCCGTTGAAAGAAATTGCAAAAAGGCAGGATATTTCTGAAAAGTACCTTGAGATTATTGTCCGTGTACTTGTAAAAGAAAAATTGCTGGAGGGCATGAGCGGGAAAGGGGGAGGGTATAAACTGACCCGCAGCCCTGCCGACTATACACTGGGAGAAATTTTGGAACTGACAGAGGGGACGCTGGCGGTTGTAGCCTGTCTGGATTCCGGATTCCAAACGTGCACCAGGGAAACGACATGCAGGACACTTCCGATGTGGAAACAGTTTAATAAAATGGTGCATGAATTTTTCTTTGGGATCACGCTGGAGGATCTGATGAAAGAGGATTTTGGGAAGGAAGAAGCTCCATAGTCTTTGTCCTGTCAAAAAAAATAAAAAAGTGTAAAAGCACTGCGAAAGCTGTCCCGGCATAGACTATAAGAAAGAACTTGCCGGAGCAGTGTTTCATGAAGACTTTCTTAAAACCCCTGACGATTTCCGA
>CAOKOS010000006.1 GCA_948470255.1 uncultured Lachnotalea sp.
AAGACACCGCCCTTTCACGGCGGTAACAGGGGTTCAAATCCCCTTGGAGTCATTCAGTAATTTAATGCGGCGACATAGCCAAGTGGTAAGGCAAAGGTCTGCAACACCTCTATCGCCGGTTCAAATCCGGCTGTCGCCTTAAAAAATCCTGGAAATTAAAATTTCCAGGATTTTTTGCTTCGCTTTAAAAGGCAATATTTAAGGCTCAAAAGGGAAGTGGAACTGTGTCAAATGGAAGTCATTTCGCATTTGGACAAATTCCTTTTGTACAGCTGGCGTGATGGGGACGCCTTTGTCTTTACGCTGCAGCCATACTTCATATTCTTTTTCTCCCGCCGTGTAAATACGGGACTGGCCAGGCGCCTTTTCAGAAGTGCGCAGTTCCCGGAGAATATTGCCGCAGGTTTTTTTGAAAGATTCTGCACCCAGAAATGCTTCTGTATCAATGGCGACAAAGAAGTGGCCCAGATGATAAGGCCGGATTTTTCCATTTTCATCTTTTCCGTCCAGCGCTTTTAGGAAAAGACCAGATTGGAGGGCAGCGGAAAGGATTTCTACAACAGTGGCATAACCATATCCTTTGTATCCTGCCAGGACTTCTCCCAGGCCGCCCAGAGGCGCCAGGGCGGCTTTTTGGCTTCGGATGTCCTTTAAAATCTGGGCGCTGTCGGTCAGTTCCGTACCATCTCTTCGGATTACCATACCTGCCGGAATGTCATGGCCAATACGCGCGTAATATTCAATTTTCCCATTTTGGATAATCGAAGTCGCACAATCCAACATGAAAGGGAAAGGTTCGTCTGTGGGAAAGCCGAAAGTCAGAGGGTTGGTTCCCAACATGTTTTCCACACCAAAAGTGGGGGCAATAGAAGGGCGTGCATTGGTGCCGGTAATGCCTATCATATTTTCTTTCGTTGCCAGGCCTGCCCAATATCCAGCGATGCCGTAATGAGAAGAATTGCGTACTGCGACCATACCCATACCGCATTTATGAGCTTTTTCAATGCACATGTCCATGGCCCTTTTGCCGGCTACCATGCCCATGCCATCGTTGGCATCCAGAACAGCGGTGGTGGGAGTTTCCTTTAAAACGTCAATTTTTGTGACAGGATTTAGGATACCTGCCTGGATACGATCCACATAAATTGGTTTAAAACGGTTGCAGCCGTGGCTTTCGATGCCGCGGCGGTCACTTTCCAGTAGAACATCGGAACAGAGGCGGGCATCGTTTTCAGGAAGCCCCAGTTTTACAAAAACAGCAGTCATAAAGTCATCTGCCAATTTCCATGGCACATAAGGCCTTCTATCTTTTTCCATGATTATACCTCCTGACGTGACAGTATTTGCGGAGCGTTTTTCCTTTATAGAACGCAATTTCCTATAAAGTAAAAAGCAACGTAAACAAACACCTATGGTGTTTCTTTTTACATTGCTTCTCTCGCTCTCATATTTTATAAAGTTTTATTTATTATATCATTGAAAGAATAATCTGTCAAGTGATGAAAAAAGCATTTTTCTAATGCAATATATTGTAAAGTATTATGCAATAGAAAGTGGAAAGACGAATAAAATGTATAAATCTCTATAAAATATATTAATTTTTTTTTAGCCACAATTATCAAACACAAAATGGTGAATTTCAGAATCATTAGAGTTTAAACCACAAAATTTTTGCACATCGTAGTTTTTTTGACATAATTACCGTCTTTTTGCTCAAAAGAATAGAGGGAAATAAAGATATAATTGACAAGTTACCCAAAATAATATAAGATATTAAAAGTGAAATAATAAAGGGGTCTAAAAGCTCATGAGTGATCCGGATAAAATAGTAAAACGGAGGTGTAGCAGTGGCAAATGAAAATGTATTAGTAATGTCAAACATCGACAAGAGGTTTGGCGGTGTACATGCCCTGAAAAATGTAAGCTTCAACTTACGCAAAGGCGAAGTTCACATACTTATGGGAGAAAACGGCGCTGGAAAATCCACGTTGATGAAGATTCTCGACGGTTTGTATAAAGCAGACGAGGGGACTGTTGAGATTGATGGCCGGCAAGTGGTGGTTGATTCCCCGCTGCATGCAAGGGAATTGGGTGTTTCCATGATCCACCAGGAACTGTCCATGTGTGAAAATATGACGATTGCAGAAAATATTTTCCGCGGAGAGGAAATGGGTACATATGGCTTTGTGAATTTTAAACAGATGTACCAGCAGGCACAGCAGATTCTGGATGATATGAATCTGAATTTGAATGCCCATACAAAAGTAGGGGATTTGTCGATTGCACAGCAGCAGATGGTTGAGATCGCGGGTGCGGTTTCCCACAATGCTAAAATCGTGATTATGGACGAGCCGACTTCATCGCTGACTGAGGTGGAGATTGTGGAGCTGTTCAAAATTGTCGCGAATTTAAAGGCTGCAGGGACAGGGATTATTTACATCTCCCACCGTATGAATGAAACCTTTGAAATCGGCGACCGTATCACGATTATGCGTGACGGTACTTATATTGATACGCTGAATGTGGCAGAGACTACAGAGGATCAGATCATTGAAATGATGGTTGGACGCGCCATAGCCGAGGTCTATGAAGGCGAGAGGGCAGAGGGCGGCGAAGTGGTTCTGGATATACAGAATTTCACCAATGAAAAGCTGAAAAACTGTTCGCTCCAGCTGAGACGCGGCGAAATCCTTGGATTTTCCGGGTTGGTTGGCGCCGGAAGGACAGAGCTTATGCGGGCTATTTTCGCCCTTGATAAGCTTGAGTCAGGGACCATGACACTCTTTGGCGAGCCAGTTTCCTTTAAAACTGTGCAGGACGCCATTGATGCCGGAATCGGTATGGTGCCGGAGGACAGGCGTGGATGCGGCCTGGTCCTGGGACATAGTGTAGGGACCAATCTTACGATTACGGTACTTAAGAAATTTATTAAAGGAATCCGTGTAAATAAGAAAAAAGAAAATGAGATCATTGAAGAATACCGGAAGAAGCTTTCTATAAAAACCTCCGGGCCGGAGCAGGCCTGTGGAAATCTTTCCGGCGGCAATCAGCAGAAGGTTGTTATTTCCAAATGGCTGGCTTCTGAACCGAAGATCCTGATTTTGGACGAGCCTACCAGAGGTATCGACGTGGGCGCCAAGCATGAGATTTACCAGCTGATGAGGAAGCTTGCCAGCGAAGGCGTTTCGATTATGTTCATTTCCAGTGATCTTCCGGAAATCATCAATATGTCAAGCCGTGTTGTAGTTATGCACGAAGGAGAGATTGCGGCCGTTTTAGATGGTGCGGAAGAAGAATTCACTCAGGTTAAAATTATGCGCTATGCCACAGGAGGGGAATAAAATGGAGAATAAAAAGAATACATCAGGTTTTGTGAAAAGCATTAAGCAATATGCAGGGCCCCTGACCATCCTGGTTTTGATGATGGTTGTCCTCTGGCTCACGACAAAAGCTTTTATGACAACGGACAATTTAGTTTCCGTGTTGAGAAATATTTGTGTAAATTCACTTTTGGCTGCTGGTATTACCTGCGTTATTATCATCGGTTGTATTGACTTGTCTATTGGTTCAACCGTCGCGGCCACCAGCGTAATTGCAGTCGTTTTGAATACGGCCCTCGGATGGAACGTATGGATTGCCGTTCTGGTTGCCATTTTAATCGGCGGACTGATCGGGGCCATCAATGGTGGAATCCGTGCCGTCACCATGCTGCCGCCCTTCATTATTACCCTTGCCACCCAGCAGGCAATCCGCGGCGCAGGTTATATTTTCACTGGCGGCGCTCCCATTGTTTCTACAAATGATACTTTTAATGCGATTGGTAAAAGCAGTTTCCTCGGTATGCCGGTTATCTTCTATATCATGGTTATATCGCTGGTTATTGTGGGCCTGATCCTGGGCCGGACCCGCCTTGGCCGTCATATGTATGCGGTAGGCGGCAATATGGAGGCTGCAAAACATTCTGGTATTTCTTATGCGAAGGTTTCGATTGCAGCTTATACCATCATGGGTCTGCTGGCCGGTCTTTCCGGCGTGATCATGGCTTCCCGTTTAAGTTCCGGACAGCCTAAGATCGGTGAGGAATACAGTACTGACGCTATTGCAGCTGCCGTTATCGGCGGTACCGCATTCAGTGGTGGTTACGGAACCATTTTTGGTTCTTTCCTCGGCGCTTGTATCATCGGCGTACTGAACTCCGGTATGACTCATCTGAAGATCGACAGCTACTGGCAGATGGTTGTAAAAGGTATTTTGATCCTGCTGGCCGTTTACTACGATTCCATCAAAGGCAAGATCAAGATTGGAAAGAAGAAAGCAGCGGCATAAACAGAGATTTAAGAAAGGCTTTACCTGAAAACGCTAGTTTCACAATGATTACATAGAAAGACTTAGCTAAATGGAAGAAATTTGGAGGAAAGAAATGAAGAAATCAAGATTATTAGCATTGCTTCTTGCGATGGTGCTGGTGGTATCCGGCCTTGCTGCCTGCGGCGGCGATGACAAAAAAGATACTACGGCTGCTCCCAAGGAGACAGAAGCTCCCAAGGAAACTGAGGCTCCCAAGGAAACAGAAGCTCCCAAGGAGACAGAAGCTCCTAAGGAGACTGAGGCTCCCGCAGAGAGTGAAGCGGCAGGCTCCAGCTTTGTTGACGAAGCTAAGATGGAACTGAAGGAAGATCTCATCCAGGTTGGAAAAGACGTGAAGATTGCTCTGATCGTAAAACAGAGAAGTGAGCTTTTCTATGCTTCCATCGAGAGTGGATTTATGTCTGCTGTGGAAGAGGCTCAGGCAATGGTTGATTACAACATCGAAGCTCAGGTTCTGGACGATAACAGTGATCTTGCAAAAGAGCTGGAGAATGCACAGTACGTAATTGATAATGGATTCGATGTTGTTGTTTTCGTAGCTATGGATCCTAAGAGTTCCGTGCCTGCATTTGATCTGCTTGTTGAATCAAATGTTAAGACTCTGATTGTGGATGCTCCTTGTGATGGTAGTGAGAAGTGTGACGCCGTTATCGTTTCCGCCAACGAGGAAGCTGGACGTATGCAGATGGAGAAGCTTTGTGAGAAACTGGGCGGCAAAGGCAATGTCCTTATCCTGACAGACTCTACAAACCCCAACGCTGCAATTCGCGAGCAGGGCGCTATGGAAGAGCTTAAGAATTGGCCTGATATCAAGATCATCGCTGAAGGCGAAGGCGATATCCCCAACGTTAATGTAGACAAGGCTCAGCAGAAGATGAACGAACTGTATCAGGTATATGGCGCTGAAATCAACGGTATCTGGACATTCTCCGATACTCCTGCACAGGGCGCTCAGGCTGCTCTTGCAGAATCCGGCAACACTGATATTGTTATAACAGGAATTGATGGAAACGCTGTTGCTAAGCAGCTGATCCAGGGTGGCCAGATGTATGGTACAGCAGCTCAGTTCCCGAACGCTCTTGGTTATGACGGCGTTGTGGCAGGTCTTCAGCTTCTTGCAGGTACCTATGATCAGGAACAGACGATCTACGTTCCCGTTCAGTGGATTGATTCCAGCAATGTGGATGAATACGCTGCATTTGACCAGTAATTTTTATTGAAATATTATTCTATCTGAAATTCAGATAATCATGACATTCATGAATTCTATGTAATCATAATTTGTTATACTCTTGCCCGCATATGCGGGCAAGAGCTACATTAGGAAGTATCCGGGAAGATGTACCATACTGAAAAGAGATTTTGTATTGCGGTGCGGTTCTCCGGTTTGAAGCAAAACTACAAAACTAAAAGAATGTGGAATTTTTAGATGAAATAAGGAGGTAGAACAGACTATGAACAAAATTGGACTTCATAACGCATACTGGCTCGATACAGAAATGGTTGATGCAGGTGTATATAAATGGATGGAACTGGCAAAACAGGCAAATTGTGAAGTTATGGAGATTGGCACGGCAGAGATTGTGGCCATGACAAGTGCAGAACGCCTTGAATTTAAGAAAGCGGCGGCAGATGCGGGAATGATCGTCACAATCAACGATGGTTTTACGAAGGATGATGATATTGCTGCGGAAGATCCTGCTGTGAGACGCCGCGGTATTGAAAGGGCCAAGAGAATTCTCCAGGCGATGTATGAGCTGGGGGCTGACCGCTGGAGCGGCATCAATTATTCTGAGTGGCTTCGTCATCCTGAAGTGGCAACCTGTACACCTGATTTTAAGGCTCATGTACGCGACTTAAGCCTTGAGAGTATGCGTGAGATCATTAAAACTGCAGAGGACTGCGGCGTTGATTACTGTTTTGAAATCGTAAACCGTTTTGAGCAGTTCCTGTTAAATACGGCTGCAGAAGGCGTCCAGTTCTGCGAAGATCTTGGTTCTCCCAGGGCGAAACTTTTGCTTGACACTTTCCATATGAATATTGAAGAGGACAATATTGAGGATGCGATTAAGTTGGCGCAGTCCAGGGGACGTCTTGGCCATATCCATGTAGGCGAATCCAACCGCCGTGTTCCCGGTTTTGAGGGCAAGACCAATCTGAATTGGGATTCAATCATGGGAGCGGTTAAGGAAAGTGGTTATGAAGGTTATATTATTATGGAACCCTTTATGAAGATGGGCGCAACTACGATTTGCTGCTGGCGCGACATGAGCCATGGCGCGGACATTGCGACAATGGTGGGTTATGCAAAAGACGGCGCGGCGTTCCTGCGCAGCAAGCTTGTATAATAATAAGAGTCATAGGACAGACGGCGGGATTTTTAAATCCCGCCGGATTTTCCGGCATGTATTGAAAAAAAGCATGTCGTATGCTAAACTTAAATAGATCCATATATGCTGAGATGAGGAGAGCGTAGAAAAGATAACAGAGATGTTATTGGTTGTTTCTATACTCTTTTTATTATATGGGGAACTTAGTTTCCAATACACAAAAAGTTTGGGACGGATGACTAGGGGAGGTTTCTTTATGAATACCGATTTTTATAAACAGCTGGAAAGCAATCCGGTAATTGCTGCCGTGAAGGATGAAGAGGGCCTGGCGGCCTGCTGCAGGAACCAGGAGATTCGGGTTATTTTTGTCCTGTATGGAAATGTGTGCAGCATCGGCCAGGTCGTAGGGAGGCTGAAAGAGGCAGGAAAAACGGTATTGGTTCATGTGGATTTGATAGAAGGCTTGAGCGGAAAAGAAATCGTGGCAGAATTTATCCGATCCCATACAGCTGCGGACGGAATCATTTCCACAAAGCCGGCTTTAATAAAAAAGGCGCGGGAATGGGGGCTTTATACAGTTCTCAGGGTGTTTGTCCTGGATTCCATGTCTTTTAGAAATGTGGCGCGGCAGACGGCCGCGGCAGGGCCGGATATGTTGGAGATGCTTCCCGGAGTTATGCCGAAGATCATACAAAAGGTGCGGGGAAATGTGAAAATCCCGGTGATTGCCGGAGGCCTGATTTCTGATAAAGAGGATGTTATAGAGGCGCTTTCAGCCGGGGCAATTTCGGTGTCCACCACCAATCCGGCTGTATGGGAAATGTAAGCAAAACAGAAAGAAGAAGGAGGGTATGATGTCAAAGTATGTAATGGCGTTGGATTCTGGAACAACCAGCAACCGCTGCATCTTGTTTAATGAGAAGGGGGAAATGTGCAGCGTTGCTCAAAAGGAATTTACCCAGTATTTTCCGAAGCCTGGCTGGGTGGAGCATGATGCGGAGGAAATATGGTCAACTCAGCTTGAGGTTGCATTAAAAGCCATGGAAAACCTCAATGTAACGGCGGCGGATATTGCGGCCATTGGCATTACCAATCAGCGGGAGACAGCGATTATATGGGACAAAATCACGGGTGAACCGATTTATCACGCTATTGTGTGGCAATGCCGGCGGACAGCAGAATATAGTGATGGGTTAAAGGCGAAAGGCTTGGTGGAAACATACCGGGAGAAAACAGGCCTGGTGATCGATGCTTATTTTTCTGCCACAAAGATCAAATGGATTTTGGATCATGTGGAGGGGGCTAGGGAGCGGGCAAAACGTGGAGAACTGCTTTTTGGAACCGTGGAGACATGGCTCATCTGGAAGCTTACCAAAGGAAAAATCCATGTGACAGACTATTCCAATGCATCCCGTACCATGTTATTTAATATCCGCACTCTCGACTGGGACGATGAAATTTTGGCAGAACTTGAGATTCCGCGGAGTATGCTTCCGGAAGTAAAACCTTCCAGTTTTGTCTATGGGGAATGTGATCCTCAGTTTTTCGGAGGTCCGATTCCCATCGGAGGGGCTGCCGGGGATCAGCAGGCGGCTCTTTTCGGACAAACTTGCTTTCAGGCAGGAGAGGTGAAAAATACCTATGGAACAGGTGGCTTTCTGCTGATGAATACGGGAGAGAAACCGATTTATTCGGGAAACGGCCTGGTGACTACGATTGCATGGGGATTAAAGGGAAAAGTGACATATGCCCTGGAGGGTTCCGTTTTTGTGGCGGGAGCAGCGATTCAGTGGCTCCGCGACGAACTGCGTTTTATTGATTCGGCAATGGATTCGGAGTACATGGCGAAAAAAGTGGAGGATACGGGCGGCTGTTATGTGGTGCCTGCCTTTACAGGGCTGGGGGCGCCCTATTGGGATCAGTATGCCAGAGGGACGATAGTGGGGCTGACCCGGGGGATCAATAAATATCATATTATCCGGGCAACGCTGGAGTCCATATGTTATCAGGTCAATGACGTCCTGGAAGCCATGAGGGCGGATTCCGGTATGGAGCTTAGTGCGCTTAAAGTGGACGGCGGGGCCAGCGCCAACAATCTTTTGATGCAGATGCAGACAGATATCAGCAATATACCTGTCCACAGGCCCCGCTGCGTGGAGACGACAGCCATGGGCGCCGCCTATCTGGCAGGGCTGGCGGTGGGTTATTGGTCCGATGTTTCTGCGATACGGGATAATTGGGAGATTGACAGGATATTTAAACCGGAAATATCGGAAGAGGAGCGGCTGGTGAAGACAAAGGGCTGGAGCAAAGCGGTGAAATGCTCTTACGGCTGGGCCAAAGAAGAGTGAGAGAAAAAAAGCAGGATAAGGGGGAGTGATGATCTTTGGAAGAAAGACAGGCAGAAGGAGAATTGGTTGAGGAAATGTATAGCGGTTTTTGCAAAACCCTCAATGAAACCCGCACCGTATTTTGCGAGTTTGAGAAAAGAGATGGGAAACGTTGTCTTACCCATGTGGACTGTGCCTATGGCACATGCCCCCACAGCAAAACTTGTCTGTTGATGAAGCAGGCGGAAGAGGAATGAAAACAGTATAGCCAATAAAAACCCGCCTGCTGATGAAACAGGCGGGTTTTTATTTCAGGATTTTTATTTTTGCTTCTTGCTGCCTGTGTTTGCAGGCTTTCCATTGCTTTCTGTTTTTTCTTTTTTAAAGCTGAAGCGTTTTTTCTTTTTGGGAGGGGGCGCCACGCTGGAGCCGCGTACACTTTTGACACTGGTGATGTAAATACCACTGATGACTACCTTGGCTTCCTGCTTGAGGGGTAAAACGGCAAAAGCCTTTTCGTCACACATCAGAGTCATAATTTTGGGGCCGACCTTTGCTTTGACGATGGGGACTTTTGCCCGCCGCAGGTACTTTGGCGTTTGTTCGTACACCATTTTGGGAAGTCCGGCGTCCCTTAATTTCATATGCTTTTTGTCGATAACCAACATAGATACAGTCTGGGCCATGGCTTCCATCATAGACTGCTGCTGCGCCTGTTTTTTTTGCATTTTTGTGCCCAGGATATAGAGGGCAACCATGGCTGCAATGAGAATCACCAGAATGATGATTACAATTTTTAACCACAAAGGCATCGGGGGTACCTCCTGAAATTTTTTCGCGTATTTTGCATTATACCATTATTTAGGACAAGTTGCAAGCTTATAAGAAGAAGAAAACGTATAAAACATGTAAAAAATGGCAATTATAAGAAAAAAATGAATTGACAGCTTGACTTCAAGATGATAAGATGGAATGTGCACTATTGTGGTTTCATGTGCCCTAATCCTCGATTGACAAGAGCATACAGAATTAGGAAAAATGGATTTTGGTGCGGGCAGCATGGTTTTCCTTTAGGTATGCGTTTGTCAATCGGGGGTTAACCATGATGACATGCGGATGACTCGTAGTTGATTATAAAGAAAACAGGGGTGAAAGGTCAATGGAAAATTGCAGAATACGCCCGGCGAAAGCTGGGAAAGGCATCAGAATGAGTTATTCAAGGCAGAAAGAAGTCCTTGAGATGCCTAACCTGATTGAAATCCAGAAGGACTCCTATCAGTGGTTTCTTAATGAAGGCCTGAAGGAAGTTTTTGAGGACATCTCTCCTATCGCGGACTTTGGCGGTCATTTAAGCCTTGAGTTTGCTGATTTTACCTTATGTAAAAATGATATAAAATATACGATTGAAGAATGTAAGGAACGGGATGCGACATATGCGGCGCCGCTGAAGGTGCGTGTACGTTTGATCAACAAGGAAACAGATGAAATCAGCGAGCATGAAATTTTTATGGGCGACCTGCCTCTTATGACCGATACAGGTTCTTTTGTGATCAACGGCGCGGAGCGTGTCATTGTAAGTCAGCTTGTCCGTTCTCCCGGCATTTATTATGGAATTGCCCATGATAAGGTGGGAAAGAGGCTTTATTCCTGTACGGTGATTCCCAACAGAGGGGCCTGGCTGGAATACGAGACGGATTCCAATGACGTGTTTTTTGCCCGTGTGGACAGGACGAGAAAAGTGCCTGTCACAGTTTTGGTCCGTGCGCTGGGGATTGGGACCAACGCGGAAATCCGTGAGCTTTTTGGCGATGAGCCGAAAATAGAAGCAAGTATTATGAAGGACACTTCGGACAATTATGAGAGTGGCCTTTTGGAGCTGTACAAAAAAATACGTCCCGGTGAGCCGCTTTCTGTGGACAGTGCAGAGAGCTTGTTGAACAGCATGTTTTTTGACCCCAGAAGATATGACCTGGCGAAGGTGGGACGTTATAAGTTCAACAAAAAGCTTCATTTTAAAAACAGGATTGCAGGCCATGTCCTGGCAGAGGATGTGGTAAATGCGGAGACAGGGGAAATCCTGGCGGAGGCCGGAACAAAAGTCTCCAAGACACTGGCTGTGGAGATTCAGGATGCAGCAGTGCCTTATGTCTTTATAGAAGCGGAAAACCGGAAGGTGAAAGTACTTTCCAATTTGATGGTGGATCTTTCCAAATATGTGGATTTTGAGCCGCGGGAAGCAGGGATTACAGAATCAGTATTCTACCCGGAGCTTAAGTCTATACTGGAAGAATATGCCGATGCTTCATTGGAAGACCTCAAGGAAGCAATCCATAAACATGTGCATGACTTGATTCCCAAACATATCACCAGAGAAGACATTATCGCTTCTATTAATTATAACATTCATCTGGAGGAGGGAATCGGAAACGATGACGATATTGACCACCTTGGCAATCGTCGGATTCGTGCCGTAGGAGAGCTTCTTCAAAATCAGTACCGTATCGGCCTTTCCCGAATGGAGAGAGTTGTACGGGAGCGGATGACGACTCAGGATATTGAGGGGATTACCCCCCAGTCCTTAATTAATATCAAGCCGGTGACAGCGGCAGTGAAGGAGTTTTTTGGAAGCTCCCAGCTGTCCCAGTTCATGGATCAGAATAACCCCCTGGCAGAATTGACCCATAAAAGGCGTCTGTCGGCTTTAGGCCCCGGCGGCCTTTCCAGGGAGAGGGCAGGTTTTGAGGTTCGTGACGTGCATTATTCCCATTACGGAAGAATGTGCCCCATTGAGACGCCGGAAGGTCCCAATATCGGTCTGATTAATTCTCTGGCGACTTATGCCAGAGTGAACCAGTATGGTTTTGTGGAAGCGCCTTACCGCCTGGTGGATAAGACGACAGATCCCAAGAATCCTATTGTCACCGATGAGGTGGTGTATCTGACGGCCGATGAAGAGGATAATTATATCGTTGCCCAGGCCAACGAAGCCTTGGATGCTGAAGGGCATTTTGTAAGAAACAATGTATCCGGCCGTTTCCGTGAAGAAACTTCCGAATTTGAAAAGAAAAAAATTGATTTGATGGACGTTTCTCCTAAGATGGTGTTTTCGGCGGCGACAGCCATGATTCCGTTTTTGGAGAACGACGACGCCAACCGCGCCTTGATGGGTTCAAACATGCAAAGACAGGCAGTGCCTCTTCTTTCCACCGAGGCTCCCGTAGTGGGGACCGGGATGGAAGGCAAGGAAGCTGTTGACTCCGGTGTCTGCGTGGTGGCAAGAAATGCCGGTGTGGTAGAGCGTTCTGCCTCCAATGAGATTGTGATCCGCAACGAGAACGGAGGAAGGGATGTTTACCATCTGACCAAGTTCTCCAGAAGCAATCAGAGTAACTGTTACAATCAGAAACCCATTGTATCCAAAGGGGATAAGGTTTTGGCCGGAGAGGTCATTGCCGACGGGCCGTCCACCAGAAACGGTGAGATTGCTTTGGGAAAGAATCCTTTGATCGGGTTTATGACCTGGGAAGGCTACAATTATGAGGATGCGGTTCTCTTAAGCGAGCGCCTGGTGCAGGATGATGTTTACACCTCTGTCCATATTGAAGAATATGAGGCAGAAGCAAGAGATACAAAGCTGGGGCCGGAGGAAATCACAAGGGATGTCCCCGGTGTAGGCGAAGATGCTTTAAAGGATTTGGATGAGCGGGGAATTATCCGCATTGGCGCAGAGGTCCGTGCAGGGGATATCCTGGTGGGTAAAGTGACGCCAAAGGGAGAGACGGAGCTGACGGCAGAAGAGCGGCTCCTTAGGGCTATTTTCGGCGAGAAAGCCAGAGAGGTCCGCGACACTTCCCTCAAAGTGCCCCACGGCGCTTACGGTATCGTAGTGGATGCCAAAGTATTTACCAGGGAGAATGGCGATGAGCTTTCTCCTGGCGTCAATGAAACGGTCCGAATTTATATTGCCCAGAAGAGGAAGATTTCCGTGGGTGACAAGATGGCAGGCCGCCATGGAAACAAGGGTGTTGTTTCCCGTGTGCTTCCCGTAGAAGATATGCCGTTCCTTCCCAATGGACGTCCTTTGGATATTGTGTTGAATCCTTTGGGTGTGCCTTCCCGTATGAATATCGGGCAGGTTCTGGAGATTCATCTTTCCCTGGCGGCGAAAGCGCTGGGCTTTAACGTGTCCACTCCGGTGTTTGACGGGGCCAATGAGGACGATATCATGGATACTCTGGACTTGGCAAATGATTATGTTAATCTGGAGTGGGAAGAATTTGTGAAAAAATATAAGGATGCCCTGCGGCCGGAAGTCTTGAGTTTCCTGGATGAAAATAAGGCGCATAGAGAGTTGTGGAAAGGGGTTCCCATTCAGCGGGATGGCAAGGTAAGGCTCCGCGATGGACGGACCGGCGAATACTTTGACAGCCCTGTCACCATTGGCCATATGCACTACCTGAAGCTGCACCACCTGGTGGACGACAAGATCCATGCACGTTCCACAGGCCCTTATTCCCTGGTGACGCAGCAGCCTCTGGGTGGAAAAGCCCAGTTCGGGGGCCAGAGGTTTGGGGAAATGGAAGTGTGGGCCCTGGAAGCTTACGGCGCTGCCTATACACTGCAGGAGATTTTGACAGTGAAATCGGATGATGTGGTGGGCCGTGTGAAGACTTATGAAGCGATTATCAAGGGTGAAAATATCCCTGAACCCAGTGTCCCTGAGTCTTTCAAAGTGCTTCTTAAGGAACTTCAGTCCCTGGGCCTTGATGTGCGCCTTCTGCGTGATGACAATACGGAAGTGGAGATTACAGAAAGTACTGATTATGGAAATACGGATATCAATGCGCTTTTAAACAGTGACAGGGTATTCAATGATTATGAGGAATCCTACGGCTCCATGGGATATCAGAAGCAGGAGTTTGAGGACGGCGAGCTGATAAACGTGGAAGAGCCGGAAACGGATGACTACACGGAGGAGTCCGACGAAGATTTCGGAGACGATATTGAACAGTAAGACCGAAATTTATGGATATAGATAGAAGGGAGAATCACTCATGCCTGAAGCAACGAATGAAACATATCAGCCGCTTTCGTTTGACGCAATCAAAATCGGCCTGGCATCTCCGGAGAAGATTCTGGAATGGTCCAAAGGTGAGGTAAAAAAGCCTGAGACTATCAATTACAGAACATTAAAACCGGAGAAGGACGGCTTATTCTGTGAGCGTATTTTCGGGCCCAGTAAAGACTGGGAGTGTCACTGTGGTAAATATAAAAAAATCAGGTACAAAGGAGTCATCTGTGACCGGTGCGGTGTAGAAGTTACAAAAGCCAGTGTGCGTAGAGAGCGTATGGGCCATATCGCCCTGGCAGCGCCTGTGTCCCATATCTGGTATTTTAAGGGGATTCCCAGCCGTATGGGGCTGATTCTTGACCTGTCTCCCAGAACGCTGGAAAAGGTATTGTATTTTGCATCCTACATTGTTTTGGAGAAAGGCGACACCGATTTACAGTACAAACAGGTGCTTTCTGAGAAAGAATACAGAGAAGCATATGATAAATGGGGAAATGCCTTCCGGGTAGGTATGGGAGCTGAGGCTGTTCAGGAGCTTCTCATGGCCATTGACCTGGAAAAGGATTCCGCGGAACTCAGAAAGGGACTGAAAGAGTCCAGCGGCCAGAAGAGGGCCAGGATCATCAAACGTTTGGAAGTGGTCGAAGCATTCCGCGCTTCGGGAAATAAGCCGGAGTGGATGATCATGGATGTGATTCCGGTGATCCCGCCGGATTTACGCCCCATGGTCCAGCTGGACGGCGGCCGGTTTGCCACTTCTGACCTGAATGACCTCTACAGAAGGATTATCAACAGAAATAACCGCCTCGCAAGGCTTTTGGAGCTGGGGGCGCCGGATATCATCGTACGCAATGAAAAACGTATGCTGCAGGAAGCTGTGGATGCGTTAATTGACAATGGAAGAAGGGGCCGTCCTGTGACAGGGCCTGGAAACCGTCCGCTCAAATCCCTTTCCGATATGCTGAAGGGGAAACAGGGACGTTTCCGCCAGAATCTGTTGGGAAAACGTGTGGACTATTCCGGACGTTCGGTTATTGTGGTGGGGCCGGAGCTTAAGATTTACCAGTGCGGCCTGCCAAAGGAGATGGCCATTGAGCTTTTTAAGCCTTTTGTAATGAAGGAACTGGTGGCAAATGGAACCACCCACAATATAAAAAGCGCGAAAAAGATGGTGGAGCGGCTTCAGCCGGAAGTGTGGGATGTCCTGGAGGACGTGATCAAGGAGCATCCGGTGATGCTGAACCGCGCCCCTACGCTCCACAGGCTTGGGATCCAGGCTTTTGAGCCGATTTTGGTGGAAGGCAAGGCCATCAAGCTGCATCCCCTTGTATGTACGGCTTTTAATGCCGACTTTGACGGCGACCAGATGGCAGTGCATCTGCCTCTTTCCGTGGAAGCCCAGGCAGAATGTCGCTTTATGCTGCTTTCACCCAACAACTTGCTGAAGCCTTCCGACGGCGGCCCTGTGGCTGTGCCGTCTCAGGATATGGTGCTGGGAATTTATTATCTGACCCAGGAGCGTCCTGGTTCCGAGGGCGAGGGCATGATTTTCAAGAGTGTGGACGAGGCCATCCTGGCCTATGAAAATAAAGCCGTCACCTTGCATTCCCGTGTGAAGGTCCGTATGTCAAAGAAGATGGAGGACGGAACCATAAAGGACGGTATTGTGGAATCCACAGTGGGACGTTTCCTCTTCAATGAGATCATTCCCCAGGATCTGGGGTTTGTGGACAGGAGTGTCCCTGAAAATGAACTGAAGCTGGAGATCGACTTCCATGTGGGGAAGAAGGGATTGAAACAGATTCTTGAAAAGGTTATCAATAACCATGGCCCCATCAAGACTGCGGAGACGCTGGATGCCATCAAGGCGATGGGGTATAAGTATTCCACAAGGGCAGCCATGACCGTGTCGATTTCCGATATGACGGTGCCGGCCACAAAGAAGAAGCTGATTGCAGATGCCCAGGCTACGGTGGATAGAATTGCAAAAAACTTCCGCAGAGGCCTCATTACTGAGGAAGAGCGCTATAAAGAAGTTATCGAGACATGGAAGAATACGGACGATGTGCTGACCCATGACCTGCTTTCCGGCCTGGATAAGTATAACAATATTTATATGATGGCAGATTCCGGGGCCCGTGGTTCCGATAAACAGATCAAGCAGCTGGCCGGTATGCGCGGCCTGATGGCGGATACCACAGGCCGTACCATTGAACTGCCCATTAAGTCCAATTTCCGTGAGGGCCTGGATGTACTGGAGTACTTTATTTCTGCCCATGGCGCAAGAAAGGGATTGTCTGATACGGCTTTGCGTACGGCGGACTCTGGATACTTGACAAGGCGTCTGGTGGATGTATCCCAGGATTTGATCATCAGGGATATAGACTGTTGTGAAGGGAAAGCGATTCCTTATATGGAAATCCGTGCGTTCACAGATGGCAGAGAGGTAATCGAGAGCCTGGAAGAGCGTCTGACCGGAAGATATATTGCGGAAACCATCACTGATCCTGATACGGGAGAAGTGATCGTGGAAGAAAATAATATGTGTACACCGGGAATTGCAGCGGCAGTTGTGAAGATCTTGGAAAAGCAGGGAAGAAATTCCGTGAAAATCCGTACTATCCTGACTTGCAAATCCCATCTGGGTGTCTGTGCGAAATGTTATGGCGCCAATATGGCCACCGGCCGGCCGGTGCAGGTAGGCGAAGCAGTGGGAATCATTGCCGCCCAGTCCATCGGTGAACCCGGTACGCAGCTTACCATGAGAACCTTCCATACGGGCGGCGTGGCCGGAAACGATATCACACAGGGTCTTCCCCGTGTGGAGGAGCTTTTTGAGGCGAGAAAGCCTAAGGGGCTGGCCATTATTGCAGAATTCGGCGGCGTGGTGACAATTAAGGATACAAAGAAGAAGAGGGAAATCATTGTCACCGATAATGAAACAGGGAATTCCAAGGCTTACTTGATTCCTTATGGTTCCAGAATTAAGGTTCAGGACGGACAGGTGCTGGAGGTTGGCGACGAGCTGACGGAAGGAAGCGTGAATCCCCACGATATTTTGAAGATCAAGGGTGTACGCGCAGTACAGGATTATATGATCCAGGAGGTTCAGAGAGTATATCGCCTGCAGGGTGTGGAGATCAACGACAAGCATGTGGAGGTGATTGTCCGTCAGATGCTTAAGAAAATCCGCGTGGAAAGCAGCGGGGACAGCGACGTGCTTCCGGGCACTTCTATGGAGGTACTGGACTTTGACGATATGAATGAGGAGCTGACTGCAGAGGGAAAGCAGCCTGCGGAGGGAAAACGGATTCTCCTCGGTATCACAAAGGCTTCCCTGGCGACCAATTCGTTCCTGTCGGCAGCTTCTTTCCAGGAAACGACAAAGGTGTTGACAGAGGCTGCCATCAACGGAAAGGTGGATCCACTCATCGGCCTCAAAGAAAACGTGCTGATCGGTCAGTTAATCCCTGCCGGAACCGGCATGAAACGTTATCGCTCTGTACGTCTGAATACAGATCTGCAGTATGATGACGAGATTGTCCTTTCTGAGGATTTCGGAGACGAGATCGAAAATGAAGATTTTGCTGGGGACTCAGATTTGGATAATTTTTCGGATGATTATGAGGCGGCGGAAACAGATGCCATGATAGAAGACGAGATTATCCAGTATTCTGAGGAAGAGGTAGAAGCAGAAGAAGAGGAAATTGAAATAGAAGATATAGAATAAATCCGAAATAGTTTTCGGAAAGGTTTATCTGTTGAGGCGCCATGGTTGGATGGCGCCTCATTAAGTTTTTATGGAGGATGGGGAAATGGGGATAGAAGATAAGATATTCCAAAGAAAAAGGACGGATTTTTCAAAGGTTAAAGAATATGGTTTTTCGGAAGACGGCGGCGGTTATCACTTGGAAAAGGACTTTATGGACGGAGAGTTCCGGGCAGTCATAGATATTGATGGCGAAGGGCATATCTCAGGACAGGTCATTGACCAGATGAACAGGGAGGTATATGCACCGCTGTGTATTTCTTCCAGAAGCGGGGCATATGTCAGCTCTGTGAGGAGCGCCTATGAAGACATCCTTATGGACATTGCACAAAAATGTTGTGAAGATGTTTTGTTTATGAATGAGCAGGCCAATCGGATTGCAGAAGGGATTTATAGGAAGTATGGTGATAAACCAGACTTTCCCTGGAATGAGAAACCTTATCAGACCTCAGGTACATTTCGCCACAGGGATACGTCTAAATGGTATGGGCTTATTATGAATGTCAAAAAGAGTGTTCTAGATCCCTTTGCCGGCGATCTAAAAATAGATATTCTCAACTTGAAAATCAACGCAGGTGAGGGAGAGAGTCTCCATAAGGAAGCGGGGATTTATCCGGCATATCATATGAATCACAAACACTGGATTTCTGTTGTCCTGGATGGGACATTGGAAGATGAGAGAATCATGGAACTTGTCGCTGTCAGCTATTATTTGACGAGCCGGAGGAAAAAGTGAGAAGCACACAGCAGGGCCTTTGCTTTGGCGTGGAGAATTCCATTAAAATGCGAAAACTCCGGCTTTGGAATTATTGATTTTATAAAGAAACTCCGATATAATCATAATTGTATGTTCCCTTATGGGGCCGTGTATGGTTTTGTCAACCGATGGTATGGAGGCGAAAGAGAAAACCCATGACGGCTGCCAGGTGTATACAGGGGGGCCAAAAGGAGACGGTACGATGAAAGAAGACTGGCGGGAGCTTGGAAATGATATACGGAGCATTGTACAGGAAGCGGTCAATTCCCAGGATTTCAGAAGACTGAACCAGACCATAAGAAATACCATCAATGATGCAGTGGATAGTGTGGCCGAAGGCTTTTGGAAAAGCAACACACGGGCAGAGTATGGACGAACGGAATACAGACAGGACAGGGGAGCGGGCCATGACAGAAAACGAAAGCCCCTTTATGGAAACCAGAAACTTTTTGCAGGCCATGAAACAGCCGTAACACGTGCCGGTGGCATGGCGCTTTCCATATGCGGAGGTTTTCTTGGAATCGGGACTGGCATTGCGCTTGCAGTGATTGGTATCCTCACACTTTCTATAGGCCATCTGCTGGGCTTTACCATTGCAGGGGGGATTTTGGTTCCGCTGTTTGGAACCGGTGTGGTGATGTCTTGTATAGGTTCAGGAAAATGTTCGCTGGTGAAGCGGTTTCGCAGCTATGTGGCAGGGCTGGAAGGAAGGACATATTGCGATATCAGGGAGCTGTCCAGGAGCGTGGGGAAAAGCAGGGCTTTTGTGGTAAAAGATCTTAGGCGGATGATTGAGCGGGGATGGTTTCGCCAGGGCCATCTGGATGATGGAGAAACTTGTTTCATTGCCGATGATGCCACTTATGCCCAGTACCGGGCCACCATGAGGCAGGCGGAAGCGGTGGAAACAGATAAGGAGCGCCGGGAAGAGCAGGAGAAATGGACGGAATCGGCGAACCAGGCGGAAAATATGGAAAAGGCGGAGATATTTCCTGAAGCTTCCGAAGTCATACGGGCCGGGAGGGCGTATGTGGGGAAAATCAGGGCCTGCAATGATGCCATTCCCGGAGAAGAGATATCGGAAAAGATTTCCCGCATGGAGCTGATCATTGCCAGGATTTTTGAGCGGGTGGAACGCCACCCGGAAAATGTGGATGATATTGGGAAAATGATGGAATATTATCTTCCCACCACAGTGAAACTTCTGGAAGCCTATGCGGAGCTTTCCGCGCAGCCGGTTCAGGGGGAGAATATAAAAAACTCCAGAAAAGAGATCGAGGATACTTTGGACACATTGACAGAAGCTTTTGAAAAGCTTTTTGACAGTATGTTTCAAGATACGGCATGGGATGTATCGACGGACATTTCCGTGCTGAAGACATTACTTGCCCAGGAAGGCCTTTCTGAGGACGGATTAAAAAAGAAATAATGGACAGGAGGAACAGTTATGGGAAACGGATGGGAGATACCAGAGGAGCAGCCGGTACTTACGTTAACCCCTTTTGGAGAGGCAAAAGAAGAGCCGGAGGCGCCGGCCGCACCGGAGCCTCCCAAATGGGATGACAGTATGCTTTCAGCGGCAGAAAAAAAGATGGTGGAAGATTTTGCGGGGCAGATTGACCTGTCAGATTCCGCGGCAGTTCTCCAGTATGGGGCAGGGGCGCAGAAAAAGATGGCAGATTTTTCGGAATCAGCCTTAAATAATGTAAAGACAAAGGATTTGGGAGAGGTTGGCGCCCTGCTTTCCGATGTGGTGACAGAACTGAAAAGCTTCGATGCAGAGGAAGAAAAAGGCTTTTTGGGATTCTTTAAAAAAGGCTCCAATAAGATGACAGCCATGAAAGCGAAATACGCGAAGGCGGAAGTCAATGTGGACAAGATCTGTAAGGTGCTGGAGGGACATCAGGTGCAGCTCCTTAAGGATGCCGCCATGTTGGACAAGATGTATGAGCTGAACTTGACGTATTTTAAGGAATTGTCCATGTATATTCTGGCGGGTAAGAAGAAGCTCCATGCAGTAGGGCATACAGAGCTTCCGGCGCTGCTTGCAAAAGCGGAGCAGAGCGGCCTCCCTGAAGATGCCCAGGCCGCCAGGGATTTGGATGCCCGGTGTAAACGGTTTGAGAAAAAGATTCATGACCTGGAGCTGACCAGGATGATTTCCATGCAGACAGCGCCCCAGATCCGCCTGGTGCAGGACAATGATACGGTTATGGTGGAAAAAATCCAGTCGACCATTGTCAATACAATCCCTTTGTGGAAGAATCAGATGGTGCTGGCTTTAGGCGCGGCACATTCGGCCCAGGCAGCAGAAGCCCAGCGGAAAGTTTCCGATATGACGAATGAACTTCTGAAGAAAAATGCGGCGGCCCTTAAAACGGCTTCTACGGAAGTGGCAAAAGAATCGGAGCGGGGAATTGTGGATATGGAAACCCTTCGCAGTACAAATGAAACGCTGATTTCCACACTGGACGAGGTTCTTCAGATTCAGGCCGACGGGCGCCGGGCCAGGGCGGAAGCAGAAGTGGAGATGGGCCGTCTGGAAAATGAACTGAAAATGAAACTTCTGGAAATCGCCGGAGGCCGCAGGTAGCCCTGCCCTCCGGGGCTTTTCCCAAATGGATATACAGACGCATACCAGGCCTTTGGGACTGTAATCAGTCCTTCATCAAATGGCGCATGATGGCGGAATAGATGGCCTGGCTTTCCCTGTTCCAGCGGCTGCACATGTGCTCTGCCTGTTCTTTGTCGGGAACAGAGATGTTGATTTCAAGGAGCTGGCTTTTTCCTTCGCGGATGGCACAGTGGACTACATAATCCTGACTGGTGGATTTGTAATAGTCGGAAATAAGGCCAACTTCATCGCGGAGGCGGACTTTGTTTTCTTTCAGATAGACATTGATATCTTCAATGATGGCGGGAGAAATTTTCTTACCAAAAAAAGACAGGGTTTCTTCTCCCTCCCGGGTAATTTCATAACGGGAGCTGTTTCTGGTGGATTCCAGCTTGACCAGATGGGATTCGCCTAGCTCCGACAGCGCCTGCTGGAGGGTGAAATAAGTAGTATATTCCTTATCCAGGAAAAACTCAGAAATCTGAGAACCGGCCAGGGGGAATTTTACCTGCTTCAGCATATACAAAATCATCAGTTTATATAAGGTCAAAGGTTCGGACATTTTGCAGCCTCCAGAAAGACCGGCTTTTCGCCGGAAAATATTCTTTTTCCATAATACCAAGTTTGACAGTTGAAATCAAGTTGTAAATTTTTCTTATCACAGGAGGGACAGCCATGGAGAAAATGTATCATATTGGTCTTGATGACAGCCACGGAGCCAGATATGCAATCCTGCCCGGAGATCCGGGAAGAGTGGAAAAAATCGCCTCTTATTTAGACAATGCACATTTTTTGGGGCAGAACCGGGAATATACCACCTGGATTGGTGAAATCCGGGGAGAGAAGGTACTTGTGATGTCAACGGGAATGGGAGGGCCTTCCACAGCCATTGGCGTGGAGGAACTTTATCAGACAGGGGTTGGGACCATGATCCGCGTGGGGACCTGCGGGGGTATGGCGGAAAAAGTCATGGGCGGCGATTTAGTTATCGCCAATGGCGCCGTCCGCATGGAAGGGACTTCAAAAGAATATGTGGACGTTGCTTTTCCGGCGGTGGCAGATTTTGAAGTGACGGGAGCACTTAAGGAGGCGGCGAAAGATCTGGGAGCCAGGTTTCATCTGGGCGTCGTCCAATGCAAGGATAGTTTTTACGGACAGCACAGTCCCGGGCGGATGCCTTGTGGCAGAGAGCTGGAAGATAAATGGGAAATGTGGCTGAAAGCCGGCTGCCTGGCTTCGGAGATGGAAAGCGCCGCCCTTTATATTGTGGCCCAGGTCCTGGGTGTCCGGGCTGGCTGCATTTTAAATGTCATCTGGAACCAGGAGAGAAAAAAGAAAGGGCTTTCTGATCCCCACTGCCATGATACTTCTTTGGCTGTCCGTGCGGCTGTCCGTGCTGTAGATCTTCTGATTGAGGAGGAGAAGGCGGGGGAGTAAACGTTTGCCTGAGAAGTTTGATGAATTTAAGGCCACCCTGAATCATTTGGAGGATTCAGGATGGTCTTTTTTTGTCCGGTTGTCCAACTGCCTGGTGATCAAAAGAAAGGCATACAGGAAAATGGGTATGGCAATGGTTGCATAAAGGGAGGCGCTTAACCAGGACTTTGCCTGGGTATGGTCAACAATAGAGAAAAACAGGGTACAGAGATAGATCCCGGCCAGTGAAATGGCTCCCAGCATACAGACGATCTGCTTAAATTTTTTCATAAAGAACCTTCTTTCTGCCAAAATAGGGGTGTTACGGACAAGTATACCCGTATTCCCCGGAAAAAGCAATAAAATAACGGCAGCTCTTTCAACAGGGCCGGTTTTGTGATATACTCTATTTGAAAAAAGCTGTAAAAAAGATCACAAAGGAATGACAAGAAGGAGCAGACATGAAAGCATTAATTCTTTCCTGCAATACGGGACAAGGGCACAATGCCGCAGGGAAAGCTCTTAAGGAAGAGTTTTTGCGGCGGGGTATCGAATGTAAAATGCTGGATGCCCTAAGGTTTGCCAGGCCGAAAACATCGAAGCGGGCTTCCGGGGTCTATGTGAAAACCGCCACGAAATTTCCAGAAGTATTTGGGGCTGCCTATAAAGTGGCTGGAAAAATCAGCTCTGATAAACGGAAATCCCCGGTCTATTATGCCAATACGCTGTATGGAAAAAAATTATATACGTATATCAAGAAAGGCGGCTATGATTGTGTAGTCATGCCCCATCTGTTTCCGGCAGAGGCTGTCACTTATATAAAGAAACATTATCCGCTTTCTGCGGCCTGTTTCTTCGTAGCCACGGATTATACTTGTATTCCCTTTACAGAAGAGACAGGGCTTGACGGTTACTTTATTCCCAGCGATGAGCTGATTCTGGAGTATACGGAGCGGGGGATTCCAAAAGAACGGCTGGTTCCGGCGGGAATTCCCGTGTCAAAACGGTTCTGGGACAGACAGGATAAAAAAGAAACCAGGCTGGGACTTGGGCTGGGGACAGATGGCCCTGTGGTTTTGATCATGACGGGAAGCATGGGATTTGGAAATATTTCCGCCATGGCGGCAGTGATAGAGGCAGGGCTTCCGGAGGATGGCCGGGTGGTGATCCTGGGAGGGAATAACCAGAAGCTTAAAGAAAAACTTCGGAGGGAATTCCGCGGGAACAGGAAAATCCTGGTGCTGGATTTTACCATTCAAGTGGACTTATATATGGATATCTGTGATGTCCTGGTGACGAAGCCGGGAGGTTTGACCAGTACGGAGGCGGCAGCCAAAGGTATCCCCATGGTCCATTCGTCGCCGATTCCTGGATGTGAGACAAGAAATGCCACATTCTTTTCGGGACATGGAATGTCGCTGCTGGGGCAAAATGAAAAAGAAGTGGGCGCCAGGGTGCTGGAGCTTTTGAAGAATAAGGCGGCGGCCCGCAACATGACAGTAGCTCAAAAGCATTACATCCATGCAGAGGCTGCTGTGGATATTTGTGATTATGTGGAGGACTATTGTAAGAAAAAACTGTCTGGACGGTGAAAAAACCGGACAGAGGCGGGCTGGATGGGGGTCGGAATATGAAACATGAGATGATAGAAGCGCTGTTTTTCATGGCAGTGGGTTATCTGGCCGGCAGCACACTTTTTGGACGTATTCTGCCAAAATATTTCAGGAACATAGATATTGAGGAGGTCAGCGGGGACAAAAATCCGGGAACGGCCAATGTGATGAAATACGCCGGGATTCCTTTGGGGATCCTTTGCCTGGTGCTGGATATCGGAAAGGGATATCTTCCGGTATTGTGGGCGGAGCATGTCGTGGCCCCGATGGATCTTCTGTTTGCCGGCGTTATGGTGGCTCCGGTCTTGGGCCATGCGTTCCCTTTCTGGAAAAGCGGCCGCGGGGGAAAGGCCATTGCCGTCAGCTTTGGTGTACTTCTTGGTATCCTGCGTTATAGCCGGAGCGTATGGCTCCTGGCGGCTCTTTATATTTTCTTTTCCCTGGTGGTTGTGATAAAGCCCAATGAAAAGCGGAGCGTTTATACATTTGTACTGTTCGGCAGTATTTCGGCGCTGTTTTTACTGTTTGACGGCCTGCCGGGCGTCTGCGTCGGGAATATGCTGATCGCTGGAGTGGTTGCCAACCGGAACTGGGCGGATGCCAGGATCGGGCAAAAGGAGTTCAGTCAAAAGGAAAAGGAACAGGCGGAAGAACAGCAGGTTCCGTTTTAAAGGTGAAAAATGCAGACTGCAACAAAAAATGGGGCGGCCTTCAAATAGCCGGATTTCTATAGATATGGCTATTTGGGGGCAGCCTTTTTTGAGAATACGGAAAAGAGAGGGAATTTTATGATATATGCAGGAAGCCATATATCCTCTTCACGGGGATATGAGGCCATGGGGAAACAAATACAGAAACTGGGTGGAGATACATTCGCCTTTTTCACCAGGAATCCCAGGGGAGGCCGGGCAAAGGAATTAAACATTCCTGATATGGAACGGTTTTATGATATGGCAAAATCACAGAAACTGGGGCCGGTGGTGGCACATGCGCCCTATACCCTCAATGCCTGCGCAGCAAAGGAGGAACTTCGCATTTTTGCAAAAGAAACTATGGCCGATGACCTGGCAAGGCTGGAGCATTTGCCGGGGAATTATTACAATTTTCATCCCGGCTGCCATGTGGGCCAGGGAAAGGAAAAAGGGATTGAATTGATTGCAGGGCTCCTCAATGAAATCCTGAAGCCAGAACAGCAAACGATAGTTCTTTTGGAAACTATGGCAGGGAAGGGAAGTGAAATTGGGGGGGCTTTTGAGGAGCTTCGGGAAATCCTCGACCGGCTCCGCTACCCGGAAAGGGCAGGAGTCTGTATGGATACCTGCCATGTGTGGGATGCAGGCTATGACATCGCGGGAGATTTGGACGGTGTGATTACAGAGTTTGATAAAGTAATCGGCCTTGGACGGCTGAAGGCGGTTCATACAAATGACAGCCAGGGGGAGAGGGGGTGCCGCAAAGACCGGCATGCAAGATTGGGGGAAGGGAGAATTGGCCTTCCCACTTTTAAGCGGCTGGTGACCCATCCGGCTTTGCAGGGGCTGCCTTGTATTCTGGAAACACCGAATGACGATGCAGGATGGGCGGAGGAAATCGCATTTTTAAAAGAAAGCGCAACATAAAGGAGTGTAAAGATGGAAGATAATTATGCAAAAGTGGCAGAGAAATGGCGGCAGGACTTTCTTACGTGGGATCACGAGGCAGTATGCAAAAAACTGGGGATTGACACATATGATAAGGAAGCCATCAGGCTGGATTATTTTGGGATTCCCCACAGGGTTGACAGGAAGACGGGAAAAATCAACTGCCCGGGGAAACAGGGATATGAGCCGGTATTTGATGAAGCCATGGCTATTTATAATCTGTTTTATTACGCGAAAGAAGGGGCGGAAAATTCCGGGGAGTGGATTCATTTGAGGAATGTGAGGGGAGCAGGCGTTTTCGAGGCGGCATTTGAGAGACAGGCGCTCATCCCGTTTGCAAAGCATTTTTCCGGGAAAACAGAAGAATTTAAAGCTGTTGGAGAAAAAATGGGCTTTCCTTCATTGCCCTATGGAGATGCTTCCTTTCAGATCCCGGCTTTTTTCTGTATTCCGCTGAGAGTGATTTTCTGGGATGGAGACGAAGAATTTCCGGCAAAGGTGAATATTTTGTTTGACAGGAATATCACAGATTTTACCCACCCCGAATCGGTGGTGATGCTGGGAATGGAATGTATGAGGTATTTTATGGAAGAATCCCCTTACATAACAAAAAGATAAGTGGTATCATGACGGGAATCCCCACAAGCGGGATAAAAATGAGTTGACAAAACAAAAGAGGGCTGATATGATTAGCTCGAAGCTGTTTGTGGACTTTTTATGCTGCTGCAAACAGAAGTGACTGAGAGTATATGAGAGGATTTGAAGAAGAAAGGAAGGCAGAAAAATAAAGAAAAAAGTGTTGGCATTGACTCTGGCGGCTGCGTTGGCAGTTTCTGCCCTGACAGGCTGTGGAGGGGACAAAAAAGAGGGAGAAGCGCCCGGGACGAAAGCAGCAGGAGAGGAAAAGGAGGACGAAGTCCGGGATTCTGCCGAAGGCGGGGAAAAGAAGGGCGAGACTCAAGTATCTGTGGAAGGCGGGCAGGGCAAAGGTGTAATCAAGCTGGGGGGACTGGCTCCTTTGACCGGAAAAGATCAAGGATATGGGGAAGGATTTGCGATTGGTTTTAAGAAAGCTGTCGAGGAAATCAACGCAGCTGGCGGTGTAAATGGATATACATTTGATATTGAGATCAAGGATACACAGAGCAATGAGGTGACTTCTTCTACGATGGCGACGGAGTTTGCAGAGGATGAGGCGGTCATGGCTCTTCTGGGCGATTTTTCCTCCGGCGTGTGCAAGGCCAATGCACAAGTCTGCGACAGATATGGTATTGTGCAGTTAAGTCCGACAGCCTCTGCTTTCGACTATGCTCCTATGAGCAAATATTTTTTTAGTATCATGGGGCGACAGGATGTAGAGGCGTGTTTTCTTTCAAAATATTTACTGAAAGAGTATATGGGGGCTAAGAAGATTGCTGTGGCTTGTGTGGAAAGCGACTGGGGACGTTTTTTTTTTTGGAACATTAAAACGCAAACGGACAAATAGGGCCTTGAGGTATTTGCTGAGACTTATGGGGCCGATGAGAAAGACTTTAACCCATTGATTACTAAGCTGCAGGCTGAGAACCCCGATGTCCTTGTTGTTATGGATCCGGGGGGTTCTGCTGCCGATATCTTCAATCAGGCAGATGCGGCAGGCTGGCAGATTAAGCATGTGGTGCTGGGGTCGGGAATATCCGAACAGGTTGTAGACAGTCTCAGCGATAAAAATAACTTGATAGCGGCGTCCCCTTTCTTCTTAGATCCGGACAATGCAGAACTGACTGCATGGGCAGAGTGGTTTGAGGGAGAATCGGGGGTTCTTCCCACCATTCATCCTGCATGTGCTTATGACAGTGTTTATCTCATTGCAGAAGCCGTGAAGAATATTGACGGAGAAGTGACACGTGACGGTATACGGGAAGCGCTGTTAAATCTGCCTGAATACCAGGGCATAACAGGTTCCATCAAATTTGAGGCAGACGGTGATATCAGGAGAAATTATATGATCTGCAAAATCAAAGGCGGAGAGTGGGAAATGCTGGAGGGCTTTGAGTACAGTGCAGGTGGGTTTTGAAAACTTAGACCCTTCGGGTTCTCTCATGATGGCCGCCGGGCCATTATAAAAAGGTATGACAGGACAAGGCCCCTTTGGCGCTTTTTATTACAGACCGCAGTTATGCCGGAAATATTACGCTGCAAGTACTGGACATAGAAAAGAGCTAAAAAGGATGGACGGAGACATAAGAATGGAAAAGAAGATTTACGATAATTATTTAATGATTTTGGAGGCCGAGCTTTTGCCGGCGATGGGGTGTACGGAACCCATCGCTGTGGCATTTGCGGCGGCCAAGGCAAGGGCGGTGCTGGGAAAGATGCCGGAACGCATGGATGTCTACTGCAGTGGAAACATTGTAAAAAATGTGAAAGGTGTAGTGGTTCCCAACTCCGGCGGGCAGATGGGCATCGATGTGGCGGCAGTTTTAGGTGTCGTCGGCGGCAGGGAAGATTTGGAGTTGGAAGTGGTAAACAGCGTAACCAGAGAGCAGATCGAAAAAACCAGGGAGCTTGTGGCTTCTGGTATGTGCAGTTGTCATCTGGTGGAGGGGGAAGAGAATCTTTATATCCGCACAGAGGTGTTTGCCGGTGAAGACAGCGCCCTTGTGGAGCTGAAAACAAAGCATACTCATATTTCGCGGATCGAAAAGAACGGAGAGATTCTTTTTGCCCAGGATGACATCGAGACAAGTTCCCAGGGAGACAAGAGCCTGCTGAATTTAAAAGACATTTACCAGTTCGCAAATACGGTGGATTTGGAGGATGTGAGAGGGATTTTAGAGCGTCAGCTTAAATATAACAAGGAGATCTCAGAAGAAGGCCTTAAGAATTCCTGGGGCGCCCAGGTGGGAAAGACACTTCTGGGGGTTCATGGCAGCGCTGACTGGCGGGTGAGGGCGAAGGCAGCGGCAGCGGCAGGTTCCGATGCCCGTATGAGCGGCTGTGCCCTGCCTGTGGTGATCAATTCCGGTAGCGGCAATCAGGGAATAGCTGTCAGTATGCCTGTCCTGGAATATGCCAATGAAGTAAAGTGTCCTGAAGAGAAATTGCTTCGTGCGCTGACTCTGGCAAATCTCCTGTCGCTCCATCAGAAGCGTTATATCGGGAATCTTTCTGCTTACTGCGGCGCAACCAGCGCAGGCTGCTCTGCCGTATGTGGGATTGCTTATATTGACGGAGCCTCTTTGGAGGTGATCGGGCATACCATCATCAATGCTATCTGCAATATTGGCGGGATGGTGTGCGACGGGGCCAAGTCTTCCTGTGCTTCCAAAATTGTAAGTGCGGTGGAAGCGGGGCTTTTGGGATATGAGATGGCGAAGCGGGGAAATAATTTTAAACCTGGCGAGGGTATGGTGGTGGAAGATATGGAGCAGACTATACGGAATATCGGAAGGATGGGCTGCGTGGGAATGAAGGGAACCGACGTGGAGATTCTGAATATTATGCTGGGAAAGTAAATGCCATGGAGTGACGGGGAATCACTTCCAGATCTTTGAGGGAAACTTATAATAAGGGAAGGGAGCTGTCTTTCCGGCTACAAAAACGTGGCCGGAGAGATGGCTCTGTTGTTGTTTGGGAGGAAAAGGATGGAAGGCTGTAGGCTTTGTCCAAGGGAATGTGGAGTGGATAGAAGAAAAGGCCGGATGGGGGCCTGTAAAGTTGCGGGAGAGGGTATCATTGCCGCCAGGGCGGCGCTTCATTTGTGGGAAGAGCCTTGTATTTCAGGGAAAAATGGTTCCGGAGCCGTGTTTTTTTCCGGGTGTCCCCTGGGATGTGTTTATTGCCAGAATTATGATATCGCCCGTGCGCAGGCAGGAAAGCGGATATCAAAGGAACGCCTTGCAGAAATTTTTCTGGAACTACAGGAAAAAAAGGCGGCAAACATTAATCTGGTGACGCCGACCCACTATACGCCGGAGATTATTGAAGCAGTGGAACGGGCCAGGGTTCAGGGGCTTTCTATTCCTGTCGTATATAACTGTAGTGGTTATGAAAAGAGAGAGACTCTGCGGTCTTTGGAGGGAATTGCCAATATTTATTTGACGGACTTTAAATATATGGATTCAGAAGCAGCCAGCCGTTATTCCCGGGCAGCCGATTATCCCCAGGTGGCCATGGCCGCTCTTGCAGAGATGGTACGGCAGACAGAAAATCAGGAAGACCATGGAAGGGGAGCTGTGTTTGATGAAGAGGGTAACATGAAAAAGGGAGTGATTGTGAGACACCTTCTCCTTCCGGGACATTTGAAAAATGCAAAAGCTGTGGTAAGATATGTGTACGAAACGTATGGCGACAGGGTCTTTTTGAGCTTAATGAATCAATATACGCCGCTTCCACAGGCAGAGAAGTGGCCGGAGATCAACCGGAAGGTGACGCGGCGGGAATATAAAAGACTTGTGGAATATGCCCTTTCCCTGGGGGTGGAAAACGGTTTTATCCAGGAGGGGGAGACTGCAAAAGAAAGTTTTATCCCTGCTTTTGACGGGGAAGGTTTGTGAAACAGTATAATTTCAACAGGAGGAGAAAAGGGATGGGTCTTGGAATTGTGACACTGAAAAAAGGTGGGGGACGTACCTTTAAAGCAGGAGGACCCTGGGTTTATGATAATGAGGTGGAAAGTATTGCGGGAAATTTTGCGGATGGGGATATTGTGCTGGTGCATGATTTCGACGGCTATCCATTGGGCAGAGGGTTCATTAACCGGAAATCCCGGCTGTTGGTCCGTATGCTGACAAGAAATCCATCTCAGGAAGTGGATGCGGCTTTTATCCGTATGCGTGTAAAAAATGCCTGGGAATACCGGAAGCAGGTGACAGACCTGGAAAGCTGCCGTGTGATTTTCGGGGAAGCAGATTTTCTTCCTGGGATTATAGTGGATAAATTTTCTGACATACTGGTGGTACAGTCTCTGGCCCTGGGGATCGACAGGCTCAAGCCTTTGATTATAGGAGCGTTACAGTCTGTAATGGCAGAAGATGGAATAACTATCCGGGGCATATATGAGAGAAGCGATGCGAAGGTGCGGGAACAGGAAGGGATGGAGCGGGTAAAAGGCTTTATTGGCCAGCCTTTCGAGACAAAGGTGGAGATCTCAGAAAACGGGGTTCGTTACCTGGTGGATGTAAAGGAGGGGCAGAAAACAGGTTTCTTTCTGGATCAGAAGTATAACAGGAAAGCCATTTGGAAACTTTGCCCCGGCGCCAGGGTGCTGGACTGCTTTACCCATACAGGTTCTTTTGCTCTCAATGCGGGAATGGCCGGGGCTTCTCATGTGCTGGGAGTGGATGCTTCTGAGGTGGGGATTGCCCAGGCCAGGGAAAACGCCATTCTCAACCATCTGGAAGACAGGGTGGAATTCAAGTGTGCCGATGTATTTGATTTGCTTCCGGCCATGGAAAAAGCGGGAGAGAGCTTTGATGTGGTGATTCTCGACCCGCCGGCTTTTGCAAAGTCCAGGAATTCTGTTAAAAATGCGGTAAAGGGCTACCGGGAGATCAATCTGCGGGCCATGAAACTCATAAAAGACGGAGGGTATCTTGCTACTTGCTCCTGTTCTCATTTTATGGATTATGAATTATTTACCAGGACCATCGGGCAGGCGGCGCAAAACGTGCATAAGCGCCTCCGGCAGGTGGAATACAGGACACAAGCCCCGGATCATCCGATACTCTGGGCTGCGGAAGAGTCCTATTATCTGAAATTTTACATCTTCCAGGTGTGTGATGAAAAATAATTCCATACAAAAAAGGGATCTTGACAATCAGGATCCCTTTTGCTAAAATTAAGTCACATATCAGGCTTACGGCCGCTTCGGCCGCAAATTCCCCAATTATTCTGCAGTGATCAACGTCCCCGTTTTTCCGGCCATTCCGTCCCGTGCTTTTGACAGGTCTGTGATGAGGGCTGTCCTTCCCGGGCGGGAAGAAACAAATTCTACAGAAGCTTCTATCTTCGGAAGCATGGAACCGGCCTCAAACTGTTCCTGCTCCATATAGATGCGGGCCTGGGAGACAGAAAGTTTGTCTAAAAAAGTTTCACCCGGCTGTCTGTAATGGATGGCGACTTTTTCGGTTCCGGTGAGGAACAGAAGGCCGTCAGCATCTAACATATCAGCCATACGGGCGGCAGTCAGATCTTTTTCAATGACAGCACTGGCCCCTTTCAAGCGGGTTCCCTGCTGTAGTACAGGGATTCCGCCACCGCCGCCGGCGATGACAAGCTGGTCTGCGTCGAGGAGAGCACGGACTGCATCGATTTCATAAATATCTATGGGCTTAGGAGCAGCCACAATTCTCCGGTATCCTTTTTCTTCTTTTATGACGTAGTTGCCTTTGGATGTTTCTGCGCGGGCTTCGTCTTCGCTCATATAGCGGCCAAGGACTTTTGTCGGTTCGCTGAAAGCTTCATCAAAGGGATCCACCCGCACCTGGGTGATGATGGTGGAAACCGGTTTGAAAATGCCGCGGTTCAAAAGTTCTGTCCGAATAGCATTTTGCAGATCATAGCCGATGTATCCCTGGCTTAAAGCGCCACAGACCGACATGGGGGCGACGGTATATTCTGGTGAAAGGCGGCTGAACTCGGTCATGGCAGTGTGAAGCATACCGACCTGGGGGCCATTGCTGAAGGTGATGGCAAGCTGATATTTGTCTTCTACAAGATCAGCAATGGCGTTTGCTGCTTTTGCCACAGCTTTTTTCTGGTCAGGAAACAAGATCCCAAAAGCATTTCTGCCAAGGGCAACCACGATTCGTTTTTTCTCCATGATAATCCCTCATTTCTTACAATAATCTTTTTCAGTATACCATGGATTGTCTGGCTTTCCTAGACCGATTTTATAGGAATCGGATACTCAAATTTTATTTCGTATAAAATCCGAATTCTACCCGTCCTTCTTCCCATGTGGCCTCTACCAGATAGACATATCCTGCTTCAGCTGTCATGGTGAAACCTTCCTCTGTGTCCTGTACGTCCACAGGTTCGCCTGGATTCGCGGCGGTCTCCTGAGAAGCTTCTTTTTTCCAAAGTTCCAGAGGAAATCTGGTGACAGAAATGGACTGAGGCTTATAAGAAGAGATCAGCTTAAGCTCGAGTCCGTTTGGAACAGAATCATAAATACTGATGTCATTGAGTTCCGGCCATTGGAGGATATGGGAACCACAGGCAGTCACATTCTGAGTCTCTCCGTTTTCGTCGGTATAGCTCCATTCATAATTACCACGGGTCAGAATTACGGAGGCATTCACTAAATCAGTCGTGTATTCTGCATTGATGGAAGGCGGTTCACTAGGATCGGCGGGTGCGGATATTTCATCAACCAAATGCTGGAAAGGAGCGGCATCTTCAGGTGTTCCCTCTTTTACCATCACCATTTTTGTGACTCCGGGATACTGTCCGGGATAGCTTTCCAGCATGATGCCGTTGCCATAGATATCCACCACAGAGCCGGCTTTTATTGCCTCAGGAGAGAGGGGATTCCCGTCTGCATCTGTCAGATCATCGGGGATGGGAGCTGTAAAAAATGTCCCGATGTTGACATCCACGTAATAGAGATTTCCGTAAGTATCAGAGAGAGTCATGGCGCGGATGACGCCTTCTTCCGGGATACCGTAGTCCACAGGGGAAACGGTTTCCTGCTGTCCCTGGCCTGGAGCCAGTTTAAGGGCAACTGCTCCGCCGGAAGGTGTCTCGGCTGTGGGCTGGTTTTGGGTTTGCTCCTGGGACTGAGTCTGTGTTTCACTGCTTTCGGTGGAAGGCGGGGTGTCTTTTTTTCCACATCCCATTAGAAAAAGGCCAAGGATAATTAAAGATGAAGCAGTGATTTTTTTGATTTTATGTTTTTTCATTTTGATTCCTCCATACCTCTGTTTTGAATAAACCTTAAAAACAGAGGAAACATGATTGATATAAGTTTCGTATATATAGTGTACTGAAAATGAAAAAATGTTGCAAGAAAATAAACAGGCGGCTTGTCAGGAATCCAGTTCCATATTAAAATAATGGTAAGTGACGAAAAGATTAGGCAGCAGGGGAAGGGAAAAAGAGCTGCCGGAATGGAGATTTAATTATGGATGAAGGGATTAAAAAGGAAGAGTTTTATGTGGAATCTGATGAAAAAGGGCAGAAACTCCACTGTATATCGTGGCAGCCTTCAAAAGGGCCGGTAAAGGCAGTGGTGCAGATTGTTCACGGAATGGTGGAATACGTGGGGCGATACGAAGAGTTTGCCTGTTTTTTGGCGGGACAGGGTTACGCTGTCATCGGCCATGATCATTTGGGACATGGGAAAACAGCAGCCACATCAGAGGATCTTGGACATTTTGCAGAAAAAGACGGAGATAAACATGTGATTGCCGACATGTACCGGATTACTTGCGTTGGGAGGAAATATTGGCCTGGGGTTCCCCTTGTGATTATGGGGCATAGTATGGGGTCTTTTTTTACAAGGAAATACTTGACTCGCTACAGCCGGAAAGTGGAAGGGGCCATCATCATGGGGACTGGTTTCATGGGTCTGCCGGTGGTAACATTCGGAAAAGTGGCGGCGGGTCTGATTTGCCGGGTACGGGGCAGCCGTTACAGAAGCCGGCTCCTTTATAACCTGACGCTGGGAGGAAATAACCGCAGGATTAAAAAACTCCGTACAGACAATGACTGGCTTAGTACCAATGAGGAATCTGTGGATGCCTATAACCAGGATCCATATTGTAGTTTTATTTTTACAGCCGGCGCTTACCGTGATTTTTTCACTGTCCTGACAGACTTGGCGGCAAAGAAAAACTTTTCCACAATGAATCGAAAACTTCCTGTGTTTTTGGTGGCTGGAGAAGACGATCCTGTGGGGAACTACGGGAAGGGTGTGAAGGCCTGCTGTCAGCAGTTCCAGTCGCTGGGGTTTGAGGATGTTTCATTGAAACTATATCCGGGTGACCGCCATGAAATTCTCAATGAGCTTGACCGCCACATGGTTTTCTCAGATATCGTGGGATGGCTGAACCGTGTGACAAAATAAATTTCATATTACATGTTTTCCGTCTGCGGCGGTTGTGTGACAGCAGATTCCACGCCGCCGCAGGGAAATTCTCCCCAAGGCGGGGACAATTCTACAAAAAGGGTTTTCCCTTTCTTTATCAATATATTCCCGTAGAGATAAAATTTCATAACGAGAGGAGACTTGCGATTGTACAGCAGGGTTTACAGCGCTGCCATTCATGGGATGGAAGGGCAGTTAATTACGGTGGAGGCTGATTTGGGTGACGGCCTTCCCAGTTTTGATATGGTTGGGGCGCTTTCTGGAGAGATCAAGGAGGCGGCCTCAAGGGTTCGCACAGCTTTAAAAAATATGGGATACAGGCTTCCGCCCAGAAGAATCGTCATAAATATGGCTCCGGCCAATGTGAAAAAACATGGAACTGCATTTGATTTGCCAGTAGCAGCGGCGGTACTGGCGGCAATGGAAGTCATTCCTGCAGAAAATTTGAAAAATATCCTTTTAGCAGGGGAATTGGGGTTGTGTGGTGAAATACGGCCAGTGCCGGGGGTCATGGTGCTTGCGGATTGCGCTGGAAAGGCAGGGCTTTCCTGGGCGATGGTGCCGGAAGAAAATGCGGGGGAAGGGGCGGCCTGCAAGGCGGTGAAGGTTTGCGGAGTGAAAAATTTAAACCAGGCGATTGCGTTTTTGAGAGAACCGGAAGGGATGAAACCGGTGGTGGTGGATACGGAAAGACTTTTTGCAGAAGAGGAAAATTTTGTGGATTTTCGGGATATTTTGGGGCAGAAGACCGCGAAACGGGCGGTGGAAGTGGCAGCAGCCGGGATGCATAACCTTTTGCTTTCCGGCCCTCCAGGGGCGGGAAAGACGATGTTGGCCAGCGCCATTCCAGGAATTTTGCCGGAACTTACTGTGGAGGAAAGTCAGGAAATCAGTAGGGTTTACAGTATCTGTGGAAAAATGCCGAAGGGACAAGCCCTTATCGAAAAGCGCCCCTTCCGGGCGCCGCATCATACGATAACGGCGGCGGCTTTGATTGGGGGAGGGAAGATACCAAAACCGGGAGAGATATCCCTGGCCAGCCATGGGATATTGTTTTTAGATGAACTGCCGGAAATGTCCCTGCGAACCCTGGAAGCCTTGCGCCAGCCCATGGAAGAAAGGAGGGTAGTACACTCAAGACTGTATGGCTCCTGTGAATTTCCAGCCAGGTTTATGCTGGCAGCAGCCATGAACCCATGTCCCTGTGGTTATTACCCTGACAGAAATAAATGCCGATGCAGTCAATGGCAGATCAGAAAGTATCAGGAAAAACTTTCCAGGCCCCTGATGGACAGAATAGATATTAAAGTACTTGTGGAACCAGTCACAGTTTGGAGTCTGCAGGAGACAGAAAAGGAAGAGTCTTCGGAAGAAGTCAGAAAACGGGTGAAACAGGCCAGAATCCTCCAGAAGGAACGGTTTGAAAGCAGTGGGATATATGGCAATTTCGAGATTCCGGGAAAAAAGATTAAGGAATATTGCCCCTTGGGGGCGGAGGAAGAAGGGTTTCTCAGGAAAGCATTTGAAGTTATGGATATCAGTGCAAGGGCATATCATCGAATTATACGGGTGGCAAGAACCATTGCTGATTTGGAGGAGGAGAACCGCATAAGGACAATCCATTTAAAGGAAGCGCTGGCTTACCGGATGGAAAATGTATATTATTAGGAAGGAACAGGAAAAAATGGGGCTTTGCAGGGAAGAGTATTGGTTTTGGTACTGTAGTTTGTACCGTGTGGAACCGGCCATCAGAAACAGGCTTCGGGAGAATATGGGAAGCCCGGAAGTTGTTTATGGGGCTTCCAGGGAATTGATAGAAAAAATTTTGGAACCCTTCTATTATAAAGGGGTGGTGGAGAGGATTTGGAATGAACTTGTAAAAAGTAAAAAGGTGGAAGAAATTCAAAAGAATCTGGCTTATATGAAACAGTTGGGAATCCGGCTGGTGACGGCAGATGAGCAGGAATTCCCCAAAAAGCTTTTTGTACTTCCAGATTGTCCCTCGGGGTTATTTGTGAAGGGCAGACTTCCGGAGGAAGAGAATCCAGCTGTAGCCATTGTTGGTTCCAGAAACTGCAGTTATTATGGAAGAAACACAGCCGAAACTCTTGGGGAAATTCTGGCGGGAGCGGGTGTCCAGGTGGTAAGTGGGCTGGCCAGAGGGATTGACGCGGCAGGGCATAAGGGGGCAGTTGTGGCAGGAGGAGCTACGTTTGGCGTTTTGGGATGCGGGGTGGATTTGGTGTATCCGCAGGAAAACCGCTGGATTTATGAAAAAGTAGAAGAAGCCGGTGGTCTAATTTCTGAATATCCGCCGGGTACGCGGCCGAATCCCTGGCATTTCCCGGCCAGGAACCGGATTATCAGCGGTTTATCTGATTGTATCGTGGTGGTGGAGGCAGGGGCTAAGAGCGGTTCCCTGATCACAGCCTCTCTGGCTTTGGAGCAGGGAAAGGATATATGGGCAGTTCCCGGCAGAATGGGGGATTTTCTGAGTGTAGGGACGAACCGCCTCATCCGGGATGGGGCGATGCCTTTGACTGATCCGGAAGAGATTCTGGAAGGATGGAATTTTAAAAGGAAAAAATTAAGAATTTATAAGAAAACCAAGTTATCTCTTGATAAAAATGTAGAAAAGGTGTATAGTTGTCTGGATTCCGACCCCAAATCTGAAGAGCAGCTTTGCGTGGAAAGTGGGATAGGCAGCGGAATATTGGCGGCTTGTCTGGTGGATTTGGAGATGGAGGGACTGGCTGTTCAGCCATTTCGGCATTATTATGCGGCGAAAAGAGATAAAGGAGAGTAATATGGCGAAGTATCTGGTTATTGTGGAATCCCCTGCGAAGGTAAAGACCATAAAAAAATTTTTGGGGCAAAATTACGATGTGGAGGCATCCAACGGACACGTAAGAGATTTGCCAAAGAGCCAGATGGGGATTGATATAGAGGATGATTATGAGCCAAAATATATTACCATTCGAGGAAAAGGGGATATTCTTGCGAATCTCAGAAAAAAAGTAAAAAAAGCTGATAAAATATATTTGGCAACTGACCCGGACCGCGAGGGAGAAGCGATCTCCTGGCATTTGATGACAGCTCTCAAACTGGAAGATAAGAAAGTACAGAGGATCAGCTTCAATGAGATTACAAAAACTGCAGTAAAAGCCTCTTTGAAGACACCGCGGGAATTGGATATGAATCTGGTGGATGCCCAGCAGGCACGCCGGGTTTTGGATAGGATGGTGGGATATAGTATCAGCCCACTGCTTTGGGTTAAGGTAAAAAGGGGGCTGTCAGCAGGGCGCGTACAGTCGGCGGCCCTTCGTATTATCTGTGACAGGGAAGAAGAAATCGCAGCGTTTATTCCACGGGAATACTGGAGCCTGGAAGCAGACGTTTTTTGCGATGGCGAAAAAAAGCCCATGCGGATTAAATTTTATGGTGATAAGAAGCAAAAAATCACCATTGAAAATAAAGAAATGCTGGATCAAATTGTCGAAGTGGCAGAAAAGGAACCTTTTAAGATTTCCGATATAAAAACCGGAGAACGGATAAAAAAACAGCCGCTTCCGTTTACTACAAGCACTCTTCAGCAGGAGGCGGCTAATACCCTGAATTTTTCGACGCAAAAAACCATGCGCCTGGCTCAGCAGCTATATGAAGGGGTGGATATTAAAGGAAATGGGACAGCCGGTATTATCACATATTTGAGAACGGATTCCACCCGGGTTTCCGAAGAGGCTCAGAATATGGCGGCGCAATTCATTGGTTCCCAGTATGGGGAGGAGTACATCCTTTCCGAGGAACGGGCAGAAAAGGGAGGGGGAAGGATTCAGGATGCCCACGAGGCGATCCGTCCTACGGATATTGCCCTTACTCCGACAAAAATCAAGGATTCCCTGTCCAGGGATCAATTTCGTCTTTATCAACTGATCTGGCGCAGGTTTACGGCCAGCAGGATGAAGGCGGCCATTTATGAGACGACGAATGTGAAAATCGATGTAGGGGAATATCGTTTTACGGCCTCTGCCTCCAAAGTGAAATTTCAGGGATTTTTAACAGTGTACGGGGATTCCGATGAGAAAAAAGAGCCGAACACCCTGGTAAAAAATCTCACTTTGGATACAAAAGTTACTTTGAAAGAATTTGATTGTAAGCAGCATTTTACCCAGCCCCCGGCCCACTATACAGAGGCTTCTTTAGTTCGTACTTTGGAAGAGGCGGGGATTGGCCGTCCCAGTACCTATGCCCCGACAATTACCACCATTATTGCGCGGCGGTATGTGGCGAAAGAAAATAAAAATTTGTATGTGACGGAACTGGGAGAAATTGTTAACCATATTATGAAAGAGGCGTTTCCAAGCCTGGTCAATGTTGCTTTTACAGCCAATATGGAATCTCTTTTGGATGGCGTGGAAGATGGTTCCGTAAAATGGAAAACAATTATCAGAAACTTTTATCCTGATTTGGAAGATGCTGTTACAGAAGCACAAAAGGAATTGGAAACAGTAAAAATCGAGGATGAAGTTACAGATGAAATCTGTGAAAACTGCGGGCGCAATATGGTGATTAAATATGGCCCCCATGGGCGTTTTCTTGCCTGCCCAGGTTTTCCTGACTGCAAGAATACAAAGCCTTATCTGGAGAAGATCGGCGTCAGCTGTCCTCTGTGTACTGGCGAGGTGGTCATTAAAAAGACAAAAAAAGGCAGGCGCTACTACGGATGTAGCAATCACCCGGAATGTGAGTTCATGTCCTGGCAAAAGCCTTCCAATGAAAAATGCCCTGAGTGTGGACATTATATGGTAGAGAAGGGAAACAAATTAATTTGTTCAGAGCAGACCTGCGGTTTTTTGAAGGAAAAAGAGGTACAACAGGCCAGGTAATCACAGCCGTAGTGGGAATATATAGAAGCAACTTGGTAAGGGTGGTATTAGTCTTAAAAAATTTAGAGGTTTGATGTTGAATAATTCCGAAAAGTATTGCGGCTTTTTTGAAAATATGATACGATAATTTTAAATATAACTAATTGCCCGAAAAAAGTTAGGAGGCCTGCAATGAGTGTACAATTATTGGACAAGACCCGTAAAATTAACAAATTGCTTCACAATAACAGTACGAGTAAAGTAGTCTTCAATGATATTTGCGCGGTATTGAGTGATATCCTCGATTCCAACATCCTTGTAATCAGTAAAAAGGGAAAAGTGTTAGGTGTAGGTCTCAGCGAAGGGGTGGAAGAAATTGAAGAGCTGATTGAAGACCAGGTTGGGGGATTTGTTGACAAGATGTTGAATGAAAGACTACTCAGCGTCCTTTCCACCAAAGAAAACGTGAATTTAGAAACACTCGGGTTTGCGGAAACAAATGTTAGAAAGTATCAGGCAATCATCACTCCCATAGACATAGCAGGGGAACGGCTGGGCACTTTATTTATTTATAAATCCATTGACCAGTATGGAATTGATGATATTATTTTGAGTGAATATGGCACAACCGTGGTAGGGTTGGAAATGATGCGTTCTGTCAATGAGGAGAGTGCGGAAGAAACACGAAAGTTACAGATTGTGAAATCAGCCATCAGTACACTGTCATTTTCTGAGCTAGAAGCGATTCAGCATATTTTTGAGGAATTGGAAGGAAATGAGGGGATTTTGGTGGCCAGTAAAATTGCTGACAGAGTAGGGATTACCCGTTCGGTGATTGTAAATGCTCTTCGTAAATTTGAAAGCGCAGGGGTGATTGAGTCACGCTCTTCAGGTATGAAGGGAACTTATATTAAAGTATTGAATGACGTGGTGTTTGAGGAACTGAGAAAACTGAGAGAAGCATGAGGTTTTTGCAGTGGGGGTGAAGCAGGGCCGCCGCGGCTTCTATAGAGTTTCGTGGCATATGATAAAAGATTAAGATACCGGAAATTTTTTTATGATAAAATCCCGCAGTCAAAAGAGCCTGCGGGATTTTTAAACACTACAGAAAGAGGGCTAGAATCTGCAGCGGTTGACACAGGAAAAGATTTCCTGCAGCCTGGGAAGGGCGATAAAAGGAGGGCAATCTGAAGACACGATGGATTCCAGCCCGTTTGCCAGAATTTTCTCATAAAGGGAGATGAGCTGCTCCGTCATGGGAGCCTTTCCCGGATGTTCTATCAGATATAGCAGGATGTATCCAAGAGCACGGGTCTGCTCTTCGTCAGCCAGCTGTTCCACGTAGCGTAAGTCAATGGTTTCCCTGTCATAAACCAGAGTGTCTTTGCTCTGGATTTTGATTTTAGGCGAGCGTTCTTTGTCCCGTTGTTTCAGAGAGAGACAGAGGGGCCGTTTTGCCGGTGTATCAGAAAAACTGAATTCCGGGCAGGAAACAGGGAAAGAAGCAGCTTCTTTTTTGGCAGCTACGGTGATATCAACAGCGCGGTAACTGTCCATTTGGATAATGCGGTCGGCTGTGTGAAAGAAGGCGCCGGAGCTGCCAACTACAAGGATGGTAGAAATACCAAGACCTAAAAACAGTGGACGAAGACGGCCGAGGAAAGGGGAAATCGGCTCTTTGTCAGGGGCGATGACCCGCTGCATCAATTCGTCCCGTACCATGAAATTGGTGGCGCAGGTGTCTTCATCAATGAGAAACAGTTTTGTTCCGGCTTCAATACCCTCCATGACCCCGGCCGCCTGGGAAGTGCTTCCGCTGGCATCCTCAGTGGAAAAACAGCTGGTGTCTTTTCCGTTGGGCAGGTGGTTGATAAAGGGAGAGATATCAACATTTTTTACGATACGCCCTTCTTCTGCCCGCAGTTTGATGGCGGTGGAATCAGTGATGACAAATTCCCGGCCGTCTCCGGCGATGTGATTGTACACTCCAGATTCCAGAGCTTTTAAAAGGGTGGATTTTCCGTGATAACCGCCGCCTACGATCAAAGTAATCCCCTGACGGATACCCATTCCAGAAATTTCTCCGTGGTGGGGCAGGGTGAGGGTAAGCCGCATGGAATCAGGAGAATCAAAAGGCACGGCTTCTTTTAGCGGTGTATTGGATACACCGGTTTTTCTGGGAAGTATGGCGCCGTCGGCCACGAAAGCTGTCAGGCCATGGGCAGGAAGCAGCGCCCGGAGGGCCTGCTGGTCTTCATATAGATGGATAGCCGCCAAAAGGGATTTTTTGTCGGTGTTTCGGCTGTACAGGCTGTTTTCCGCCACCGCAGGCAGATACTCAAACAGTATTTTCCGAAGCTCTCTGGAATTGATGGTACGTCCATTGGCGGGAAAACCTGCTTCAAACCGTATCAGAATCGTATGGCCGTTTTTGTCGATGGTACAGGCAGTACGATTTAAGACTTCTTGTCCGGGACGGGTGGCAAAAAGGGCGCCGCTTTTCCCAGAACCCTTGGCTTGAAAAGAATATTTCTGGACAGCGGCAGCAAAACGGCGCAGAAGAAAATCACAGAAAGCCGTTTTTTTATCAGGATTATTCCAAAGATCAGAAGAAAACCCAGAGGATTTGTCGGTGATGTGGATGGTCAGTCTGGATGGCGCCGCAAAGGGATCTCCCTGGACGCGGTCAATGGAAAGGGCATAGGCGCCAAAATTGTACATTCCCCGCAGGGATTTGTAAGCGGGATAACTTTTACGGTCGATATCCCGGAGCATGGATTCCAGGTCAACAGATGTCTTCATAGAAAAAATTCCTTTCTAAATGATTGTGTGATATTTTTTTCTGATTTATTATAACATAAAAGTTTTTCAGAATGTGGGCTTAACTTGCATTTTTCGTGATTATCCGCTATAATACTTAAGTTACGCGGGCAGAGATGTTCTGCTGGAAAGAATGGAGCTTTATTATAAAATGAAAAAAGTAACGGTTATCATCCCCAACTACAATGGGAAAAAGTTTATGGAAGACTGTATGGAGGGGCTTCAAAGCCAGGGAAGCCAAGATTTCCATGTGCTTTTTGTGGATAACGGCTCCACTGACGGAAGTGTGGAATTTGTGCGGGAGCGTTACCCGGAACTGGAGGTTCTGGCTCTGGATAAAAATTACGGCTTCAGCCGGGCTGTAAACGAAGGGATCCAGGCCTCAAAAACCCCTTACGTCATTCTTCTGAATAATGACACGCAGGTGTATCCTGGTTATGTGGAAGCGCTTGTCGCCGCCCTGGATACAAACCCGAAGGCATTTTCTGTCAGTGCAAAAATGATTCAAATGTACAATCCCGGATTGATTGACGATGCAGGAGACCAGTATACAGTACTGGGGTGGGCGTTCCAGAGAGGGGTGGCCCATTCGGTGAAACGCTATACAAAGCCAGCCAAGGTATTTTCAGCCTGCGGCGGCGCTGCCGCTTACAGGCGCCGGGTATTTGAGCAGATTGGATATTTTGATGAAAAGCATTTTGCGTATTTAGAGGACTTGGATGTGGGATACAGGGCCAGGCTGTGGGGGTGGCAGAATCTTTACGCACCGGAGGCTTTGGTGAAACATGTGGGAAGCGGGACCAGCGGTTCTAAATACAATGATTTTAAGGTACGGCTGGCGGCGCGGAACAGTATTTATCTGAATTATAAAAATATGCCCCTTTTTCAGCTTATCCTCAATGGTCCTGCGCTTTTGGCCGGATATTGGATAAAAAGCCGGTTTTTTAAAAAGATAGGCTTTGGACAGGCATATAAGGCAGGGCTGAAAGAAGGCTGGCATACGCGGAAAACCTGCAAGAAAACGAAGTTTTCTTTCGGGAGGCTTTGGTATTATATTTGTGTGGAAGGCCGTATGCTTGGCGGGACCGTTTCTTATATATATGAATTTTTATACAGGAAGCTTTTGAGGCCCAGAGGCTCCTGATGCCGGCGATTGCTTTGTATTTCCATGTATTTTAAGAAAAGTTTAAGAATAGTCGTGTTTTTTTCTATTGCCCTTTGAGGAAGGATAATGTATGATATAAGCTGTTAAGTTCCATAATCGCAGAGGAAGGCTGTTATAAGGTGAATCATCTTGATTAAAGATAATCAAAAGCATCTGAACCGGATTCACGTGGTGATTGATGCGGTTATTATAGTAATAGCATATTTCATAGCGTATTGGTTGATATTTGGATTTATGAGGAGGGACTCAGGGCTTCCCAAAGGAATTTACTTCAGCGCATTGCTTTATATCGTACCGGGGGGACTGATTTTATACTGGTTTTTCCATTTGTACGAACCCATGCGGGTGATGGGGCGGCGTCTGGAGCTTTTTAATGTTCTGAAAGCCAACGTAGTGGGAGCCATGCTGATTACCCTGGTGCTTTATCTGGGAAAGGATCGCCTGATTCACTTTTCCCGCCAGATGACATTTCTGTTTATCGCTTTTAACTATGTACTGGAATCAACATTCCGCCTGACGCTTAGAAGTGTGCTTCGCTCTTTCCGCAGAAAAGGCTATAATCAAAAACATGTACTTTTGATTGGTTACAGCAGAGCGGCCCAGAGCTATATCGACAGAGTAGTTGCGAATCCTGACTGGGGATACTTGATTCGGGGAATCCTGGATGATTATGCCAGCCGGGGGACTGAGTATAGAGGGGTTCGTGTGATGGGACCCATTGACAATCTGGAAGAAATCCTTCCGATGAACCGCCTGGACGAGATTGCCATAACTTTGAGCATTAATGAATATGATAAACTGGAGAGAATTGTAAATGCCTGCGAAAAATCGGGGGTACATACAAAATTTATTCCAGACTATAATAAGGTTATACCAACGAAGCCATATACAGAAGATTTGCTGGGGCTTCCGGTAATCAATATACGGAATGTCCCTCTTACGGATTCTTTTAATGCGGCGCTGAAGAGGTTGGTGGATATTCTTGGCGCCGGTGTTGGTATCATTGTCTTTTCGCCGATTATGTTGGTTGTGGCAGCTGTCATAAAATTTTCGTCGCCCGGTCCGGTGATTTTCAGCCAGGAGAGGGTAGGACTCCATAACCGTTCTTTCAAAATGTATAAATTCCGTTCTATGGAGGTTCAGAAGCCCTCAGAGGAAAAAGCAGCCTGGACAACCAGGAATGATCCCAGGGTCACATCGGTTGGAAAATTTATCCGAAAGACCAGTATTGACGAACTGCCGCAGCTTTTTAATATTCTTAAAGGGGATATGAGTCTGGTAGGACCCAGGCCGGAACGTCCTCATTTTGTGGAAAAATTCAGAGAAGAGGTTCCACGGTACATGGTAAAGCATCAGGTGCGTCCGGGATTAACAGGGTGGGCGCAGGTTAACGGCTATCGGGGAGATACGTCCATTACAAAGCGCATCGAGTGTGATTTGTACTATATAGAAAATTGGAGTCTGGGTTTGGATTTCAAAATTATTTTTCTGACGTTTTTTAAAGGCTTTGTCAATAAAAATGCCTATTAGAAATGTGTAAGATATGGAAAGGAACAGGCGACAATGAAATACAGAGATGATGAGTATGAATATGAAAATCGTAGGCGTGATATGGAGCAGCGCAAACGGGTGAGGCCGGATGCAGAAATAGCTTCCCAGCGCAGACGGAATCCGGCGGGAAGCGGCAGGGCGGTATCTGCCAATGCCGGCGCAGGAATCAGGGACTCTTCCGGGGGCAGGAGTACGTCTGGGGCCAGGACATCTCCCGGTGGGAGGAATGTTTCCGGAGCCAGGGTATCTTCTGGTACGCGAAATGCTTCTGGCATACGGGCTTCTTCTGGGACAAGAAGTTCATCAGCCAGAAATGTTTCCGGGACAAGGACTGCAGCAGCAGGACGGCGCATTGGCGCTGATCCTTATGACAGGAGTTATGGCGCAGGCTATTATGAGGAGACGAGTGCAAAAAGACGCCAGAATTCTTCCGGGGAAACAGCTGGAAGGAGGGGAAAAAGGCCTCTTTCTCCTAAGGCCAAAAAGAAAAGGCGGATTAGAAGGATTCTCTTTGCTGTAGAAGGGATTCTTTTGCTGGTGGTGCTGGCAGGGCTATTCATAATTTCCAAATGGGATTTGATTCAGAAAGCTTCTTTTGGAAAAAAAGATGTCCATATCAATGAATTGCCGGAAAACACTGTTCAGAGTATGGAGGGGTATCGGACCATTGCCATATTTGGCGCTGATGAAAAAGGCAGCCACAGTGACGTAATAATGATTGCCAACATCAACAACAAAACAAAGGAGATTACTTTAACCTCTGTGCTCCGTGATACTTTCTGGAATGTTCCAGATTTGAGCAATGGAGATGAGGAAAAATATGCGAAGGCCAACAATGCTTATCATACAGGCGGTGACTTGGGCGCTTTAAATGCCCTCAATAAAAACCTGGATTTGAATATTACGGAATATGTGACGATCAACTGGTATGCGGTATCTGAAGTAGTTGATCTTTTAGGCGGACTGGAGATTGATGTGCCTGAAAGTATGATGGGCGAGATCAACGGTTATATCACCAATACTGTGGAGGAGGCCCAGAGCTGGGCGCCGGGCGGCCCCGGAAAGGGCGTAAAGGGAAGCCATCATATTGACGGGCCAGGCCTTCAAACTTTGGATGGACTGCAGACGGTAGCTTACTGCCGGATCCGGCATAATAATGGCGGTGACGATGGCCGAACCAGACGGCAGCGTGAAGTGGTGAACATGATTCTGGAGAAGACAAAGCAGCAGGGGCCGGCAAGAATCCTTGGGATCTGTGAAGCGGTGTTCCCGGAGGTCAGGACCAATATGACGCTGGCCGATATACTGAGTATGGCGCCGGATATCGGGAGCTACAAGATTGTCAATAATATTGCGTTTCCTTATCACCAGATTGACGCGTTTGTGGGCAGCAGCGGATCGGTGAAAGTGCCTCTCGGACTGGCGGAGGACGTGATACAGCTTCACAAAGATTTGTTTGAAGATGATAATTATGTGCCGTCCCAGACAGTGCAACAGATTAGCAACAAAATTGAGAGTTTGACAGGTTACAGTGCAGACGACAGGAGAGATTAAACAAAAAAATCAGGCAGCCGTATGGGAAACGGCTGCCTTTTTGCCGCATAAGAAACTCTATAGGTTTCCAGAAAGGAGATTCCGTGTACTACGAAAAAATGCAGAGAGGGATTTTTAAAAGCCGTTCCAACCGTTTTCTGGCCGAAGTGGAGACAGAAGGAGAGACTGTTTCCTGCCACGTGAAAAATACAGGAAGGCTGAAGGAACTTTTAATTCCGGGAACGGGCGTATGGGTACAGCATTGCGACAGGGCGGAACGGAAAACAAAGTATTCACTGATCGCAGTTGAGAAGTTTTCAGAAACTATGGGCAAGGTTTTAGTCAACATTGATTCCCAGGCGCCAAATGAGGCTGCTGCGGAATGGGTCAAAAGCGGGGCGGATGGCCATTTCCAGGAGATTGCTGGACTGAGGAGAGAGGCGAAATTTGGAAAGTCCAGGTTTGACTTATATTTTAAAGGGGATGGCAGGCCGTGTTTTATGGAGGTGAAAGGTGTTACCCTGGAAGCAGGCGGGGTGGCAAAATTTCCGGATGCTCCCACAGAGCGCGGGATAAAACATGTGGAAGAACTGGTTATGGCCCTGAAAGCAGGGTACGAATCGTATCTTTTATTTGTGATTCAGATGAAGGGAATCGGAAATTTTTCTCCCAATGAAGACACCCATCCGGCGTTCGGCGAAGCCTTGCGGGCCGCCAAACGGGCGGGAGTACATATTTTAGCATATGACTGCAGGGTGACAGAGGATTCCATGGCCATTGATTGCCCGGTGGAAGTCCGGCTGCATCAGGAATCCTCTGTGTAATTTTACGGTGGGTTATCAATACGATAAAAGTTTATAGTTTAACAATCCGCATCATGTCAATGGTGCTGTCTTTTTCGTGGGGGCCGCCACAGATGACGATGGTGTCCCCTTCTTCCACGATGCCGGACTGAAGGGCAACTTCTTCCGCATGGCGGAACAGGCTGTCTGCGCTGGCCTGTTCACTGGCCTGGAAGGGACAGACTCCCCAGGTGAGATTCAGCTGCCGGAGAGATTTTTTGTCCACAGTTGGCGCAATGACAGGGACGGCAGGCCTGTAGTCAGCGATCATTCTGGCGCTGCGTCCAGTTCTGGTGACAGCTACGATGGCTTTGGCGTCCAGATAATTGGCGGAGGTAATTGTGGCGATTCCAACGGCTACAGCGGGAATTTGCTCTAAGCAGAGAGAATCGTGAAGCTCTGAAAACCGTTTTTTATAATTGATGGTTTTTTCTGTTGCTTCAGCGATTTCCGCCATGGTACGGACAGCCTCTGTGGGATAATCCCCGGCAGCCGTTTCCCCGGACAGCATAATGGCTGTGGTACCGTCATAAATGGCATTTGCCACATCGGAAACTTCCGCCCTGGTGGGCCGCGGGCTGTAGGTCATGGATTCCAGCATTTGTGTGGCTGTTACAACATGCTTTCCGGCCATATAGCATTTCTTGATGATGGTTTTCTGGATTCCCGGCAGTTCCCGGAAAGGGATTTCCACGCCCATATCGCCCCGGGCCACCATGATACCGTCGGCCAGTTTGAGGATTTCATCCAGGTGTTCAATGCCCTGGGTGTTTTCAATTTTGGCAATGATCTGGATCCTTTCCCCGCCATTTTCATCCAGAAGTTTGCGCAGCTTGCGGATATCATCAGCCGTCCTTGTGAAAGAGGCCGCTACGAAATCCACATCCTGTTCAATCCCGAAGAGAATATCCTTCCGGTCAGTTTCGCTGATGTAAGGCATGGGGATTTCCAGGTTGGGAATATTGATACTTTTGTGGTTGCTGATGGTTCCGCCATTGATGACACGGCAGACCACATCAGAACCTTCAATTCGTTCCACAAACATGGCAAGCTTTCCATCGTCAATGAGGATTCTGGTACCGATGGTGACACAGGAGGACAGGCCCCCAAAGGTCAGGCCAATACCGGTTTCATTGCCGGGTTCGGAAGAGGTGGATAAGGTAAAACTTTGCCCTGCCTCCAGGGCTACAGATCCATTTTCAAAATCGCGGAGCCGGATTTCCGGCCCCTTTGTATCCAGGAGCAATGCAATGGGGGCGCCCATTTCAGCGCTGATGGTTTTTACACGATCCATACGGATCTTTTGTTCTTCATGGGAACCGTGGGAAAAATTAAACCGGGCGCAGTCCATACCGCCGCTTATGAGGGCGCGTATGGCGTCATCTGTGTCAACAGCAGGCCCCATAGTACAGATAATTTTTGTTTTTCTCATGATGAATTCTGCCTCCTTTTCTAAGTTTATTTATTTACACAGGCAATAAAACAGGTACATCTGCCACGTCGGTTTCTATGGAGAAAATTTGGGTAAAAATAGCTCTTGTTTTCGACCGGCAGATTGCGTATAATCATAAAAGAAATCCTCTCTTTCACAAAAAATTTCTTTTATCATAGATGAAAACGAAGGAAATATCAAGAGGCGGGTTTCAAAAAATGTTCAGACTTTCATTGGAGTCAGAGGAGTAGGAAAGCATGACGACAAAAAAGGAAAAGAAGAAACGTTCAAGAAAACTTCAGGGTGCTATCTTTGTCATTGCGTTGGTGGTCTTTCTTTTTTCCGCATACCGGCTTTTGACGATTTATCTGGAGTATAAGCAGGGCAGCGATGAATATGAGCAGCTGTCTGAAGAAGCGGCGAAGCTTTTAGAAGAGGCGAAGGAGACTGCGGCGCCGGAAAAAGAGGGGGAAGGGACTGGGCAGAAAGGCGTCGCCCCCTGGAAGAAGCTTTATGACAGGATGCTTCAGGAAAATGAGGATTATGTGGCCTGGATTACCATTGAGGGTACGGAGATTGATTATCCCATTGTCCAGTATGAAGATAATGATTTTTACCTGAGTCATACTTTTGCAAAAGCTGAAAATGCTGCCGGGACTTTGTTCATAGACAGCAATATTCCAGAAGGCATGGAAGGAAAACATGTCATCGTATACGGACATAATATGAAAAATGGTTCTATGTTTGCAGGGCTGAAAAAATTCCGAGAAGACGATTTTTATGAGGAACATAAAACCTTCCAGGTAAATACGGCTACAGGCTTTTACAAATATGAAATCTTTTCCGTATCTGTGATTTCACCTGAGAGCGATACTTATACGTTGGACTTTGCAGATGACGTGGAATTTTTGGATTATATTGCCCGTATGCAGGAACGTTCCATTCATGATACAGGCGTTACAGTGGATGCAGAAGATAAGATCATTACTCTTTCCACTTGTGTCAATCAGAACGTGGACAGACTGGTGGTTCAGGCCAAACGTTTAGAAAATTAAGTGGAAGAGCCGAAAGTATGGAAAAAAGTACTTGCATTTCTAAAGAAAATGAGGTATCTTATATTGCGTAAGGAGCAGTGCTCTAGAAATAGGCTTGATAATCGAACGAAGGCGTTCCATAAAGGGCGCCTTCTCTTTATCGTATAGGAAACTTCGTTTCCCATGCGGTAAAAGCCCTCCAGGGGATTGTACTGCGGCAAAGAAAAAGTGGAGGAAAATCTATGTGCGAAAAAGTGGTAAATGTGGAAAGGATTTTCAATGAAAATGTGTTTACCATGGGTAAGATGAAAGAACGTCTGCCCAAAAAGGTATATGCAGAGGTGAGAAATGTTATTGAATATGGCGGTGAGCTTTCGCCGGCGACTGCCGATGTGGTGGCGAAAGCTATGAAGGACTGGGCCGTGGAGCTTGGAGCGACCCATTACACCCATTGGTTCCAGCCGCTGACTGGAATCACGGCGGAAAAGCACGACTCTTTTGTGACGAACCCGGATGCAGAAGGGCATATGTTGATGGAGTTTTCCGGTAAGGAACTGATTAAAGGAGAACCGGATGCGTCTTCTTTCCCGTCGGGCGGCCTGCGGGCGACCTTCGAGGCCAGAGGCTATACGGCATGGGACTGTACTTCTCCGGCATTTGTTAAGAAGGATGCAACAGGGGCCATCCTCTGTATTCCCACAGCGTTCTGCTCCTATAAAGGAGAGGCCCTGGATAAAAAGACGCCGCTTTTGCGTTCGTTGGAAGCGCTTTCTGAACAGGCGCTTCGTATCGCGCGTTTGTTTGGAAATACGGAGGCCACCAAAGTAACGGCCTCGGTAGGCCCGGAGCAGGAGTATTTTCTGGTTGACAGAGATTTATATTTGCAGAGAAAAGATTTGATTTACGCAGGCCGTACCTTATTTGGAGCGCCAGCGCCCAAGGGACAGGAGATGGATGACCATTATTTTGGCGTGATCAAGGAGCGGGTTGGTTCCTATATGAAAGATCTGAATGAGGAACTTTGGAAATTAGGAATTTCCGCCAAAACACAGCACAACGAGGTGGCCCCCGCACAGCATGAGTTGGCGCCCATCTTTAATACGGCCAATATTGCGGTAGATCACAACCAACTGATTATGGAAACCATGAAGAAGGTGGCAAAGCGCCATGGCCTGGCCTGCCTGCTTCATGAGAAGCCTTTTGCAGGTGTAAATGGTTCAGGTAAACATGACAACTGGTCTATCTGTACAGACAATGGCGTCAATATGCTGGATCCTGGCGAGACACCTAACCAGAATATCCAGTTCCTTCTGGTGTTGGCGTGTATCATTAAGGCTGTGGATATCCATGCGGATCTTTTACGCCAGTCAGCCGCCAACGTGGGGAACGATCATAGGCTGGGAGCCAACGAAGCCCCGCCAGCTATTATTTCCATGTTCCTGGGTGAACAGCTGGAAGATGTGGTGAAACAGCTGATCGAAACAGGAGAAGCGGCATCTTGTAAAGAAGGGGAGAGACTGTATACAGGTGTCAGTACGCTTCCGGATCTTCAAAAAGATGCAACCGACAGAAACAGGACGTCACCTTTTGCTTTTACAGGAAATAAATTTGAATTCCGTATGGTTGGTTCCTCCGATTCCATTGCAAGCCCCAATACCACCTTAAACGCAATCGTGGCAGAATCGTTCTGTGAGGCTGCCGATGTCCTGGAGAAAGCCAGTGATTTTGATGTGGCCGTTCATGACCTGATTAAAGAATACCTGGCGGAGCATCAGAGAATTATCTTTAATGGCAATGGATACTCCGAAGAATGGGTGGCGGAGGCAGAGCGGAGGGGCCTGCCCAACATTAAATCCATGGTGGATTCCGTGGAGAGTTTGACCACGGAGAAGGCTGTAAAACTCTTTGAGAAGTTCCGTATTTTTACAAAGGCAGAGCTTGAATCCCGTGCGGAAGTACTTTATGAGACTTATGCAAAGGCTATTAATATCGAAGCTTTGACTATGATCGACATGGCCGGAAAGCAGTTGATTCCAGCAGTGATCACGTATACAACCGAGCTGGCGGCTTCCATCAGTGGGGTTCGTGAGGCTTGCCCGGAAGCGGATGTAAGCGCCCAGACAGAACTTTTGATGGAGGCGTCTGCTCTGCTTGCAGAATCCAAAAAGGCTTTCGACGCCCTTAAAAAGGAGACTGCCCAGGCCGCCGGCATGGAAGAAGGGGAAGGCCAGGCCAGGGCTTACCATGATCTGGTAACGCCTGCCATGTCAAAGCTCCGCGCTCCCCTTGACAAGCTGGAAATGATGGTAGATAAAGAAATATGGCCTATCCCTTCCTATGGTGACCTGACCTTTGAAGTGTAGAAGGAGGAGGCGTCAAAAGCTATCAGTAAGTCCCATACTTTTATAGGTTTGGCGCCTCTGTGTATGCATAATAAAAACCTCCTGTTTTGACGAGGAACAGGAGGTTTTTATTATGATAGTAAAAAGGGAGGAGAGCTGAAGACAGCTCATGTTATGAAAAAAATATTGAGGCATTAGCACTGGCTGATGCTCCGAATACTGTCAGTTGTCATTGATCATTGTCTCTTGTTTTTCTTGTATGGTTATAGTATAGGGGGCAATCATGAAGAAATCGTGCCCAGTCTGTAAAAAGATTTTGAATGATGTTTGAACAAAATATGAACGGGAGTGGGATTTTATAAATTCATTCTGCCTGAAATTATATTTTACTTGTAAAAAAGATTGTGAAATGTTACAATACAATTATCCGAAAAGAGGGATTTTTCGGAAATATTTCTAAAGGAGAATCAGTATGAAGAAAAAAATGTTGGCATTATTGTTGGCAGTTTCCATGGTTATGGCATTGTCTGCCTGCGGCTCTGGAGGTGACGAGGCGAAAGAGACGCAAAAAAAGGAAACGCAAAAAGAAACAGAAGCAGCGCCGGCAGAAACAAAAGCAGAAGGAACACAGGCAGCTACTGAAGGCGGAGAAGCTTCTTCCATGGATGAGTTGATTGCGGCAGCGCAGGAAGAGGGGGAGCTGGTAGTCTATGGTTCCTGTGAAGATGCTTATATCTCTGCTGCATGCCAGGCGTTTGAGGCAAAATATGGTATCAAGACTTCCTGGCAGCGTCTTACCGGCGGCGAGGTCCAGGCAAAGCTTGAGGAAGAAAATGGAAATCCTTCTGCCGACGTATGGTTTGGTGGAACTTCCGACCCTCAGAGCGTATGTGCAAGCGAAGGCCTTCTGATGGCTTATGATGCACAGAACAAGAGTCATCTGATTAGCGCTGACTGTTCCGACCCCGACGGATATTGGTATGGAATCTACCGCGGTATCCTTGGTATCTTCTATAACAAAGAAGAACTGGACCGCCTTGAAATTGAGTATCCCACTGACTGGGACGACCTGTTGGATCCCAAGTATGAAGGCCTGATTTGGTTCTCCAATCCCAATACGGCCAGCACGGCAAAGCTTGCGATCAATACCTTTGTACAGCAGAGGGGGCATGATGGGGCAATGGATTATTTTGTAGCCCTTGATAAAAATGTTGCACAGTACACAAAGAGCGGCGGCGGCCCTTCCAAGAGTGTAGGCTCCGGTGAGTGTGTGATTGGTATTGGCTTCCTCCATGATGCGGTATATCAGATCACCCAGGGGTATGATAATATCGGTATGTGTATCCCTGCTTCCGGGACTACCTGCGAGACTGGCGCAACTTCGATTTTTGCAGGATGCAAACATCCCAATGCAGCAAAACTTTGGATTGAGTTCTGTCTGACGCCGGAGTGCGTGGAGCTGGCTGATGACACAGGAAGCTTCCAGTTCTTGGTTCTGGACAATGCGGAGCAGCCCGCCGTACTGGCAGATTTCGACCTCGACCCCAATAATACACTGGAATATGATTTTGCAGATGCAAAAGAAAACACCCAGAAATATGTGGAAGATCTCTTTGAAGCTTTGGGTAGCGCGGCAGACAGCCGGTTCAAGACGGAGTAATCGAACATATATGGAAATAGCACAGGCAGCTTCCTGAGCTGATATGGCGGGGGGATGGAATCTTCCATCCCCTGCCTTTTGTGTATGGATTATACTGTGCTTCCAGCCAGCTTTAATGGAATACAGAATGAAAAGGAGTAGACTATGAAAAGGCGTCAAAGTGCAGCGCTGGACCGGAAAAAGCTCCTAAAAGATCCGGTTTTGCTGATAACAATTATTATTTTAATCGTGGCATTGCTCCTGTTTGTGCTTTATCCGCTGCTCATTCTCTTAGTGGACAGCATTTGGCAGGAGGGGCATTTTACACTGGGTATTTTTGAGTCGGTCCTGCATCTGGGCAGGTTCCAGACGGCATTTTGGAATACGGTGCGGGCAGGAGTCATCACAGGGCTTTTATCGACTCTTCTGGGTCTGCTTTTTGCTTACGTGGATGTTTATGTGAGGCTCCGTTTCCGAATACTGGAGAGGCTTTTTAATGTGGTATCTATGCTTCCAGTAGTTTCTCCGCCCTTTGTGCTTTCCCTCAGCATGATCTGCCTTTTCGGCCGCTCCGGGCTTGTGACAAGACAGATTCTGGGGATTTATGATGCAAATGTATATGGGCTGGTGGGAATTGTAGTGACCCAGACCCTGACTTTTTTCCCGGTCTGCTATCTTATGCTGCGGGGCCTTTTGAAGAATATCGACCCTTCTTTGGAGGAGGCAGCCAGGGATATGGGGGCGTCCAGATGGAAGGTGTTCTGGACAGTGACTACGCCGCTTCTTCTTCCGGGCCTTGGAAACGCGTTTCTTGTGACCTTTATTGAATCGGCGGCAGATTTTGCTAATCCGATGTTAATTGGCGGCGACTATGATACTTTGGCGACTACGATTTATCTGCAGATCACAGGGGCATATGATAAGCAGGGGGCTTCGGCCATGGCAGTGGTGCTGCTTTCCCTGACAATTCTGATGTTTATTATCCAGAAATATTACCTGGAGTCCAAGACAGCGGCTACGCTGACGGGAAAAGCCAGCAGAGAGCGAATGAGAATCACAGATAAAAGCGTGACATTTCCCATGACCATGCTTTGTGGGCTTGTTTCTATATTTGTTATCCTGATGTACGCCATGGTGCCTATGGGCGCGCTGTTTAAGCTGTGGGGACGGAATTATGCCCTGACGCTGGATCATTTCAAGTACATTTTTACTTATGGCGGCTTGGCGGCGTTTAAAGATTCGGCGCTTTTGTCAGTCATTGCGGCTCCTATTACGGCAATACTTTCCATGATTATCGCATATTTAGTAGTGAAGCGGAAATTTAAAGGAAGGGGCTTTATTGAATTTGTTTCGATTTTAGCCATGGCGGTGCCTGGAACTGTGCTTGGTGTCGGTTTTATCCGGGGGTATTCCAACGGAATGTTCCGAACTGGGTTTTTACAGGGGATTTACGGCACATCGGCAATTTTGATTATTGCTTTTGTGGTGCGTTCTTTACCGACAGGTACGCGGAGCGGAATCTCAGCCCTGCGCCAGATAGACAAGAGTATTGAGGAATCGGCATATGATATGGGGGCGGGCAGCGGAAAGGTCTTTATGACGGTTACGCTTCCGCTGATCAAGGATTCTTTCTTTTCCGGCCTGGTGACGGCATTCGTGCGGAGTATCACGGCTATCTCAGCAGTAATCCTTCTGGTAACGCCCAGATGGAATATGGTGACGGTGCAGATCAACAGCCTGGCGGAAAAAGGCAATTACGGTGAAGCGTGTGCATATGCGACAGTCCTGATTATTATTGTTTACGCAGCGGTAATGCTGATGAACTTGTTTATTAAATATTTTGGAACCAGCAGAGTGAGGAGGCAGAAGTAAATGGCGAAGGAAAAGAAAGGGATCCGTCTGGAGCATGTTTCAAAAATATATAAGGACCCTAAGACAAAAAAAGATTTTTATGCGGTAAAGGATGTTTCGGTGGAGATTGAACCAGGTAGTTTTGTGACGCTTCTCGGGCCTTCCGGCTGTGGGAAGACAACAACTTTGCGAATGATTGCAGGATTTGAAAGTCCTGATGAGGGCAGCATTTTCCTGGGAGGGGAGAGGATCGATGAGCTAACGCCCAACAAGCGGGATACGGCTATGGTATTCCAGAGCTATGCCCTCCTGCCCCATTATAATATTTTTGACAATGTAGCTTACGGCCTTAAGATCCGGAAAGTGCCGAAAGAGGAGATTCGCAAGAAGGTCATCGACATTTTGGAGCTGGTGGGGCTTTCTGGGATGGAGACACGTATGACCAATCAGCTTTCCGGCGGCCAGCAGCAGAGGGTGGCCCTGGCCAGGGCTCTTGTCATTGAGCCGGGTGTGCTTCTTTTTGACGAGCCTTTAAGCAATTTGGATGCAAAGCTGCGGGTCAGTATGAGGACAGAAATCCGCAGGATTCAGCAGGAGGCGGGAATTACAGCTATTTATGTAACCCATGACCAGAGTGAGGCCATGAGCATCTCCGACCAGATCATTATTATGAAATCCGGTGTGATCTCCCAGATGGGTACACCGCAGGATATCTACTATCATCCTGTCAATGAGTTTGTAGCAGATTTTATCGGGGATGCCAATTTCCTGAAGGGGAAGGTGGTATCTCACGCGGGAGAGACAGGGACTATGGAGATCAACGGGAACCATGTGGAGGTATCCGGCTGCGGCCATGTATCTGAGGGCAGCGAGGCAACGCTTGTGCTTCGCCCGGAATCCATCCATCTGGAAGATGCGGGAAATATTCCATGCGATGTGGTACTGTCCTGCTTTATGGGCGCTTATCAGAATTATCATGTGATGGTAGGCGATACAAAGGTGGCCATTACTGATTATAATCCGCGGGGGAAAAAGATTTATCAGGTGGGAGACAAAGCTTTTATCAGTTTCAAACCGGAAACAGCACACGTGCTGCAGGCATCAGAGTAATCATATTGGAGAGAGAGTATGGTAATTACGTATAAATGCCCTTCCTGCGGGGCCCCGATGGTGTTTAACCCGGAGAGTCAGAAGCTTTTCTGTGAACACTGTCAGACAGAGCTTTCTGTGAAGGAATATGAAGCGCGATATGGAAAACCCCTTATGCGGGAGGAGACGGAAGAGGAAAAGGCTGCAGCGCGTACGGAAGGCGGGCCGGTGGAGACGGAGGAAGAAGGGGAGCATGTTTCTTATGGAAAAGGCCCCACGATGGATGTAAAGAGCTACCACTGCTCTTCCTGCGGCGCGGAGGTCATGACAGATGACACGACAGCAGCGTCTGTCTGCGGTTTCTGTGGAAGCCCCACTCTCATTGAAGAACGGATGAAGGGGGCCAGGCGGCCGGAGCGGGTATTGCCTTTCCGTGTCACAAAAGAGCAGGCTGTGGAAAAATTTAAGGCATGGACGAAACGGGGGCTTTTTACGCCGCGGGAATTCCGAAGCCAGAGCACTATTGACAAAATCACAGGAATTTATGTTCCCTTTTGGCTGGTGGATTATCATGCGAATGTATGGCTTCACGCCCACTGTACCAGGACGCGGACACATCGCAGCGGTGATACGGAATATATTTATACCGACCATTATGATGTCCGTAGAAATATTGATGCGGGATACGAAAAAATCCCCATGGATGCCTCGGAAAAAATGGATGATGAAACCATGGATCTTCTGGAACCTTTCAATTACCAGGATTTGAAGCCCTTTGACATGCCCTACTTGTCCGGTTATCTGGCAGATATATATTCATATACGGATCAGGATATGGAGGGGCGCGGAAAGCATCGGGTCAGGGAGTACGCCCTGGCGGCGGCCAGAAGGACCATTTCCGGCTATACCGGAGTCAATGTGGTGGAGCAGAGGCTGCGTATTGACGAGACTGATGCGGAATATGTGATGCTCCCTGTCTGGATGTTGAATTACCGTTATCAGGGAAAGGATTACCAGTTTGCCATCAATGGACAGACCGGCAAACTGGTGGGGACACTGCCCCTTAGCAAAGGCAGGATGTTTGGCTGGTGGGCAGGCCTGACCGCGGGATTTTTCGCGGTATCTACGCTGGTTTCGCTTGTGGGAGGGCTGCTATGAGACAGGGATTAAAAAAATGGTTTTTTTCCTTTCTGGCCGTGTGTGCCGCCCTTTTTCTATTTTGCGGCTTTGACAGCCAGGAAAAAAAGGTATATGATGATGGAGGACTTTTAACGGAGGCTGAGGAAAAGAGGATTCAAAAGCTTTTGGTGTCCGGCGCCCAGAATACGGAACAGGATCTGGTGATTGTCACCACCTATGACAACGGAGGGAAAGAGGCCAGAGATTATGCAGATGATTTTTATGACGAGCATGGTTTCGGCTACGAAAAAGAAAACGGCTCTGGCGTGTTGTTCCTGATTGATATGGATGCAAGGACTATTTATATCAGCACCGCGGGGACAGCCATTGAGAAATATACGGATATGGAGATCGAGGATACGCTGGATGCTATTATGCCCTCTATGCGTTCTGGAAATTATGAGGAGGCCTGCCGTACTTTCATTTCAGAAGCAGTTGTCTGTTTAAATGGCGGCGATGCGGATGAGAATGGTTACTATGATGAAAAAACAGACCGGTTTGTGGAAAGGCCGGCGGACAGCGGCTGGAAGCGGGCGCTTTCGTTCAAACGGCTGGCCATCCTGTTTTCCGTGTCGGCGGCGCTGGCGGCGTTTACGGTTCTGATCATTTCCTGGAAGCGGAAAACCAGGATGAGCGTAAACGGCGGAACTTACCTGAAAGCTGGGAAGGTGGACTTTAGGGAGAAAAGAGACCAGTTTACCCATACCACCGTGGTGACCCGCCATATTCCGAAGGATAACGGAGGCGGGGGTTCCGGCGGAGGCCACAGCTCTTTCCACACAAGCAGCGGGGGTCATAGCCATGGGGGCGGAGGCAGGAGCTTTTGAAGGGTTTCCCTTTGGTACCTGTGAAAGTTTATAATATTTTTAAGAGAGAGGAAAAAGAGAATGGAAGAGACAAAGAATCCTGTTGTTACCATTGAGATGGAGAGTGGAGACTTCATCAAGGCTGAGCTTTACCCGGAGACTGCTCCCAATACGGTAAATAATTTTATCAGTTTGGTAAAGCATGGCTTTTATGACGACCTGATCTTCCATCGGGTAATCCGGGGGTTTATGATTCAGGGAGGATGTCCCCTGGGCCAGGGGACGGGAGGACCTGGTTATCAGATTAAAGGGGAGTTTTCGGCCAATGGAGTGCCCAATTCCCTGTCCCATAATCCCGGGGTGCTTTCCATGGCCAGGGCCATGCATCCGGATTCCGCAGGCTCCCAGTTTTTTATCATGCATGAAAAATCCCCTCATCTGGACGGCCAGTATGCCGCTTTCGGAAAGGTGATTGAAGGTATGGATGTGGTAAATGCCATCGCAGAGACGGCTACCGGCTACGGTGACAGGCCGGTGGAAACCCAGAGGATGAAAACGGTGACGGTGGAAACTTTTGGCGTAGACTACCCTGAGCCGGAGAAGTGCTAAAAGAGGAATGAGCATATGACAGTTGGCGCCATACAATTTCTGATTGTCTGCCCACTTGTGTTTTTGGCAGGGTTTGTGGATGCTGTAGCAGGGGGAGGCGGGCTGATTTCTCTGCCGGCTTATTTAATAGCCGGGCTGCCGGTGCATTATGCAATCGGTACCAATAAGTTAAGTTCGGGAATGGGGACTGCGATTACAACAGGGCGTTTTGCCAGAAAAGGTTTTATTCCCTGGAAACAGTCTGGATTTTATATTATAAGCGCATTGATTGGCTCCAGTATTGGAGCCAGTCTTGCCCTGATGCTGGACGACGGGATATTCAAGATTATTATGCTGATTATTCTTCCGCTGACGGCTCTTTATATTATGAAAGGAAAAACTCTGGGAGCAGAGAAGGAACCTTTTTCCACGCAAAAGACTTTGTTGATCGGTATGGCTGTCGCCCTGGGGATCGGGGCCTATGACGGCTTTTATGGACCGGGGACAGGGACATTCCTGCTGCTGTTTCTGACATCAGCGGCGCATATGAGGCTGGAAACTGCCAACGGGATTTCCAAAGTGATTAATCTGACTACAAATGTGATGACGCTTGTTTTATTTGCACGTGAAGGAAAGGTACTGGCTTTGCTGGGAGTCACGGCCGGCCTGTTCAGCATAGCCGGAAATTATCTTGGGGCCGGATTTTTTTCCAAAGGTGGGACAAGGGCGGTAAAGCCTATTATGCTGACAGTCCTGGCGATCTTTTTCATTCGGATCTTGCTGGAGTTGAATTCTGTTTGATATGATACGGCCTAAGGGTTTAAAGTCAATGAGGGAAAGTGATAATTATGGAGTACAGAAGGTTTCAGAACACAGTAGTTGCCAGAATTGATAAAAATGAAGAAATACTGGAACAGGTAAAGGTGATTGCCGGAAAAGAACGAATCCATCTGGCGTCAGTGGAGGCACTGGGGGCAGTTGGGGAGTTTACTGTCGGAGTGTTTAAGACAGAAGAAAAAAAGTATTATTCCAATCATTTTGCGGGAAACTATGAGATCGTTTCTCTTCACGGCACCATCAGCACCATGGATGGGGCGTTCTACAGCCATTTGCATATGAGCGCCGGGGATATGGACGGTCAGGTGGTGGGGGGCCATCTGAACCAGGCCATTGTCAGCGCCACCTGTGAGATGGTGATTCAGGTGATCGACGGGCAGGTGGACAGGAAATATAGCGAGGAGATCGGGCTGAACCTGTTTGAATTTTAAAGGTTGGGGAGGGCTAAGGGGCAGATATAAATACCAGAACTTATATTCGGGAGGAATTATATCGCTAAAGCGATCCGCCGCAGGCGGAGAATCCTGCAAGCAGGATTCTTTGTTCTAACAGCCCTTTAACCTTCCAGGCCGTATTCTATTTCATTGGTGCTACAGTTGATTTGGGCGATTACGGAGTGGCAGCCCAGCAGGTCACGGCCGGAGGCGTCTGTAAGGCAGCTACTCAAAGAAACTGTCAGGTCGTCGTCACAGGTGTTTTGAACAGTAATGGAAAATATTTCACAAGTCTCCACGAGGAAGTCAAGACTGACTGCATTTCCCTGGGAATCAGTTTCTTCCCATTCATCACAGAATTCCTTTGCACCTTTACAAAATTCCAGGATAAACCGCTCCTGATTATCGTACACATAAGATAAGTCCCGGAAAGCCTGGCTGATATCGCTTTCCTTGACATGGATATGGATTTCCGGGTTCTTGCATTTCCCGAAAGGAATCTCCGAAATACCATAGATCAGTTCTAAAGTATTTCTGTTTGCATCTTTTTCAAATATACATTTCCCAAACCGTTCATCTTCAATAGTTACATTGGAAAGGAACATTGCGCTGTATTCTTGAAGTTTTTTCTTTGAATGTTTAATTTTTTTCTTTTTCCGAAATAATTGCAAGGAATCTGTATGGGAATCTGTGGAATGTCTTTTTAAAATTCTCAAAAAATATCCTTTCTTCTGCGAAAGCCTTTTTAGGCGCAGTCAGTATCCTTCCGGCCGGCGGTGGCAAAGCAGGGGGGGGCTACAGTGGAAGAAATTCCGGTTTTCTTTCTTTAAATATGGTGTAATAGCGAAAACCACAGGATTTCAGCAAATGGCCGATCTGGTCAAAATGGAAAGCCAGATGTTCGGGCCGGTGGGCATCTGAACCGAGGGTGAGAATTTCGCCGCCCAGTTCCCGGTAACGTTTAAGAATTGCTTCCGTAGGATGGGGATGGCCAAGGCCGGCTTTGAAACCAGCCGTGTTACATTCCAGGCCCTGCCCTCTTTGCACCAGCAATTTCAGGATTTCATCAAAAATATCTTTGAATTTTTCGTAGGTGTAAAAAGTGTTTTTATTGGGGCCGTAGCGGACGATATAGTCCAGGTGCCCTGCCGAATCAAAGCAATCGTAAGTTTTAAAGTTTTTAAGTTCTTCTTCAAAATAGGAACGGTAGGCAGCCTCCTCTGTGCGTCCTTCATAATATTTCGGATAATAAGGATCCATCCCATCGCAGAAATGGATGGATCCGATGATATAATCAAAAGGCTGAGAAGCGGCGTAAGCAGCCAGATCCGAAGGGATACCTGTCTGGAGGCCAAGCTCCACGCCGATTCTGAGGTCAATTTTGTCCCGGTAGGCTTCTTTTAAAGGCAGCAGGGTATCCCAGTACGTTTTTGTGTCAAATGTGAAATCTTTGATATCGGGAGGGCCGTCGAAATCCTGATGGTCGGTAATGCACAAGGAAGGCATACCCAGGGCAATGGCCCGTTGGATTTGAATTTCCGGCGGGGTGTCGGAATCGACGGAAAAACTGGTGTGCAAATGGGAATCTATATAGACAGACATATTTTAAGCCCTTTCTCCTTCTGGAATATCAGATTTTTAAATACGGAATGTAGATACTTAAAACCAGAATAGAACAAAAAGGAAGGAATGTCAACTTCAGGTTCTTGAGTTTTCCTGTTCCCTTCTCCCTATCTCTTTATTGCCATTGGGCTGGACATAAGATATAATAGGGAAGATATACATAGACGGGAAATTTGAACGGAGGAAAAAATGCAGGAGACTGGAAGGAAACGGCAGGAGGGAGAGAAGTCGGCGGAAAACGGAAAGCAGAAGAAAACAGGAAGATGGAAGCGGAAATGGGAAGCCTGGAAAAAGGCGCTCCGCATGGAACTTCGGGAACATAAAAGCTCGTTTCTGGTATTTTCCATCCTTCGTTTTCTTGTGGTTGTCACCATGGCGCTACAGTTTGCCAACGGAAATTATGAAAATGTGTATGTCTGCTTTTTAACACTGGTGCTTTTAGTGGCGCCAAGCCTGGTGCAGGTCAGCATTAAAGTGGAGCTTCCCACCGGACTGGAGATCATCATGCTCCTTTTTATTTTTTCTGCGGAAATCCTGGGTGAGATTGACGCTTTTTACCTTAAAATCCCGGCCTGGGATACCATACTCCATACAATGAATGGGTTTTTGATGGCGGCCATCGGATTTTCCCTGGTGGACATTTTAAACCGCCACGAGAGATTCTCCTTTAAACTATCCCCGGCTTTCATGGCTGTGGTGGCATTTTGTTTTTCCATGACCATCGGTGTACTGTGGGAATTTTTTGAATGGGGTATGGATATGTTTTTTCACTTGGATATGCAAAAGGACACGGTTCTACATTCCATCAATTCGGTTATGCTGAACCCCGACGGCGCCAATGTGCCTGTTTCCATACAAGGGATTTATGATGTGTCGGTAAACGGGGAGAGTCTGGGATTGGGCGGATATCTGGACATCGGCCTTTATGATACCATGAAAGATTTGTTTGTGAACTTCATCGGGGCTGTGGTTTTTTCTACGGTGGGTTTCTTTTATGTGAAAAACAGAGGGAAAGGGAGCTTTGCGAAGCGGTTTATCCCGAGGCTGAAAAATAAGGATCGGGATTTCCTTGCCATTGCACAGGAAGAGGGCCAACAGGCAGAGCAAAATCAGGAGCAGGAAAAACAGAGGCCGGAAGCAAAAAAGACGGATAAACAGAAAGAAGACAGGAGAGAGGAATCATGACAAGAGAAGAATTTCATCAACTGGCGGAGAGGGAAACAGTGGTTTTGGATGGGGCAACAGGTTCCAATCTGCTGAAAGCAGGGATGCCAAGGGGGGTCTGTACGGAAGAATGGATTTGCCAGAATCCCCAGGTACTTGTGGATCTCCAGCGGGGATATAAAGAAGCCGGTTCCCGGATTGTGCTGGCTCCTACTTTTTCGGCCAACAGGATGAATCTGGAGGATCGCGGCCTTGGAGACAGGATTGAGGAGATCAACAGAAAACTGGTGGGAATCACCAGGGAGGCAGTGGGGGAAGACTTTCTGGTGGGAGGGGATTTGACCACCACTGGAAAGACTGCGGAAGACTATGGAATGCTTTTGGATATTTACAGGGAACAGATACAGATCCTTTTTGAAGCAGGGGTAGATCTTTTGATGGTGGAAACAATGCTGGGGCTGGAAGAAACTTTGGCGGCCCTGGAGGCGGCCAGAGAAGTGTGCAGCCTTCCGGTAATGTGTTCTCTCACCATTGAGTCCGACGGCGGCTTGTTTTTTGGCGGAAATGTGTTTGAGGCGGCGGCGGCCCTGGCGGAAATGGGGGCTGATGCGGTGGGTATCAACTGTTCTGTTGGCCCGGACCGCCTGGAAGCTGTGGTACGGAATATGAAAAGGGCAGTGGATATACCTGTGCTGGTGAAGCCCAATGCAGGGATGCCCACCATTACGGATACAGGTGATGCGGTTTATTCCATGGGGGCGGATGAGTTTGCACTCCACATGGAAGCCCTGGTAAAAGCAGGCGCCGATATTATTGGAGGCTGCTGTGGAACTACGCCGGAATATATAAAGAAGGTGGTGGAATGCTGCTGTGGAAAATAAAAAAATTTTTTCCGGCGGGAATGTTAAAAAACGTGGAGACTCAGACAGGATAAAGGTTGACATTCCGATCACCAGAAGGTAAAATAATCTCGTGTGTTTGGAGAGTTATCGAAGCGGTCATAACGAGCTGCACTCGAAATGCAGTTGTCCTTTACTGGGCACGTGGGTTCGAATCCCACACTCTCCGGGAGGTGTACATGGCACACCGAATATGGATTTTGCCGCATTGGCGGCAGAATCCATATTTTTGTTGCTTTATAGGAAATTGCGTCCTATAAAACAAAAATCCTCCAGGGGATGCGCAGTTCGCGGAAAGGAAATTAGCCTTTCAGTCACCGCCCACGCGCGACGATTGCGCTTTGCGCAATCTTTGTTCTATTATTTACGGCTCCATATCATGATGTATTCCTTTTCGCCAGTAGCCTTGTCCAAATTTTCTGACTGGATATGGAAGTCTTCCCTTTGGTAGAACCTTACTGCCCGTATATTTTTCTGGTATACATTCAGTTTTAATTGTTTTCTGGTGTTTTTTACGAAGTCCAGCAGCTGTTTTCCAATGCCGTGGGACTGGGCGTGGCTCCAGACAAAAATTCCTGCAATATAATCGCTGTCCATTCCGATAAAACCTAGGATTTTTTGACTGCTTTCTTCTTCATAGATATAGATTTCAGCTTGCGAAAACATTTCTTTTACTATTTCAAAATTATCCTTCCAGTATTGCGGAGAAATAAAATGGTGGGCTCTTATATTGGTGTCCAGCCAGATGTCGGAGACTTTGCCTATATCTGTTTTTTGTAAAGGTCGAATCATGGTAATTTCCCTATTAAATTAAATGTTGTTTTTAAAAGACACTGTAAATTATAACAGGGGACACGCTCTAATGCAAATAAGACTGTAAAGTATATACAAAAAATTTGTTGCCGCGTTTTGAAATTAATAATTTGACAAAATATATGGCGAAAGAGTATACTGATACTACATCGGCGGTTATAATAGCCATTTTAGAGGAAGATATTGGTTAGCTTATACTAATCTTCGCGGAGGCCATAAAGAGATTTTTATACAGGATTCAAAAAATAGCCTCCTGGAAGGGGACGTTTTTGAAAAGAGGTAAACTATGACAGGTGGAGTGATCTGGGGAGTGTTGATTCCCTTTTTCGGCACGGCCCTGGGGGCCGCGTGTGTACTTTTTATAAAAGAAAATTTAAACATTGCTTTGCAGAGGGCGCTGACAGGGTTTGCAGCAGGTGTTATGGTGGCTGCCTCCATATGGAGCCTGCTGATTCCGGCCATGGAGCAGTCGGCGGATATGGGGCAGTGGGCCTTTGTACCTGCAGTAGCGGGGTTTTGGTTGGGAATTTTGTTTCTGTTGTTTTTAGACCGCCTGATTCCTCATCTGCACCAAAACGGTGGTGAACCGGAGGGGCCAAAAGTTGCGTTAAAAAGAACGACTATGCTGGTTCTCGCGGTGACTTTGCATAATATTCCAGAGGGGATGGCAGTAGGTGTGATGTTTGCGGGCGGACTGGCTGGAAACAGCATTATTACTTTAACAGGGGCTATGGCGCTTTCCATAGGAATCGCAATACAGAACTTCCCGGAAGGGGCGATCATTTCCATGCCGCTAAAAGCAGAGGGGATGAAGAAGTCCTCAGCTTTTTTGTATGGCATATTTTCCGGGATTGTGGAACCGATAGCAGCCCTGTTTACGATTTTAGCCGCGAGGATGGTAGTTCCCATCTTGCCATACTTGCTGAGTTTTGCGGCGGGAGCCATGATTTATGTGGTAGTGGAGGAACTGATCCCGGAGATGTCCGCAGGCCGTCATTCCAATCTGGGAACCATGTCCTTTGCCTTGGGCTTTACAGTCATGCTGACGTTGGATGTGGCCCTGGGATAAAAGATTGCGGTACTGTAAAATAGAAAGGGGATAAATGGGAAGACGCGAAGAAATCAGAAACGCCTACAAAAGTCTTGGAGGGCAGACAACATTTTACGATGGTATGATTACCTGCTCTACCCTGGCGGGTAAAGCAGTGAGCAGACTGATATGGAACATGGACAAAAAGAAACAGGAGCGGTATTTGGAGCTGGCGCTTTCCGGCATACCGGAGAATTTTTCGGGGAAAATGCTGGAAGTGCCGGTGGGGACAGGTATACTGACCATGCCGGTATATGAAACGCTGCCGGCTGCAGAGGTTATCTGCCTGGACTACTCTCCCAGTATGATGGAACGGGCAGAAAACCGGGCGAAAGGGAGGAACATTAACAATGTCCGGTTTATGCAGGGAGATGTGGGAAACCTTCCCTTTGAAGACTGCAGTTTCGATTTGGTTTTGTCGCTGAACGGGTTTCATGCTTTTCCGAATAAAAGCGCGGCATACGGTGAAACTTTCCGTGTTTTAAAACCAGGCGGGATTTTCTGCGGATGTTTTTATGTGAAGGGTAAAAACAGACGGACAGACTGGTTTATTGAAAAGGTTTACACACCGAAAGGGTATTTTACGCCGCCTTATGAAACGGAGGAAAGCCTGCGGAGGAGGCTGGAGGGCATGTACCAAAAAGTACAGATGAAAACTGTGGAGGGGATAGCCGCCTTTCGATGTAGGCGCGGATCTTGATGTAAACGAAAAAAGTTCCTCCGACAGATTTTTTAAACATTTGAGGAATCAAAGAGTATGGTAATCGTAAGCAAGCGGGTATCCTGGCCATTTTGGTTTCGGGATATCCGTTTGCTGTTTCGGTTGGCAGGTTCTTAGTATGGATTGGCCAAAACATGGAGATCGGATAAATGGGACAATGGAATTTGAGCCTTGGAGCATTGTGCCGGAGTTATCTGGAATTATGGACTTTGCCCAAAATCAGTGGAAGCACATTTGATTGACCGTTGCCTTGTGGAACAGTTCACGCAGAAGTTCGGCTGTAAACTTACTGTTGCTAAGAATTGTGAGCATTGGTTTCATACTGAATATCATGGGGGATTGGATTAGAAAAGAAATAGGATGATACAGTTTTGAAGATTTATCCTCTCTACTGCCCGAAATGCAGGCAGGAAACACCG
>CAOKOS010000007.1 GCA_948470255.1 uncultured Lachnotalea sp.
GCAAAGAAAGCCTTTAACATGATTACGAAAAAGTCAACAAAGAAAAATTCTATTCCTGCCGTTTCCACTTACAAATTGAGGAGCAGCGAAATCTATTATGAGGGTATTAGAGTAATGCCGTCCTATATAATGACAGGGGGCAACATTTTAATTGAAAAGTCAAAGGTAACGATGGCGACCGAGGACATTGCCGCCATGTTGGAAATAATTAAGTAAAAACCATATAAAGGCATTTTGGAAGACAATAAAACAGGATAGTTTTAATTAGGCGTCAAATCCAGCTTGTCAAAATTTCTTTGGGGCGCATGACAAGCCCCGTTTTCACAAAGATACCAAGTGGTATGTTGGGATACGGGGTAAGAGCTTGTGAACGGCGCGGTTTCAGACAGCGTTTTTTTACTTTCCGGCGACAAAAAAAGGATGTTTAAATTGTGGGCCGGATGTTCCCGGAGGTAGGATAGAAGTTCTGTGGGAAGCGCAGCGCTGGCGCAGATCAGTTCCTTATGGGGATATAAGGCTTTTGCCATTGCTGCCAATGAAAAACTGTGTGCAGAAGGATGGGCTTTGGCGCGTCCTGCCATAAATCTATGCTGGCGGCCTGCCGCCTCTGAAAACAGAGGTTCCCCTGTAAAGGCAGCCAGTTCCTGAAGCGTTGCTTCAGCGACAGAGTTACCGGAGGGGATAGCCCCGTCATAAGTTTCCTTTGGACGCATGATCAATGCTTCGGAATCATGGGCAGTCAGGTAATATCCGCCCCTTTTCCTGTCTTCAAATAAATCCATCATCTGTTTTGCGCGAAATACTGCTTCCTGCAGATAGGCAGAGTTGAACGTGGAGCGGTATAATTCAATGAGGGCAAGGGCGTATCCGGCGTAGTCGTCAAGCTGGCCGTCTCCGGCCGTCTCTCCGTCACAGCAGCGGAGAAAAAGACGGTTCTTTTTGTCTGTCATTTTTTCATGGATAAATATTTGCGCTTTTAAGGCCGCCTCTGTGTAACGGGAATCCTTGAGAATCAGCCCGGCTCTCGCCATGGCAATGATGGCCCAGGTATTCCATGACAGCAGGATCTTTTTGTCAAGGTGAAGATGTGTGCGTTTTTTCCTAAAGTCATAAAGGCGCTTTAAACGCGGATCTTCCTCCACCCATCCCCAGCCGTTTTTCCCCATTCGATTGGGGATACTTTTTCCTTCAAAATCCCCATGTTTTGTAACGCCGTATATCCGGCAAAATTCCATACCATCCTGTTTCCCCAGGGCCTGTATGATTTCGTCGGGAGTGAACACATAATATTTTCCCTCAACGCCATCGCTGTCAGCATCTTGACCGCAGTAGAATCCGCCTTCCGGGGCGGACAGCTCTCGTAACATATAGTTGGCAGTCCGTTTTGCAACGTCGGAATAAAAAGGGTTTTTGGTGAGTTGAAATACTTCCAGATAAGCCAAAACCAACAAAGCATTGTCGTAAAGCATTTTTTCAAAATGGGGGACAAGCCATTTTTGATCCGTGGAATAGCGGGAGAACCCTCCGCCGATATGGTCAAATATCCCTCCGCCAGCCATTGCTTTCAGTGTGGTTTCTGCCATGTGCAGCGCGTCAGGCATTTTTTCGGCGCCATACATTCTCATTAAAAAAAGCAGGTTATGGGGAGATGGGAATTTTGGAGCTGTGCCAAATCCTCCCCAACCAGAGTCAAAAGCCTGCAAAAGCAGCCGGAAGCCTTGGTGTAACAGTTCCCTGCTACATTCACCGGACTCTTCCGCCTCTTCCCGCTGCAGGAACCATGTGATTTTTCTTGCTGAAGTCAACAGCATATCACGGTTTTCTCTCCAGAGCTTTGAAATTTGGCAAAGCAGACTATCCAGTCCTTGACGGCCGTACTGGCTTTTTTTCGGAAAATAAGTTCCCGCAAAAAATGGTTTTTGATCCGGCGTTAAAAAAAGCGTCAGCGGCCAGCCGCCTGTTCCAGTCAATGCCTGGCAGGCCGACATATAGATGGAATCAATGTCTGGACGTTCTTCACGGTCAACTTTGATGCAGACATAGTCGTTTAACAATGTGGCAATTTCCGTATCTTCAAAAGATTCGCGGGCCATGACATGACACCAGTGGCAGGTGGAATATCCGATACTGAGGAAGATTGGCTTATCTTCCATGGATGCTTTGTCAAAAGCCTCTTTACACCAGGGATACCAGTTTACCGGATTGTCTTTGTGCTGCTGCAGATAGGGGGATTTTTCGTTTACGAGCCGGTTGGACATTTGAACACCTCATTTACTATGATGTTATATTCTTTGCCGGAAGCATATTAAATATTATAACATTAATACTTTTTGAAAAAGTCCCGATATCATGTTATGTCGGTATTTCTTGCGAAAGTAATAGAGTTTCAGTATAATAAAAGGTATCTACGGAACAAAAAGGGATGAAAGAAGGTATCTTTGTGCTGAGAGACAACCGCCGCCAACAGATTTATGAGTTACTGCAGAAATCGGGAGAAGTGCAGACAACAGAATTGTGCCAGTTATTCCAAGTGTCGGATATGACGATTCGGAGAGATTTACAATCTCTGGAGCAGGAGAGGAAAATTATCAGAACCCATGGCGGCGCCCTTCTTCCGGCGGAAAAGATTCCTCAAAAAAGTAATGGGGAAGAAACGGTAAAGGAAAAAATTGCAAAAAAAGGCCTCGGATTGCTCCAAGGCCTTCAAAAAATATTTATTGATTCGGGAACCACCACCAGTTACCTGGCTGCCAACCTGCCGGAGGGGAAGGAGAGCGTTGTGGTGACAAACAATCTTCGCATTGTACAGGAGGTTTCAGCGAATCCATCCGCATCTGTTTTAATTATTGGTGGAGCGATGCGGAAAGAAACGCTGTCCTGTTATGGAACCCAGGCTGAAGAACAGATCCGGCGCTATCGGGTGGATGTGGCTTTTCTGGGAGCCGCCGCCATTGGACAGGATGGCTATATTTACGACGGCTATCCGCCGGAGGAGGGTGTGAAAAAGAGTATTATCCAATCGGCAGCCAGGACGTATGTACTGGTAGATTCCAGCAAATTCGGTCATTACGGCCTGATTACATACAGCCATGTGAATGGAGTGGAAGGAATCATCACAGACAGCGGGATAAATCCTGAAATTTTAAAACGGCTCCGCGAAATGGGCGCGAATGTGATTATTGCCGAATGACCATACCTTTCCCCGAAAAATTTATTCTTGGAAAAGAAGAAAGCCCTGGCTGTGTTACTGTCCCAGGGCTTACCGTTTGCCCAGCCTTGCCACATTTAAAAATTCCAGTTCTTCTTTGCTCAGGGAGCGCTCTTTTCCGATGATTTTGGAAAGGAACAGGGTTTTTGTGATCGCTTCAGCGGCTTCCACCCGGTTCATGGCGTCAAAGACGGTTTTTCCAATGGCCAGCACTCCGTGGTTGCCCAGGAGGCATATATCGCTGTGGTCAAAAATCGGTACTGCGTTTTCCAGTATTTTTTCCGTTCCCGGCCTTCCGTAAGGAGCCACTTCAAAGACACCGAAATTGCCGATCATTTCTGGATATGCATTTGTCTCTACTGTAAGATTGCAGATGGCGTAGGCGGTCAGGAAGGCAGGATGGCAGTGGACGGCGCCGCCGGCATCAGGGCGGATTTTATAAATATTCCGATGCATGGTAAGTTCCGAGGTGGGCTTGCAGCAGCCGCCTATCTGTTTTCCGTCCCTGTCAATTACAGCTATCATTTCCTCTGTGAGAAAAGCCTTGTTTTTCCCTGTGGGTGTAATATAAATAAGTCCCTCTTTCCGGGCGGAGATATTCCCCTCATAGGCGTTTACAAGGTTTTTTTCATCCAGACGTTTGGCGGCAGCCAGCACTTCTTTTATGACTTTAATATCCATATCATATCCTCCTTTAACAAATAAAACGTGTTTTTGTGATTCAAAAGTAACAAGTTTTCAGAACACTGTCAACAATAAAAATGTTTGATCATGATTGATAAACAAAGAGATATGCGGTATAATGGATAAAAATAAAATAGATCAAACATAAAAAATGATTGTTTAAACATGGAAAACGGAGGAATGGAACGTGAAAACAGAAGAGCGGCGTGAGAAAATATATCATACTTTAAAGACCAATAAAGAAATCCCGGTTTCTGTGCTGGCAAAACGTTTTGGTGTGTCGTCCATGACAATCCGGCGTGATCTGACATTTATGGAAGAGACAGGGTTGATTGACAGAAGCTATGGGAAAGCCCGTATTGTGGATGAAACCCGCAGAGAATTTTCCTTCGGGCAGAGAAGCCAGACAAACAGGGAGCTAAAAGAAAAAATTGCCAGGACTATGCTGGGGTATATGGGGGATATTTCTTCGTTTTATGTGGACGGAAGCACAACAGCCATAGAAGTCCTCCGGATTTTGCCGTCAGGCCGCCCTTATACTGTGTTTACAGACAGTTTTGAGGCGTTGAAACTGTTGAGCGGAATGTCCTGGATACGTACTTATGTGATGGGAGGCTTTCTCAATATGGAAAGCAGCAGCTTTGACGACGATATGACGGACACGGTTAAAAGGATTTATGTGGATGCAACAATTACATCCTGCAGTGGGTTTTCTCAGAATGGGATTTTTAATGACGGGATCATTGGAATTCAGGCGAAACGGGTTATGCTGGGTCATTCGGCGAAGAATTTTATACTGGCAGACCATACGAAGGCAGATTCCCAAGGGCTTTTTCTGTTGAGTTCCTGGGAGCAGCTGCATTACCTGGTTACAGACTGCCAACCCGACAGGAGGATGCTGGAAAATTTGATTAAAAACGGAGTCCAGGTGGTGTGGTAAAAAAACGGGTTGACAGTTAAAAACGCACAATCAAACACTAAATGAATTCAAATGAGTGTTTTTTTTCGACAAAATTGTTGAAAAATGTTTACAATCATGTTAATATGTGTTTGTAAAAACAGAATAACAGGAGATTTCAGAAAAAATAAGGTTCAAAACAAACATATCACTGTTTATTCTGGAATTTATTATAACAATGTGAAGGAGGATGTTTTATGAAGCGAAAAATGTGGTGTGTGCTGTTGTCGGCAGTTCTGGCGCTGAGCCTGTTTGCCGGCTGTGGTAAAAGCAGTTCCGAAGAAACAAAAGCAGAGACAAAGAAAGCTGAAGAGACAAAGAAAGCTGAAGAGACAAAAAAAGCTGAAGAAACCGGAAAGGAAACGGCGGAAACAGTGGCAAAAGAAGGACAGGCAGAAGGCGGTGTTTATGGAGTCGCGGTGCCGAATGTGACCAGCAGCCCTTTTTATAATGCATGTGTGACTGGCGTTTCGGAAGGGATTGAGCAGTTCGATCCCACAGCCACGACGATCCTCTGCGATGCGGGCGGAGATTCCCAGAAGCAGCTGGACCAGATCGAGGACTTGATCCAACAGGGGGTGAAAGCGCTGATTTTGATTCCCATTGATTCTGTTTCCATTTCAACGGCTATCCAGAGTGCAAAAGAAGCGGGAATCCCGGTATTCCTGATGGATACCAGCGCGGCGGATGATACGGACGTGGTGTCTACGGTAGTCTCCAATAATTATTCTGCCGGGGAGATCGCTGCGAAAGCCCTGGTGGAAAAGATGGGTGAAAAGGGAAAAATCATCACCATGCATACCACGGGAAGCCAGGTTATCGTGGAGCGGATGCAGGCTTTGGAAGACGTGTTAAAAGATTATCCTGAAATTGAAATTGTTCAGGATCAGATCATCAATAATGGAACCATTGAAGAGTCTGTAACTCTGATGGAAAATTCCCTGCAGAGTATTCCCGACTTGGCGGGAGTGTTCACCACAGGTGATACCTTTGCCATCGGAATTGCCTCCGCCCTGGAAGCAAACGGATATAAGCCCGGCGATGTGACGGTGGTATCTGTGGACGGGACAAAAGAGGGCTGTGATCTGGTGGAAAAGGGATGGGTCTACTGCACGGCTGCGCAGCTTGCAAAACAGATGGGCGTACAGAGTGTGGAATCTGCTGTGAAATATTTCAAAGGGGAAACCGTAGAAAAATTTATCGAACTTGATTGTCTCAGGGTGACGGAAGAAGAATTAAGTACATACGAAGCTTATTAAGGCCGGTATCTTAGAAAGGGGCTGGGGCCGCTGCAGCGTTCCCAGCTCTTCTGTAATAAGCAAAAAGGGGGAAAATGATGGAAGAAAGTTATGTGTTGAAAATGGAGCATGTGAGTAAAATTTTCCCTGGGGTCCGGGCGCTGGACAGCGTCCGGCTTGAAGTCCGAAAAGGGGAAATCCATGCCCTGATCGGTGAAAACGGGGCCGGGAAATCTACGCTGATTAAAATTCTGTCGGGGATATACCATCCAGATGAAGGCGAAATATATATTGATGGGAATAAAGTTGAGATGAGTGATGTACAGACGGCCAGAGAACATGGGATTGCCGTGATTCATCAGGAATTGAGCCTCGCTGAAAATATGACAGTTGCGGAAAATATTTTTCTGGGGAGGATGCCCAAAAAAAGAAATGGTTTTGTGGATGATAAACTCATGGAGGAAAAGGCGCGCGGGCTTTTGGACGCCATTGGGCTGAATTTTGTTGATCCGGCAACCAAGGTGAAAAAACTCAGCGTCGCGAGACAGCAGATGGTGGAGATCTGCCGGGCGCTTTCCCAGGAAATCAAAATTTTGGTGATGGATGAACCGACGGCTTCCCTGGCCAGTAAGGAAACGGAAACTTTGCTGGAACTGATGCGGAGCTTAAAAAAGAAAGGCGTTTCCATTATTTTTGTCTCCCATAAGTTAAATGAAGTTTACCAGGTATGTGACAGGATCACTGTGCTTCGGGACGGGGTTTATATTGGGACGGGAACTGTGGAGGAGATAGTGTACGATAAATTGATCTCCATGATGGTGGGCAGGAAAATTGAAAGTGTTTTCCCGGATCATGAAAGCCAGCCAGGCGATACTTTTTTTGAGGCCCGTGATATCTGTTCCAGCCGGGTGAAAAATGTGAGCTTTTATCTGAGAAAAGGAGAGATCCTGGGGTTTTACGGACTGGTCGGTTCTGGGCGGACAGAAACCATGAGGGCCCTTTTAGGTATTGACCGGAATACAAAGGGCGATGTGATTTTGAACGGAAAAAAGATCAGGATAAACAGCCCGGTGGACGCGGTAAATGAGGGGATCGTCCTGGCGCCGGAGGACAGAAAGCTGGAAGGGCTGATTTTAAAACAGACCCTGGATTTTAATATCACGGTCACGATCTTAAAAAAAATAATTAAGGGACTGAAACTGAACCGGAAAAAGAGTAATGAAGCTGTTGAAAATATAGGGGCCAGGCTGAGGATCAAAACGCCTTCTTACGAGACAAAGGCAGTTAATTTGTCGGGAGGCAACCAGCAAAAGGTGGTTCTGGCTAAATGGCTTGTGACGGAGCCGGTGATTTTAATTTTGGATGAACCGACGCGCGGCATCGACGTGGGGGCGAAACAGGAAATCTATAACCTGATTTATGAGATTGTGAAAATGGGTGTCAGCGTCATTTTGATTTCTTCTGAAATGCCGGAAGTAATTCACCTGTGTGACCGGGTCTATATTATGCGGGAGGGGGAAATGGTCACGTCCCTCGACAGGGAAGAACTGACAGAAGAGGCCATCATGAAAAATGCCATAGGAGGATGTTGAATATGGAAGGAAATCGTACTACGGTGAAAAAACATCATGGATTCCAGGAATTTTTAAAAGATAATCTGGGGATTTTAGTGGGGCTTTTTGTGATCTGCGTAGCCATTGCCGTGATTCAGCCCAACTTTATCGCCACAAAGAATATTTTCAATATCCTGAGATCTATTTCCACAACAGGGATTATCGGGTTCGGTATGACGCTTTGTATCATCATCAATGGAATTGATTTGTCCCAGGGGTCTGTCATCGGGTTTTCTTCCTGCTTCTGCGCGTGGCTGCTTTTGACCTTCCAGGCGCCTTTCTGGGTGGGGATTGCGGGCGGAATCCTGATCGGGCTTGTATGCGGGCTGTTCAACGGGTTTTTGCTGGCCTATACCCCGATGCCCCCCTTTATCGTCACGCTGGCTTCCCAGCTGGTGGCCAGAGGGGCCTGCTATGTCATCACAAAGGGAAATCTGATTTATGTGGACGACGCCTTTGGAAAAATTGGAAACGGGTATCTCTTTGGGTTTATTCCGTACCCGGTCATTTATCTGATTGTGATTTTTATTCTTATGTTCCTGCTCCTTTCCAAGACAAAGTTTGGAAGATGTGTTTATGCCATTGGGGGGAACAGGGAAGCGGCGCGTTTTTCAGGAATTGACATTAAAAAAGTGACTTTGAGGGTTTATGCGATTTCTGGGGTTCTGGCCGGCGTCTGTGGAATTGTGGCGTGCTCCAGAATCACACAGGGTTCCCCGGTGACTGGAAATGCCTTGGAATTTGATGCTGTGGCGGCATGTTACCTGGGAGGGATCAGTTATTTGGGAGGAGAAGGGAACATTGAAAGTACATTGATCGGGGCCATTGTGCTGGGGGTGATTGCCAATGGGATGAGTATGCTTTTAATTCCTTGGTATGTCCAGAATATTGTGAAAGGCGCCATCATTCTGATTGCCGTTTATTTTGATGTGACGAGAAAGAACCGGGAAGCGAAAGCTTTTACAAAAGCCTGATAAGGAGGAAATGATATGAGTACAGCCATTGAAAAAGTATTTGAAGAAGGGAAGGGGGTCCTTTTGATGACTCCCACCTGGATTCCGCGGCCTCTTTTGGCGCCGGGGAAACGCTTAAGGCTCCATCCTGATGATTACCGCTGCCTGGGGCTAAAACGGGGAGCCATCTGCGAACGCTGGTTTTCTGCCACGAAAAACGCGGAAACAGGGCCGGATGCCCCGGAAGACGAGGGGTTAAGCTATGTGAAAACCGGAGAGGGCCGGATTTTATTCCGGGATTTTGTGGAAGAACTGGGGGAACGCCTGGTGGGTAAAGAGATTTGGGAAAAGTACCGTGGATGGCCCATGTTTTCCAAATTTTATGACTACAAATGTGAATCCTTCCATCACCTGCACCATATGGAAAAAGATGCAGAATTGGTGGGGGTGCCCAGCAAGCCGGAGGCTTATTACTTCCCGGTGGAGATGAATCTTTCCCACGATGCGGCCCCTGTTACATATTTTGGCTTTGACCCGTCGGTGACAAAAGAAGAGATCATGGAGCGGTTGGAAAAGTTTGAGACAAAAGAAAATAACCTGACGGAGCTGTCGCGAGGGTTCCGTCTGGAGCTGGGGACGGGATGGTATACAAAACCGGGGGTGCTTCATGCGTGCGGTTCCCTATGTACGTATGAACCGCAGTGGATGAGCGAATCCTGTTCCCTCTGGGAAAATTATACGCCGGGAAGCAGGATTGCACCTTATGAGGAATTTGCCAGCAAGGTGCCGGAAGAGAAAAAGCAGGATCTGGAATATCTTTATGGACTGATGGATGAGGAAGCCAACTTTGACAAAGATTACCGGAAGCATTATTTCAGACGGCCGATTGTTGAAACGGAGAACGGGCAGTACACACAGAAATGGATTACTTATGGAAACCCTTATATTGGGGCAAAAGAGCTTAGGGTTCGTCCTGGGCAGACGGTGACAGTGAAAGACAAGGCGGCTTATGGATGTATCCTGCTTCAAGGGTATGGGAAATTCGGAATCCACCGGGCAGAAGCCCCTGTGGTTATCCGTTATGGGGAACAGACCTATGATGAATTTTTTGTCAGCGAAGATGCGGCAAAAGCAGGGATTGTGATTGAAAATCATTCTGGACAGGAATGGGTGATGTTGAAACATTTCTGCCATAACTGCGGTATGCCTGAAGTTTAAAGGTATAAAAAGAAAAGGAGGACTTATCTATGAAAGTTGCAATGGGAGCAGACGGAGCAGGGTTTGCGCTGAAAGAAGCCATAAAAGAAGATTTATTGAAAAAAGGATATGAAGTGATTGACACAAACCCGGATGAGCCTGTACTTTACCAGTTTGCGGCGCGGGCAGTGGCCGGAATGGTACAGAGAAAGGAAGCGGACCGGGGAATCATCATGTGTGGCACCGGAATGGGACTCAGCATTATCGCCAACAAACACCGCGGAGTGTATGCAGCCCTTTGTGAAAGTATTTACACAGCAAGGAGGGCAAAGGTGGTAAACAATACCAACGTGCTTTGTATGGGAGGTTTTGTGGTGGGAAATGTGTTGGGAATCGAGATGGCAAACGCGTGGCTTGCGGCAGAACATCTGGTGGGGCTGGATGAGAAAACCAGAGAGGTTGTGGAAAAAGAGTTCAGCCATATTGTGGAATATGAAGAAGAAGCATATCGCTGACATGAAAATTTAGGGACAGAAGGGGCTGCCGGATGTTGGCAGAGAGGATAAAGAAAATGGCACTTTCTAGTTATGTGGAGCTGCTAAACTATGCAAAGGAACATAAAATTACAATCGGGGCATTTAATGCATTGAATATGGAGATTGTGCAGGCGCTTGTGTCTGCCGCAGACAAAATGGACGCACCGGTCATTGTGCAGACATATCATGGGCATGTGGATTTCGCAGGGGCGGATTATATGAAAGCCATTGCAGAAGTGGCTTCCGGCCATTCTTGCGTAAAAATTGCCATGGGGCTGGATCACGGGCGTTCCTACGACCAGGCAAAGCTTTGTATAGATGCCGGATACAGCGGAGTGATGATTGACCTGGCTTCAGAAGATTATGAATATAATGTAAAAGAAACCTGCCGGGTGGTGGAGCTGGCCCATGCAAAGGGAGTTTCTGTGGAAGCGGAGCTGGGAACCATTGTGGATGCAGACCGTACGCCGGATGAGATTGCAAAAGGGTATACCGACCCGGAAGTGGCAAGGCGTTTTGTGAAAGATACGGGAATAGACTGTCTGGCAGTGTCCATCGGGACTGCCCATGGTACCTATAAATACACCCCTGAAATCAATTTTGAGCTGCTGGGGGAACTTCTGGATACGGTGCAGTGTCCCATTGTGGTCCACGGAGGATCCGGGACGCCGGATGAGGACGTGGAAAAGATGGTTCGGATGGGGATTGCGAAACTAAATGTGGGGACAGATTTTTTTAACGCTTATAACGATGCGCTTTACAGTTTTTATAGAGAATCCACACCCCGATGCGATATTGTGAAGGCTCTTACATCTGCCCGCAGCGCGGTGGAACAGGTGGCGCTCAGGAAGCTGGATATTCTGACACGGTTTCGGATATAAAATGGAGAGGCAGATATGAAAGCAGCGTATATCGGGCTTGATGTGGGGACTTCCGGCTGTAAGGCGGCAGTCATGGATGAGACGGGAAGACTTTATATGTCTGTCCGCAAGGAATATGGATTTGAGATGCCGGGACCAGGAATGGTGGAATTAAATCCACAGACTGTCTGGAATGAAGTCTGCAGGGCGCTTTCTGAAGCGGCCGGAAAATGCCGGGGCATGGAGCTTAAGATGCTGGCTGTCTCTTCCATAGGAGAAGCAGTGGTAATGACAGACAGAAAGGGGAATATCCTGCGCAACGGGATTACTTATCTGGATGGCAGGGGGGCATGGACAAGCGCTTATATCAGGGAAAAGGCGGATGAGAAGTGGCTCCACAGCCATACGGGAGTGCCGGTGAATCCTATGTATACGTTAAACCGACATCTCTGGCTCAGGAAACATCAGCCTGATATTCTGGAAAAAACGGCACATTATTTTTTATTCGGGGATTTTATCACGTGGAAATTGACTGGGGAAAGAATGATCGATCCCTCCAGTGCATCAAGAACTATGCTTTTTGACGCCGGGGGGCTTTCCTGGTCAAAAGAGGTGGGAAGCCGGTTTGGAATACCGGTGGAACGTTTTTCACAGGTGGAAAAAACCGGTACAGTGGTGGGAACCTTGTGCCCAGAGGCTACAAAGCGGACAGGGCTTCCAGAAACTTTGAAAGTAGTCCTGGGATGCCATGACCAGTGCAGCGCGCTTTTGGGGGCGGGGGCTGTTTCTCCGGGAGATATTATGGCAGGAGAAGGTTCCACGGAAAGCATCAACCTCATTGCTGGAAAAGAGGATTTTTGCAAAAATTTTTATGAAAAGCAGCTTTGCTTTGAACCTTATGTGATTCCGGGACAGTATATTGTCCCGGTGGGGCAGCTGTCCCATGGAACCAGTATTCGGTGGTTTGTAAAAAATATATGGCGCAAAGAGCCGGAAGCGGACAGGCGCGGGAAAGATATCTATGAGCTGGCGGAGGAGGAATGTGCGTCTGATTCGGGAGAATTATACTTTCTTCCTTACCTTTCCAGAGTGAAAAGTATGGACGGTTCCAATCCGGCCCTCGGCGTATTTTTAGGCCTGGATGTCGGAACGAAGGCGCCACAGATGTACCGGGCGCTTTTGGAGGGGCTCTGTTTTGAATCGCGAAAGAATTTTGAAGTTTTTCTGGAACTTGGTTTTCCCATCCGCCAGATCACTGCTTCAGGAGGATGCTCCAGATCTTCCCTGTTTATGCAGATGAAATCAGATGTTTTGGAGCATCCGGTGAGGATTTTGAAAAATCCGGATGCGGGTACCCTGGGACTTGGCATGGTCTGTGCAGTAGCTGATGGGGTTTACAAAGATTACACGGAGGCTGCAAATGTGTTTGTGCAGTTTGGGAGAGAGTACAGCCCACAGGCAGATTACAAAGAAAAATACAGAAAATACCTTGCCATAAGCCAGTGGGTGAAGGAACTATACAGGAATTTGCGATAAGGACAAGGTACATGGGACTGTGAAAAAAATTAAAGGGAGAAACCGGTTGTAAAATCCATATGACGGTGCTACAATCAAAGCGGACTCGAGTAAATACGACAGAAACAGAGGAGATTGTATGTTATTTTCAAGCCGTGATTTGCGAAGGCTTTTGATACCGCTGATTATTGAGCAGTTTCTGGCTGTTTTGGTGGGTATGATTGATGTGGTGATGGTGGCGGAAGTGGGGGAGGCTGCCGTGTCGGGAGTATCCCTGGTGGACGCCATCAACCTGCTTTTGATTCAGCTTTTGGCTGCCATGGCAACGGGAGGCGCCGTGGTGGCAGGGCAGCTTCTCGGGTGTAAAAATGCGGAGAGGGCCTGCCACGCCGCCAATCAGCTTCTTTTGGTGACTACGGTATTTTCCGGCGGGATTATGGCTTTGTCGCTGTTGGGAAACAAGGTGATTTTAAGTACCTTGTTCGGAAAAATCGAAGCGGATGTCATGTCCAATGCCAGGCTTTATTTTTATATCACATCCCTTTCGTTCCCTTTTCTTGCCATCTATAATTCCTGCGCCGCCCTTTACCGGGTCATGGGAAATTCCAAGGTTTCCATGGAAACGTCCCTGGTGATGAACGGTATGAATATTGCCGGCAATGCGCTGGGAGTTTATGTGCTCCGGGTGGGGGTGGCCGGGGTGGCGGTACCTACTTTGATTTCACGGATGACTGCCGCGGCTATTATGCTCTATATTATTCGCAATGAAAAAAATGCTGTCCATGTGGACCGCCGTCTGCGCCTGGGATATGAGCCTGCCATGATCCGGCAGATTTTAAAAATCGGTGTGCCCAGCGGGATGGAAAACGGAATGTTCCAGTTTGGGAAAATCATGCTGCAGAGCCTTGTTTCTACCATGGGAACCACGGCCATTGCCGGTTTTGCCGTAGCTGGAAACATGGCGACTTTGGAGTACCTTCCGGGTACGGCCCTGGGCATGGGTATGGTGACGGTGGTATCCCAGTGTGTCGGCGCAAAAGAATTTGGCCAGGTGAAGTATTACGTGAAAAGGCTTGTGCTGTTAAATTATGGGATTCTTTTGGGTATCGTTTTGGTGATCGGACTGATTCATAAGCCTGTCATCAGTATTTATCAGTTGTCACCAGAGTCGGCAGCCGTGGCGGCAGGGCTGATTTTGTTTCATGGGTTTGCCATGTCCGTCTGGCCTCCGGCATTTCTTCTTCCCCATGCCCTGCGGGCGGCTTCGGATGTAACCTTTACAATGGTAGTTTCTGTGTCGTCCATGTGGGTCTTCCGCATTGGTATGGCTTACCTGCTGGTGCGGGTGTTCCACACTTCTGTCATGGGCGTCTGGATTGCCATGAGCATTGACTGGATTTTTCGGGCCATTGTTTTCACGGGAAGGATGCTTAAAGGGAAATGGATGCGCCACGGCTCGGAGGAGCGGCTAAAAAGAAGAGAAAGTTAAATTCCCCGTTTGTGAAACGGGGAATTTGTAGTATACTGGAAGTAATGTAAAAAGGAACGGAGAGGGGGGAGCTTCACCGGTAAAAGAAGTGCGCAATGTTCCAAACACGAGTAAATATTAAAGAAAGAATGGAGAAAAACAGTGAAATATTTAATGGGAATTGATAATGGCGGGACTTTTGTAAAAGCGGGCCTAGTGGATGAAAATGGGAATTTGGCAGCGGTGGCCAGGGAGCCCATCCAGAACCAGACGCCCCAGCCTGGTTTTACGGAGCGGGATATGGATGCACTCTGGGAACAAAATGCAAAGGTTATAAAATCGGCCATGGAGAAAAGCGGTATCCGTCCGGAAGATGTGGCCGGAGTCTCTTTTTCCGGCCATGGGAAAGGGCTTTATCTGGTGGGAGAGGACGGCGCCCCTTCTTATGCCGGAATCCTTTCTACGGATACCAGGGCCTGGAGATATGTGAAAAAGTGGAAAGAGGACGGCACGGCGGAAAAAGTGTATCAAAAGACGTTCCAGGATATCTTAGCCTGCCAGCCGGTCAGCCTTTTAGCCTGGCTGAAAGATCATGCAGAGGGGGTACTAGAGCGGACGAAGTATATTTTCTCCATCAATGATTACATCCGTTTTTGCCTGACGGGCGTGGCCAACGGGGAATATACTAATTTTTCCGGGGCAAACCTGGTGAACCTTACGACAGCCGCTTATGACAAAGAGCTTCTTGGATATTTCGGCTTGGAGATGGTTTATGACAAGCTTCCTCCCCTTAAGTTTTCTGCTGACATTTGCGGGACGGTGACAGAGAAGGCGGCAGAAAAGACGGGGCTTGCGGCCGGGACGCCGGTGATGGCTGGAATGTTTGATGTGGATGCCTGTGGAATTGCTTCCGGCATTTACGATGAAGACCCCATGTGTATGATTGCAGGGACATGGAGTATCAACGAGTACATTACAAAGGCGCCCATTACAAACGGTACGGTGGCTCTTAATTCCATGTTCTGTATTCCCGGCTATTTCCTGATTGAGGAAAGCAGCCCTACTTCGGCGGGGAATATGCAGTGGTTCATTGACGAGCTGCTGGCTGAAAAAAAGACGGAGCTGAAAGCAGAGGGGAAAAGCATTTATGATTTTACCAATGAAGCGGTGGCATCCGTTGAACCGGGGGACAGCAATGTGATTTTCCTTCCATTTTTAAACGGCTCCAATGAAGACGCCCTGGCCAGGGGCAGTTTCATAGGGCTGACGGATTTTCACGGAAGGGCCCATATGTTGCGGGCGGTATATGAAGGAATCGTATTTTCCCACCTGACCCATGTGAAACGGCTTCTTGCCAACAGGGAGGCGCCGGAAGCTATCCGTCTGGCAGGCGGGGCTGCCAATTCGGAAGTCTGGGTGCAGATTTTTGCCGATGTGCTGCAGATCCCTATTGAGACGGTGGCCTGTGATGAACAGGGAATCATGGGGGCAGCCATGGCCGCCGGAATTGGCGCGGGGATTTTTGGAAGCTACGCGGAGGCGGCGGAAAGCCTGGTACATGTATCGAAGAAAGTTTTCCCGAGGGCGGAATATGCGGCTGTTTATGAAAAGAAATATCAGCTCTACCGGAAGGTGGTTGACGCGCTGTCCGGCGTCTGGGAAGGTTTAAACGATTTGAAATAGGGGAGGAGAAAAGCAATGTACACTTTACATAAAACACCCATAGGAATTTATGAAAAGGCTTTGCCAAACGCATTTACCTGGAAGGAGAAAATGCTGGCGGCGAAAGAAGCCGGTTTTGATTTTATTGAAATATCAGTGGATGAATCGGATGAGCGTCTGGCCCGCCTGGACTGGGATCAGGAAACCATACGGGAAATGCGGGATTTGATGGATGAAACGGGAATTACTTTCCCCAGTATGTGCTTAAGCGCCCACAGACGGTTCCCTTTTGGAAGTAAAAATCCAGAAACCAGGAAAAAAGCGTATGAAGTCATGGAAAAAGGAATCCTTCTGGCAAGAGCCCTTGGCGTAGGCTGTATCCAGCTGGCCACCTATGACGTGTATTATGAAGAGTCCGATGAGGAGACAAAGGCGCTTTTCCTTCAGGGGATGAAAGACTCTGTAAAGATGGCGGCGAAAGCCGGGGTAATCCTGGCTATGGAGATCATGGACACGGCCTTTGTAGGTACGATTCTCCGTTCTACCCATTATCTGAGGGAAATTCCCTCTCCCTATTTTAAAATTTATCCTGATATGGGGAACCTGACGCAGTTTTCCGCTGATCCGGAAAGCGAATTTGAGCTGGGGCTTCCCGAAATTGCGGCCATCCATGTGAAAGAGACAAAGCCAGGAGTGTTTAAATGTGTTCCTTTCGGAACCGGTACGGTACGGTTTGCGGATTTGTTTAAAAAGCTCCATGAAATTGGCTATGCCGGGCGGTTCATGGTGGAAATGTGGGCAGATACCACCCGTACTTATACCATGGAGGAGGCAGTAGCAGAAATCAGGACGGCCAGGGAATTTGTCCTTCAGAAAATGGCAGAAGGGGGATATACATTAGAATAGAGAGTATCCATAAAAAGGGCTGTCGCAGAATATCTTATATTTTGCGGCGGTCCTTTTTGTATTTCATAGGAACAGACACAAATATCAGACTTATATATTGTAACAGTCTCCTTTTATCGTATCCAGTCGAAAAATATGACAAATTTTATCATATTTGGTTGAATTTGGAAATTTTATGTGATAGATTAACATACAAAAGCATTTCCATCAACAGGTAATTTTGACTGGCGTAGGTGATTGTATATGGTACGAGAATATATGGAGCAGAATGTATATGAAGCTTTGCAGCAACGTTTGAAATTTGTCTTTGATGAATTTGAGAACATTTACCTGTCTTTTTCAGGAGGAAAAGACAGCGGATTGCTTTTAAACCTGGTGCTTGATTTCCAGAAGAAATATTACCCGGAGCGGAAAATCGGTGTATTCCACCAGGACTTTGAGGCTCAGTATACGGTGACGACGGAGTATGTGGAGCGGACTTTTGAGCGGATTAAGGATGAGGTGGAACCTTACTGGGTATGTCTGCCCATGGCCACCAGAACAGCCTTGAGCAGCTATGAGATGTATTGGTATCCATGGGATGATACAAAAAAAGAAATCTGGGTTAGAAACATGCCGGATAAGGAATATGTTATTAATTTGGAAAACAACCCCATGACCACTTACCGTTACCGGATGCATCAGGAAGACTTGGCCAGGCAGTTTGGGCGGTGGTACTGCCAGAGCCATGGCGAAAAAAAGACAGTCTGCCTTTTGGGGATGAGGGCTGACGAATCCCTGCAAAGGTACAGTGGGTTTTTAAACAAAAAGTACGGGTACAAAGAGCAGTGCTGGATCAGTAGGCAGCATAAGGAGGTTTGGTGCGCCTCACCGATGTTTGACTGGTCGGCGGAAGACATCTGGCACGCCAATTACTTGTTTGAATATGATTATAACCGTCTTTATGACCTTTATTATATGGCGGGATTAAAGGTTTCCCAAATGCGTGTGGCCTCCCCGTTCAATGACTATTCCAAAGATTCCCTGAACCTGTACCGTGTCATTGATCCGGAAATATGGGTGAAATTGGTGGGAAGAGTCCGGGGGGCAAATTTTGCCTGTATTTATGGCAGGACCAAGGCCATGGGATACCGGAATATTTCTCTTCCGGAGGGGCATACCTGGAAATCCTATACCATGTTTCTCCTGGATACCCTCCCGGTGCGCCTGCGGAACAATTACGCGAAAAAGTTCAATGCCTCTATTGAATTCTGGCATAAAACGGGAGGAGGCCTGGATGAAGAAACCATCCGGGAGTTGGAGGAAAGGGGCTACAAAATCCGTAGAAACGGCATTTCTAATTATACTCTCAGCAAGAAATCCAGAATTGTTTTTCTTGAAAAAATTCCAGATGATACGGATGATATCAAATCGACAAAGGACATTCCGAGCTGGAAAAGGATGTGTTACTGCATTTTAAAAAATGATCATATCTGCCGTTTTATGGGCTTTGGAATGACGAGGCAGCAGCAGAAACGGATTGATACAATCAGAAGGAAATACAAAAGTGTGGAGGGAATGGAGAATGGAGTATAAAAGTCCTGTTTACCATGTGATTGCAGTCCCCATTGACCGGGTAAAACCAAATACTTATAATCCCAATACCGTGGCGCCGCCGGAGATGCGGCTGCTCTATGAGAGTATCAAAGCTGATGGCTATACAATGCCCATTGTCTGTTATTATAACCAGGCGGCGGAAAATTATATTATTGTGGACGGGTTCCACCGTTACCGGATTATGCTGGAGCATCCGGATATTTATGAGCGGGAGAAGGGGATGCTGCCGGTTTCGGTCATCAATAAACCCATTGACCAGAGGATGGCCAGCACCATCCGCCATAACAGGGCCAGGGGAAGCCACGATGTAGACTTGATGAGTAATATAGTGAAAGAACTCCATGAACTGGGACGTTCCGACGCCTGGATTTCCAAGCATTTGGGGATGGACCGGGATGAAATCCTGCGCTTAAAGCAGATTACGGGCTTGGCGGCCTTATTTAAAGACGTGAAATTCGGGAAAGCCTGGAGGCCTGCAGATGTGGCGGAGGAGGCAGAGTAAAAACCATAAAAACAAAAAATTCCGGATGCGGGAGACTGGCTGGCAGTATGCACCCGCATCCGAATTTGTACAGGGACTTGAGAGGGTTTAGCCGTAGTGGATCCCATCCCAGTAAATACATTCATTTACGATGGTTTCTGGGAGAAGCTGGACGCCGTCAAGGGCCCATTTTTTGTATTCGGCAAAACCTGTCCGGTCAATGATATAGCCAATATGCTCTTTGCCGCCGGGGGCGGCCTGGTCAATGTATTCCTTGACAAAGCGGTAAGTGTTAAGGATGATTTTTACAATGCTGTCTTCATCGGCCCAGATAAGGAAATCTTTTCCAAGACGGGGGTTACGTTTCCCTGTCCGCCCCATGATGGATAAGCGGTAATATTTCTTTTCACTTCTGGTAAAAGCCCTGGTAGGGCATTTTGTGATGCAGACACCGCAGCCAATGCATTTTTCCGTGTCGCGGACGATTTTATAATTTTCCATCCGCAGGGCGTCCACGGAAAAGTTTTTGCAGCCTTTGATACAGGCTTTGCAGGCCACACAGCGGGCTGGGTCATACTGGGGCATGGTCATTCCGATGATACCGAAATCATGGAGGCGGACTTTGGCGCAGTCATTGGGGCAGCCGGTGAGGGCAATTTTAAAATGGAGGTCATTGGGGAAAATCTCTTTTTCAATCCGTTTGGCAAATTTTGCCGTATTGTAATTGGCAAAGGGACAGACATTGTTTCCAATACAGGCGCTCACATTTCTTGTGCCGGAAGCTGGATATCCGCCGCCTTTTTCCGTCTGGTTGATGTCAAGAAGTTCGATGATGGGCTGGAGCATTTGATTGATGGCGTCCATATCTTCCAGGTGGATCCCTTCGATTTCAAAACCCTGCCTCGTGGTCAGGTGGACAATACCGTTTCCGTAGGTTTCGGCGATTTTTTGCACCATTCCTAGGATTTCCGCTTTCAGATAACCGCCGGGGACACGGACGCGGGAAGCGCCGATTCCTCTCTCTTTACTGATTCTGTATGCATTTTTCTTGGCTTTTTTTGTATTAATATCTAAACTCACAGATACACCTCCTAATCAACCAGATATTTGCCTTTGGCATAATTGAATACAGGGCCGTCCAGGCAGATATAGGTGGAATTTATCCGGCAGTGGCCGCATTTTCCGAGGCCGCAGCACATTTTCCGCTCCTGGGAAATCCAGATATTTTTCTCCGGGACATCCAGCTTCAAAACCTCTGCCGCTGCGGATTTCATCATAACGGGAGGGCCGACAATGAGGAAGGCCGACTGTCCTTTGTCAGAGACGGAAAGCTGTGGGATATATTTTGTCACCAGCCCGACAGGGCCTTGGTATCCTTCCGGTGCGGAATCTACAGTCTGGATAACAGTCATATTTTTCTCCCAACGGCTGAAATCCTCACGGAAAAGGATATCGGAAGGGGATTTGAACCCGGCGATCAGAGTCATGCCCCGTACCTTTTCAGGATGGCCGGAAAAATAGTCAACGACTCCTTTCACCGGGGAGAGTCCTGTCCCCCCGGCAATGACAAATATTTCTTTACCTATGTAATCTTCTGTCCGGAAACCGTTGCCGTAGGGGCCGCGCATGAGAAGTGTATTTCCTTTATAATGTTCAAAAATCTGGTTGGTGACAGTTCCCACCCGGCGGATGGTCAAGTCCACCATACCGGGCCCGATTCCGCTGACAGAAATGGGGGCTTCACCGAATTTTGGTATGGAAACCTCGAAAAACTGTCCGGGCCTTACCTGTCCGGAAAAGCTCATGCGGAAAGTATATTCAATATCCGTATGGCGGATGATTTCTTTCACCTGGGAGGGAAAAGGGAGATATACATTGTTCATTTAGATGCCCTCCTTTGCTAGTGTATTGATGATGTTGATATAGGAGATGTACTCCGGGCAGACGGCTTCACAGCGTCCGCAGCCTACACACATGGGATAATCGAACCGTTTTTCAAAATCGCGGATTTTATGGAGCGCTTTGAAACGCAGCCTGTCGCCCTGGGATTTTCGGAAACTGTTTCCTCCGGCAATATCCGTATACCCGTCCACCTGGCAGGAGGCCCAGACTCTTCTCCTTTCTCCAGCTTTTTCGTTGTCCCGGTAATGGATGTCCTGCATGGTAAAACAGGTACAGGTGGGGCAGACAAAATTGCAGCGCCCGCACCCTATGCAGCGGTTTCCATAGGCCTCCCAGATGGGATGGGATAAAATATCATCGGAAAAAGAGACGGGCAGGGTAACGGATTCTTTATTTGATTTGGGAAATTCCGGCTCTACTTGGAGGGAGACGGATTTTGCCGTTTCTGGCTCACATTCTTCTAAAAATCCCTTAAAGAAAGGGGAAAGCTCTTTTGACTTACAGTCTGCCCATACAAAGGTATCGGAGACTTTTAGATATAGGTCGTAAGCGTCAGTTTGAGCAGTTCCCATGGAGACGCAGAATCCGGTATCACAAGTTTCCGGGCAGCCCATCAGTACGAAGAGAGTGCGCTCCCGACGTCTCTTATAATAAAAATCTTCGGGGCCGTTTTCCAGATAAATGGCATCCAGCCGCCTTAAAGCGTGGAGGTCGCAGCTGCGAAGGAAAATCAGCCGTTTCTTTTCTTCACCAGCCGGGACAGAGGACGTGTTTTCCGTAAAATAAAGACAGGTTTCATTGATGGGAAGCAGAGCTTCTTTGAAGGAATAGTCGGACTTTTTTTCAAACTCGATTTCGGCCAGGGTGCGGACGGTCCCGTAACGGATAATGCCCGTATCGGAAAAGCATCCTTCCCCGGAAAAAACTTTTGGCGCAAAAATTTCATAATGTTTTCCCAGCCCCTTAAAAAGATTGTCAGCGGCTTCTCTGGGAATTTTGTATCCCATAGACATTCCCCTTTCTAAAATAGTATTGTTTTAATTTTACAAGAAAATAAAAAAGAATTCCGTGACGGATATCACGGAATAAAAAGTTTTTCAGGTTTTCCACAATTTCAATTTTTCGGTATCGGGGATGGTGATCCTTTTTTTGTCCATGAGGATGAGTCCAAGGCGGCAGAATTTGCGGCAAGTCCTGGAGGTGTTTTCCCTGGGGACGCCTAAGAGGTCGGCGAGAAAGGTGACGGAAAGATCCATGTCAATGAGGGTGCCTTGCCAGGTAGAAACGCCAAAATCCCGGGCCAGTTTCCAGAGCTTGGAGGCCAATTTCCGCTCCAGATAGACATTTCCGACTGTGTTTTTAAGCTGGTATTCCAACCTGCGGATTTTCTGCTCCTGGTGGCGGAGCAGGGAATTTGTCAGGGAGAAATCGTTTTCCATCATGGATAAAAAATCGCGCCTGGGGACTTTTAAGAAACGGCAGGGTTCCAGGGTTTCACAAAAGATGCTGTTGTAATCCTGGGTTACGCTTTCATTGGCCAGATTACCGCGGCCTAAAATAAACAGGATTTTCCTTCCGCCGGTTTTAGTCAGGTTATAAATGATAACCTTGCCGTCCAGAATGAAAAACAGGCTGTGATTATCCTCCCCGGCCCGCAGGCACAGGCAGCCCTTGGAATACAGGACAAGTTTTCCACAGGCTGTCAGTTTTTTTCTGGTTTCCGGCCGGCATCCTTCAAATATGGGGATTACATCAAGGTCAAATGGACTGTTCATAGAAGGGATCCTCTTTTGCATTTTCTCCAAAATAAAAAGGCATAAAATTAATTTTTAAAACTTCGTCAAGTTTATGGTTCAAATAAACTTTATTTGTTTCAAATAGGTTTCAATGAGCGCTTTACCATAGAATCTTTTCATATATTTTCTCGCCAGAAAAGACGGACGTCCGGGTCTTTTCGCCCATTATAGCGTACAGTGATAAAAAATACAAGAAACAGATTGTAAAGGTTTTAGCTTGATGACGACGGTACCGCCAGCGGAAAGGGCTGTTTTGAATGTGTTTTTAATGTATATGCTTGTTTTACATTGTTTTTTGAAGCCTTAAAAAGTATAATAACAAGGTAAGGAAAGCTCTGGTATAGCTCAGGTTACTGCTTATCCTAATCCAAAACGAAAGGAAAGATAATTTGGAAGAGCTAATTCAATTAAAATCTTTTCCTGTGCAAACAACTTTAAGCATTTTATTAAAAGATAAAACAACTAAGAAAAATATTATATGGGCAACAAAAAGTTATGAGAGTTTTGGCGCTCAATATTCTGATGATAAACAGATAACTGTGGAGGCAATAACGGGGCTTAATTCTATTATGCTACAGCCTCGAATCATGAAGGCAATGGAGCAACAGCAAGAACGCACAAAGAATCGTGCCGAAGTATTTACTCCATCTTGGATATGTAATCAGATGAATAATTATTGTGATGAGGAATGGTTTGGCAGAAAAGATGTTTTTAATATTCAAAAAGAAAAATCATGGGAATCTATAGCTGAAAGAATTATGTTTCCAGAGGACAAGACTTGGAAACAATATGTAGATTCCAGACGATTAGAAATAACTTGTGGAGAAGCGCCTTTCATTGTTTCAAGGTATGATGCTGCTACAGGCGATCTTATTAAAATAGAAAATAGAATAGGTATTCTTGATCGTAAACTCAGGGTAATAAATGAGAATACTAATAACGATGCAGAATGGATGGATTGGGTTATTAGAGCTTTCCAAAGTGTTTATGGTTATGAATTTCAAGGCGACAATCTTTTGATTGGTAGAATTAATTTAATTATGACATTTGTTGATTATTTGAATTATAAATGGAATAGAGAGCCTACTGCTTCTGAATTAAAAAAAATAGCAAATATTATAGCTTGGAATTTATGGCAGATGGATGGTTTAACAGGGACAGTTCCGTTGGGCGTTCCAGAAGAAGATACATATCAATATTCTTTATTTGATTTTATAGATGGCATGGAAGATATGAAAGAAGAAAAAACAGAAACAATTTCACCGAAGTGTAGAATATACGATTGGAGAGCGTCACACTCTATACTTTTTGAATCACTGAAAAAGGAGAGGTAAAAAATGAAATTTGATTATGTGATTGGAAATCCGCCATATCAGGAAGATAGATTGGGAGATAATAAAGGATATGCTCCGCCTGTGTATCATAGGTTTTTAGAAGAATCCTATAAAGTTGGCAGAAAAGTTGAAATGATTCATCCAGCAAGATTCTTATTTAATGCAGGTAGTACGCCTAAACAATGGAATGAAAAGATGTTGAATGATCCACATTTGAAAGTCCAAGATTATGAACAGGATAGTAGTAAAGTATTTAGTAGTACAGAAATTAAGGGTGGCGTAGCGATTACATATCATGATGAGGAGCAATATTATGGTGCTATTGAAACATTTACAGCATATCCAGAGTTAAACTCTATTTTAAAGAAGTCGAAAGCACACCCTACATTTTCAAAGTTTAGTGATATTGTCGTTACTCGTACTGCATATAGATTAACTCCCTTGATGCATGAAGAACATCCAGAAGCAATTTCACAATTAAGCATAGGACATGCTTATGATATGTCTACAAATATTTTTGAACGGCTTCCTCAAATATTTTTCGCTGAAAAACCACGGGATGGATTTGAATATATTAGTATTTTAGGAAGAGAAAAAAATCAACGGTTATACAAATACATTAGAAGAGATTATGTTAATGATGTTGTAAACATGGATAAATACAAAATTTTGTTAGCAAAATCTAATGGAGCAGGAACCCTTGGAGAAGTTTTTTCTGAACCACTGATTGCTAAACCAATGACTGGTTCTACAGAAACTTTTATAAGTATTGGGTGTTTTTCTACTGAAGATGAAGCAAATGCTGCTTTAAAATATATTAAAACAAAATATGCAAGAATTATGTTAGGCATATTAAAAATCACTCAAGATATTGCGCCTGATAAATGGGCAAATGTTCCCAATCAAGATTTTTCAAATAAATCTGATATTGAGTGGAATAAAACTGTTCATGAGATTGATTTACAATTATACAAAAAATATGGACTGGATGAGGATGAGATTAATTTTATAGAAAATACAGCAAAGGAGATGGATTGATGTCCGGAATTAATATACAAACAACCAGCCGAATTATTCCCATGATTTATGCTTATTCCACTCCAGAAGTTCCAAAGCGAGATGGATGGGTAAAAATTGGTTATACAGAGCAAGATGTAGATAAGAGAATAAAGCAACAAACATATACGGCTGGACTTAAATACAATAAAGAATGGCAAGGGACAGCTATCTTTGACGATGGCTCAGGAGAAGTATTTCATGATACAGATTTCCATGCATATCTTAGTAAATTAGGTATTGAACGAGAAAAAGGGCATGAATGGTTTCATATAAATGGAATATTATCAAAGGGGCATTTTAGGGATTTTAAAGAAAATAGAGGAATCCCAGATAGCAGTAGCAGTGAAGTGATTTCATATGTTTTACGAGATGAGCAGAACAAGGCTGTTGAGCAAACAATAGAGTATTTTAAAGGTAATGAAGCAGGTGAGTTCTTATGGAACGCAAAGCCTCGTTTTGGAAAGACCCTATCCGTATATGATTTTTGTAAACGAATTGAAGCATACAATATTTTGATAGTTACAAACAGACCTGCTATTGCAAATTCGTGGTATTCAGATTATGAGCGATTTTTTGGAAAAAAATCTGGATACTTATTTGTAAGTTCTACTGATTTGCTTAAAGGGAAAAAGTATGTAATAACAAGAGAAGAATATAGTAAAATTGCGGCAAGATCAGATGATATATTAGGCTGCATAGAATTTGTGAGTTTACAAGATTTAAAAGGTTCAATTTATTTTGGCGGTCAATATGATAAACTTGTAGAAATCAGTGATGATCCAAAAAGGGGACAGATATGGGATGTCCTTATTATTGATGAAGCGCATGAAGGCGTAGATACATACAAAACAGATGTGGCGTTTGACCATATCAAACGTAAATTTACTCTGCATTTATCAGGTACTCCCTTTAAAGCACTGGCAAACGATAAGTTCTCAGAAAAAGCTATCTTTAACTGGACTTATGCCGATGAACAAAAAGCAAAAGAAAGCTGGGATAAAGAAGCGGAAAATCCATATAGCAGTCTTCCAAAGCTCAATCTTTTTACATATCAAATGTCTGAAATGGTAAAAGATGAATTGGAGCAAGGGATAGAAATCCAAGGAGAAACAGAAGAATATGCTTTTGATTTGAATGAATTTTTCAAGACAAAAACGAATGGCAAATTTGAGCATGAAAGCTCTGTAGATAAGTTTTTAACTGCATTGACAAAACAAGAAAAATTTCCTTTTTCAACGGAAGAATTAAGAAACAAATTAAAACATACATTTTGGCTTTTGAATCGAGTTGATAGTGCAAAAGCTCTTGCAAAAAAACTAAGGGAACATGAAGTCTTTAAGGATTATGAAATTGTTCTTGCCGCAGGAGATGGAAAAATAGATGACCAAGATGAAACCAAAAAATCATTTGATAAAGTGAAAAAAGCTATTGCAGAAAATGAAAAGACAATCACTATATCCGTAGGACAGCTTACAACAGGCGTTACTATTCCAGAATGGACTGCTGTTCTTATGCTTAGTAATGTGAAAAGTCCAGCCTTATATATGCAGGCGGCTTTTCGTGCGCAAAATCCTTACTCTTTTTCAAAGGCAGGACAATTTTATCGCAAAGAAAATGCCTATGTATTTGACTTTGATCCTGCAAGAACACTTACCATTTTTGAAGAATTTGCTAATGATTTATCAACGGAAACATCCGATGGAAGAGGGGATTCCGACAAAAGAAAAGACAACGTTAGAACGCTTCTTAATTTCTTTCCTGTGATTGGAGAAGATGAAAATGGAGAAATGATAGAGCTTGATGCTGAAAAAGTTCTGTCTATTCCTAGAAAAATCCGCTCACAAGAAGTTGTTAAACGTGGATTTATGAGTGATTTCCTTTTCCAGAATATTTCTAATGTATTCCATGCGCCTATGGAAGTGATAGAAATAATCCAGAATTTTACTGCTATACAAGAGCCGAAGAAAGGAGTAGATATTACAGAAAACACAGCAAAAGATTTGTCGGTAGATAAAGATGGAAATGTATCCATACCAAATGAACAGGTAATAGGAAAATCGGCAGAAATTTTTGGAGAAAAGATTTTTGAAGATGTTCCAAACAAACTAAAAGAAACTATAGAATCAATTCATGCATCAGAGGAAAAGCCAGAAGAAGAGGCTCTTGATAAGCTAAAGGATATTTTTCATAAAGAGGCTGTTAATGCTGTGATGGAAACTGCACAAAATGAATATGGAGCTGACCTGCGCAAATCAGACAAAAATAGGCTTGAACGTAAGTTAAAAAATGATTCAGATCGTATGGTAAATAAAGCTTTTGGCGAATACACTATCACAGGAAATAAGCTTGAAAAAGAACGAGAAGAACGACTGGAAATTTGCAAAACTAAAGAAGAAATTGAATCCGTAAATCAAGAATATAACAAAAAACAGGATGAAGCCCTCACAACTTTAAAGAAAAACTTATCAGAGGCGGCGGATGATTTTGTTAAGTCAGCAGGTGAAGATGTCGTAAGAACAGTTGAAACGCAAAAGAAAGAGCAAAAGAAAAAAGGAATCGAGGATTCTGTAAAAGACCATCTTCGAGGTTTTTCAAGAACCATCCCATCTTTCTTAATGGCGTATGGAGATGAAACGGTTACGCTTGCAAATTTTGATAAAGTCATTCCTGATGAAGTCTTTAAAGAAGTTACAAGTATCTCTTTAGATGATTTTATCTTTCTTCGTGATGGTGGAGACTATACAGATCAAGAAACAGGAGAGAAAAAGCATTTTAATGGAAAACTTTTTGACCCTGTAGTATTTGATGATTCTGTAAAGGAGTTTTTGCGTTTAAAAGCGAGACTGGCAAATTATTTTGAAGAAACAAGTAAAGAAGATATTTTTGATTATATTCCGCCACAAAAGACAAATCAGATTTTTACGCCTAAATGGGTCGTAAAGAAAATGGTTGATATGTTAGAAGAAGAAAATCCTGGATGCTTCAATAAAGATGACCAAACTTTTATGGATTTATATATGAAGTCTGGCCTATATATTGCTGAAATTGTAAAGCGTCTATATCAAAGCGAAGAAATGAAAAAGCAGCATCCAGACGATAAGGAAAGGCTGAAGCATATTTTTAAAAAACAAGTTTACGGTCTTGCCCCTACAGAAATTATATATAAAATCGCTACTAATTTTATTTTGGGATTCAATGATGATGTTGCTGATATGGAGCATAATTTTAAACAAGCAGATGCTCTTGAACCAGCAAAAGAAGGACAGTTGAGCCAGTTCTTAGATAAGCTTTATGGAGATGGCAAGTAATCAAAGGAGGACAATGTTCTAGTATCTCTTAGGATTGAAAAAGAATTATTTGATAGACTTAATCAATTTTGTGAAGATTCTGGACAACATAAGACAGTTGCAATGGAAAGAGCTTTAACCATGTATATAGATATTATATATATAAGTTTTATCCATTCCTGTATCTCCTGTCTTAAATCTGCAAATACATCAGCAGCAGGTTCTTTAGGCAATGACAGTGGAAAAGATTAAGTCCACATATTTTAAGACACACGGCCTGCTGTCGGTTTGCAGAATCGGGATGTGATATTAAAGGACTCATTGAAAAAAGGCCTATTGTACGTTTGAAAGTGCATGAAAAACCTTGAAAATGCTTGATTTCTATAGCTGTTGGATGTATAATAAACCAACAACAATATAAAAAAGTTCTTCGGGGCGGGGTGAAAGTCCCCACCGGCGGTATAGTCCGCGAACTGCTTTTTGCAGCTGACCCGGTTGGATTCCGGGACCGACAGTATAGTCTGGATGAGAGAAGAATTTGTGCCTGTGCAGCTGGCATCGGTATTCCCGGTATGGGAATGTTGGAGCAGCGGCGATATATGGAAGCCCCGGATACAGTTTAGGTATTCGGGTTTTTTGTTGTATAAGATTAAAGGCGTCAAAGGCCCTTGATTTCATCAAATTGCACAAGATTTTGCCGCCCTGCGGTTAGGTGGGGAATTGGAAATCAAAGGATTTCGCTATTCAGATCTTATATTGATGAAAACGCCTCCAGGGTACAGAACACAAATCCTCTGAGGTGCCCCCAGCTTCGGGGCAGCCAGGAAGAACGGTCAGGAGGAAAAATGAAACGAGAAAAGTTGCTTACTGTGAAAAACCTTGTCACCATAGCGGTGCTGGCGGCAGTGGCCGCAGTGCTGATGTATCTGGAATTTCCGCTGTGGTTCGCACCGCCTTTTTATGAGCTGGATTTCAGTGAAATTCCTGTGCTGGTGGGAGCGTTTTCCATGGGGCCGGCCGCCGGCTTTGTGATTGAAGTTTTAAAAGTGGTTATCAAGCTTCTTCTGAAAGGTTCCACCACCATGGGCGTGGGTGATTGGGCAAACCTTTTGATTGGCTGCTCCCTGGTGATTCCGGCAGCCATGATTTATACGAAAAACCGTACCAGAAAAGGGGCGGTTATCGGCCTTGTGGTGGGAACCCTTACCATGGCGTTTGTGGGGTGCTTCCTGAATGCTTACGTGCTTCTTCCTACATATGCCCAGGCATTTGAAGGGGCATGGCAAGGATTTTTGGTCATGGGGGCTTTTACGGCAGCGGTGGCCTTTCCTGTATTTTTCTTTTATGGCAGGGAGAAAGGGGAGCATCCGATTCTGATTGGGATGGCAGTGGAGATTTTGATTCTTGCGGTGGCCATTGTCCTGATGAATGTACTGAGGCTTTTTTCTGGGGACAGCCTGGCTGGGTTAATCGGTATGGGAACGGCTGTGAACCCTGCCATTACGGGAATCTGGAGCTTTGTACTGCTGGCTGTACTGCCCTTTAATTTATTAAAGGGAACCATAGTTTCTTTGATTACTATTTTGATTTATAAGCGGATCCGAGTTATAATAAAGCAGGCTGGTGATTCCGGGAGGGTGTCCAGAAATAGTTTTGAGAAGCTTTAAGGTTTTTCAGGACTGTGGAACATGGTTTTAGGAGCTTTAACAGGAATTTTTGTCACCGAAATCAGGCCGGAGATGCACGTGTTGCATCTCCGGATTTTATTGTGGTACAGGATATATGAATGATAATCCGGGAGGTAATATCCATGAAATTCAGGCCCTGTATTGATATCCATAATGGAAAAGTAAAACAGATCGTAGGGGGAAGCCTGCAGGATGCAGGCAGTATGGCGAAAGAGAATTTTGTATCGGGCCAGGATGCTGCTTTTTATGGGGAATTTTATAAAAAAGACGGTCTTTCGGGGGGACATGTGATCTTGCTGAACCCGGAAGGCTCGGAATACTATCAGGCCACAAAGGAGCAGGCGGCGAAGGCTTTGGCGGCATATCCTGGAGGACTCCAGGTGGGCGGCGGTATCCATGAAAACAATGCGGCGGAATTTTTGAATATGGGCGCATCCCATGTGATAGTCACTTCTTATGTATTCCGGGATGGGCAGTTTCGGGAGGAAAACTTAAAAAAGCTTGTGAAAGCAGTGGGGAAGGAAAGGCTGGTGCTGGATTTGAGCTGCCGTAAACGGGACGGTGTTTATTATATTGTCACCAATCGCTGGCAGACATTCACAAAAGTACCGGTAAACAGGGAAACTCTTTTACAGTTGTCGGATAGCTGCAGTGAATTTTTGATTCATGCCGTAGATGTGGAAGGGAAATCTTCCGGGGTGGAAAAAGAGCTCCTTGGGCTTTTGGGGGATTTTGCAGAAATCCCTGTAACCTATGCCGGAGGTGTGGGAAGCTTTGCAGATTTGGAGACTGTCAGGCAGCTGGGGAAGGGCAGGGTGGATGTGACCGTGGGGAGTGCGCTGGATCTCTTCGGCGGAAATATGGAATACCGGAAAGTTCTTGAATTCATGGGATGAAAGAGGAGACATAAATGGAACAGAAGGGGAATAACGCCGAGACAAAGAGGCTGAATAAAACTAAAATTGCAAAATATATTTATCACCATGGGGAAGCTTCCAAGCAGGAAATTGCGGCAGCGCTGAATCTTTCCATGCCCACAGTGTTGCAGAGGGTGAAAGAACTTTTACAGGAAGGAGTCATTACAGAAGCGGGAGAGTATGAGTCCACCGGCGGCAGAAAAGCGAAAGTCCTGTCTGTGGCGGCAAAGGTTCGATATGCGGTGGGCCTGGATATTACGGGAAATCACGTCAGTTTTGTGCTTCTGGATGTAAGCGGGAAGGTTCTTGAAAAAAAGAGGATTCGATGTGCTTTTGAGGACAATGGGGCGTATTACGAAAATCTGGGGGGGATGTTAAACATCTTTTTAGATAAATATAAAGTAGACAGAGAGCGGATTTTAGGGGTGGGAATATCCATTCCCGGTATCGTGGATGAAGAGAAGCGGAAAATGTCCCAGTCTCATGCATTGAAGCTTGAAAATTTTCAGCTGGATAAGATTTCCAGCCATATTCCCTGGCGGACCTGTTTTCGGAATGATGCCAACAGCGCCGCTTATGCAGAGCTTCGCGGCAGCAGCCGGGATACGGTTTATCTCTCCTTAAGCAATACAGTGGGGGGGGCCATTTATATGGGCGGTATGATTTATAAAGGCGCCCATTTTAGGAGCGCTGAGTTTGGCCATATGATTCTGGTGCCGGAGGGAAGGCCCTGCTACTGCGGGCGGAAAGGCTGTATGGATTCTTACTGTTCTGCAGGAGTGCTGGCCAGGTGGGCCGGAGATGACCTGGACAGTTTTTTTAAAGGGCTTGAGGAAGAAAATCCGGTATACCAGACAGTATGGCGGGAGTATTTGAATGATCTGGCCATTGCCATTACCAACCTTCGGATGGCTTTTGACTGTGATGTGGTTTTGGGAGGATATGTGGGAGGATATATGGATCGGTATATGGGGGCGTTGGAAGATAAGATTGCCGAATACCGGATTTTTGACCTAAACCAGAATTATATCAGGACAGGAAAATATAAACATGAGGCGGCTGCCATTGGGGCGGGGATTCGGTTTGTAGAAGAATATTTTGATGGGATTTCATAAAAAATTTATGGAAATTTTTGTGAAATGCGCTTATGAGGTATTGACATTTCCCATGCGCCATGGGATAATGAAATTACTTATATAAAGCATTTTACAAAAGTCGAAACAAGTAAAAACAACTGTCTGCAGAATGTCATTGAGGAGGGTAAAACCATGGAAGGCAAAATGAAAGTAGCAGTCATGGAAGGAATCGGAAAAATGGGATTTACGGAAAGGGATATCCCGGTTCCGAAGGCCAATGAAGTGCTGGTGAAATTGGATTATGTGGGAATCTGCGGTTCCGATATTCATTATTATGAGACGGGCCGTATTGGAGATTATATTGTGGAACCGCCTTTTGTGCTGGGACATGAGCCTGGCGGTGTCGTGGTCGAGGTCGGTGCAGATGTGAAGCATCTGAAGGTGGGGGACAAGGTAGCCCTGGAGCCGGGGAAAACCTGTGGACACTGCGAGTTCTGCCGAGAGGGAAAATACAACCTTTGTCCCGACGTGGTATTTTTCGCGACGCCTCCTGTGGACGGTGTATTCCAGGAGTATGTGGCCCATGAGGCGGATCTTTGTTTTAAACTTCCTGAAAATGTAAGTACTTTGGAAGGGGCATTGATTGAACCGCTGGCAGTGGGATTCCATGCGGCAAGACAGGGTAATGCCCAGGCAGGTATGACGGCTGTTGTCACTGGCTCCGGCTGTATTGGCCTGGTATCTATGATGGCCTGCAAAGCCATGGGCGTGTCAAAGGTGTATGTGGTTGATATTATGGAAAAGCGTCTGGAAAAAGCCATGGAGCTTGGCGCCACCGGCGTGATCAACAGTAAAAATGTGGATATGGTGGAGGAAGTGATGCGCCTTACAGGAGGAAGAGGCGCGGATTTGGTCATCGAGACTGCCGGGACAGAGATCACCACCAGACAGGCCATCCATTGTACAAGGAAGGGCGCCACCATCGTGCTGGTGGGTTATTCCAAGAGTGGAGAGCTGACGCTTCCCATCAGCCTGGCCCTTGACAAGGAGCTGACTTTTAAGACCGTATTCCGTTATCGTCATATTTACCCCATGGCCATCGAGGCAGTGGCGGCTGGAAAAGTAAACCTGAAAGGAATCGTTACAGATATTTTTGATTTGGACGATGCCCAGAGAGCGATGGATGACAGCATCAATAAAAAGGCAGAGATTGTGAAAGGCGTCATCAAAGTCAATAAAGACGCTTAGTAAAAAGTTTCTAAGAAAGAAAAAACTGTAAATAAAGAGAAAAGGAGAAAAATTATGAGCTATTTGGATGAAGTATTCGGGTTGTCAGGAAAAGTTGCAATCGTAACAGGCGGCGGACGCGGAATTGGGCAGGTGGTAGCCATGGGCCTTGCCAAAGCAGGCGCTGAAGTTGTCATCATTGCCAGAAGCAATGCGGACGAAACCATTGAAAAAATCACTGCTGAAGGCGGAAAATGTTATTTTGTGAGGGCAGACGTGACAAAGGAAGCAGATGTGGATGCCGCCCTGGCAGAGATCATGAAGAAGTCCGGCCATATTGATGTGGTATTCAATAACGCTGGTATCTGCAAGCATCAGGGGACTTTTGAAGCGAGTATCGAAGACTGGAGAGAGGTCATTGACGTAAACCTGACCGGCGAGTATATTATGGCCCGTGCAGTTGCAAAAATCATGGTGGATAATAAGATCCACGGCAGCATCATCAACATGGCTTCCATGTCAGGGACCATCGCCAATATCCCTCAGTGGCAGTGTTCCTACAATGCGTCCAAGGCAGGCGTGATTCATATGACCCGCTCTCTGGCGCTGGAATGGGCAGAATACGGTATCCGTGTCAACAGTTTAAGCCCGGGATATATCGCCACACCCATGTCCGTGGATACGCCTCAGGAGCTTAAGGATGCATGGCTTCCTCTGATGCCTATGCACCGCATGGGTAAGCCTGAAGAGCTGATTCCCGCTGTGCTGTACCTGGCCAGCGATGCTTCCGGTTATACCACCGGCAGCGACACCATCGTGGACGGCGCGTATACCTGCTTCTGAAAGTAGATCTGTTTGGAGTATGTAAAATGCCAGGCTTTTAATTGTTTTGATTTTTAATGAAACACCCCTGTGGGAATATCGGTCTGTAAATGCAGATATTTCCACAGGGGTGTTTTTTCCACTGATTGTGCAAAACACTTGTTCTAAACGGAGAACTGTGGTAAAGTAATTGGTATCAACGATATGTGCGGGTCTGGAAAGAGGGAGAAAAATGGCGAAAGGAAAGCGGGCGGAATCAAGGTGCAGATATCTGGTAAGAAAAATTGCCTCTGAAAAGGGATGGGACATCAGGCATCCCTACAAAGGTGGCGATTTTCTTGAAGAACAGGAAATTGAAGATTTTCTGCCTGGCTGCGGCCTGGATGGGGCAAAGCCGGATTTCCTGATATGCAAAAGAATGGTTCCCATTGCAGTGGTAGAGGCTAAAAATGACAGAAAAAAGATCGAACAGGCTTTGACAGAAGCGATGGAATACGCCACTGCGATCAACAGAAAGGGGAAATATGAGATCAGGATTGCCATTGGCGTTGCAGGAGAAGAAGATCACGGATACCTGTTTCAGACCGTATACTGGGATGGGAAAAAGTGGACAAGCCTGACGTCAAAGGGGTTTGAATTAACTGGTTTTCCAAGTATCTCGGAAGTGGATGGAGCTTTACTCACCAACAATGGCACCACGGAAGTGACGATACCTGATATTTCAGCTTATATCAATACTGCAGTTGAGCTGTCATCAATCCTGCGCTCGGCAAAAATAGAGCCGTCCCTGAGGCCAAAAGTACTGGGGGCGGTTATCACCGCATTGTACCGGGGAGAGATTGATTTAGAAAAAGGGAAAGAGCTTGACTCCATCAATGAATTGGTTGCAGGGGCGCTCACATCGGCGGGACATTTTGACGATGGGAAAAAGCGGCAGTTGATAGAAGCCCTGAGATTAAATCAGGGAGAATATAACAGACTGGCAAAGCAAATATGCAAAATTGTTTTCCTATTAAAAAAATTAAATATAAAATCAGTCCTCCAGACGGATACGGATTTTTTAGGATTATTATATGAAGCATTTATCAGATACGGTTATGATAATAATTCCCTTGGAATCGTCTTTACCCCCAGGCATATTACAAAATATTGTGCAGATTTAATTGATGTGACGGCGAAAGATAAGGTGATTGATATTGCCTGTGGTTCGGGAGGCTTTTTAGTGGCTTCTTTTGACAGGATGATGTTAACATCTAAAGAAATGGGAATTCCGGCAGAAATTATCCGGGAATCGCTATATGGTTTTGATACCAATCCAACAGTATGGTCGTTGGCGGCGTTGAATATGTTTTTCAGAGGGGATGGCAAAAGCCATATAGAGAATCTCAGCTGTTTTGAGGCCCGGAGCAGGGAGAGTGTAAAGAGGCAGTTTACAAAAGCGCTACTGAATCCTCCGTTTTCACAGGAAGAGGAACCGGAGCGGGATTTTATTTCCACGGCCATGGAGGCCCTGCAGACCATGGGATTGATGGCTGTTGTTGTAAAATCCGGGATATTTGCCGACGATGATAACGCGGAATGGAGAAGCCTGTTTTTGAAAAAACATTCCGTTTTAGGCATGATCAGCCTGCCGGGGGATTTATTTTATCCGACAGCTGTTGACACGACAATTATGATCGCACAGGCCCATCGCCCACAGAAGGACACGGATAGCGTGTTTATGGCGAAAATATGGAATGACGGATATAAAAAATTAAAGGGAAAAAGAGTGGAAGCAGAAGGTTCCCAGCTTTCAGAAGTGTTGGAGGCATTCAGAAGGTTCAGAAAGAGGCAAAATATGGGGAGCCATTTGGCTACGGTGGTTAGTGCGGAAAAAATTATGGAAAACGGGGCCGAATTTTCGCCGGAACAATATTTGCCACAACCGGTATTCCCAGAATACCAACAGGAGAGATACCGGGAAAATATAACAAAATCTATTTTGACAACAGCGGTGTGTATTGCGGATATCGCAGATGAAGTATTGTCGGATTTCCCTGAAGAATCCGGCCTCCCGGATTTGCCTTACGGGACGGAAAAAAGCATGGAAGAATTTTTTGAAGTCCGGGTGGGGAGGTCAAAGGGGGAAGGTAATTATCTCTATGGTTCATGTCCTTACATTTCTTCTGGAGATCCGCAGAACAGTGTTGTGAGGCTGGTGACGGATGTGGAGGGGGAGGTCTTTGAAAGAGGGGGGATTACTGTCACATGTTTTGGCCAGGCATATGTACAGCCATGGAGGTTTATGGCCAGAGGCAACGGCGGGAGCGCGGTCAGAGTCCTGCTCCCCAAATATCATATGACTTATTCAGAGCTGGCATGGTTTGCAGCCCAGATTAACATGCAGAGATGGAGATTTTTTTATGGGAGGATGGCCATTTTAAAACGGTTAAAACAATTAAAACTTTGTGCGCCGGACAGAAAACTTCCGGATGGCAGAAGCAGTATAGCAGACAAAATACATATGCTTTCCAATAAAGTTTCTGATATTATGAAAGAATAGTTATGGGAAAAAAGTGAGCGACAGGGGCTGTCCGCAAAATGTTAGAGAATTTTATGGTTTGCGGCAGCCTCTGCTGTTGGGCGTATCATTTCCATACAGTGTCTTTAATACCGATATCTTCTCCGCAAAAGGTGACAGGCCCGCCTTTTTTCTTTTGCCCTTCATAATGGCGGAGCGCTTTTACAGCAACGTTTCCCAAAAGGAAAATGACGACGATATTGATGATGGCCATGAATCCCATGGTGATATCGGCCAGGTTCCACATCAAGGAAAAATCCGCCTGTGCCCCCAGGAAAATAGCCATAATACAGGTGACGCGGAAAACATTCAACAGAATCTTGTTGTCCTTGATGAACAGGATGTTGGATTCTGCATAAAAGTAATTGCCGATGAGGCTGCTAAAGGCGAAAGCAAAGATGGAGAATGTAATAAAATGGATTCCCCAGCTTCCCACGTTGGCGCTGATGGCTGCCTGGACATAAGGGATGCCGTCCATAACGCCGCTTTCCCCTTGGATACCGGAAACTAAAAGCATCATGGCAGTGCTGGAACAGATCAAAAGAGTGTCGATAAATACGGAAATAACTTGCACAAGGCCCTGTTTTACCGGATGGTCCACCTCGGCGGAGGCAGAGGCGTTGGGCGCACTGCCCATACCGGCTTCATTGGAGAACAAGCCTCTTTTGATACCAATGACAACGGCGCTTCCGGCCATGCCGCCCGCCATTGCCCGGAAATCAAAAGCATTTTTAAAAATGACGGCAAACACATGAGGAAGCTCCCCGATATGTGTAAGCATTGTAAAAAGTCCGATCAGGATATAAATGACAGCCATTACGGGAACCAACACAGAAGTGATGAACCCGATGCGGTGGACGCCGCCCCAGATGACAAAAGCTGTCGCAGCCGCCAGAAGGGCGCCGACCACCATCGGGAAATCGGTGGAACTGTAATTGGGAATATAATATTCCAGGGAAGAGGACATGTTAAAAGACTGCAATCCATTGAAACCATAGGCAAAACAGATGATCAGGGCAATGGAAAAAAGGATTCCCAGCCATCGTTTGCCGAGGGCTTTCTGCATATAATAAGAAGGTCCGCCGCGGAAATGGCCGCCGTCTTTCACCTTGTAGATCTGGGCCAGCGTACTTTCAATAAATGCTGAGGCGCCTCCGATGACAGCCATCAGCCACATCCAGAACACGGCTCCAGGCCCGCCGGCGGCAATGGCTGTTGCGATGCCTGCGATATTTCCTGTACCGACCCGGGAAGCCGTGGAAATCATCAGCGCCTGAAAAGAGGAGACTTTCTTTTCTCCGTTTTCCCCTTCAGGGGCTTTGTCAAGCATGGAACGGATTCCGTCTTTTAAAAGGCGGATTTGTACCCCCCTTGTACGGACAGTGAAATAAATACCGACGCCCACCAGAAGAACCAGCAGAATATAGGTATACATGGCATCGTTGACTGCAGTCAAAAAATCATTCATAGGATAGTCTCCTTTCGCTTTCTTAGATTATTGTAGCATGAAGAAAGCAAAAGGAGCAATAATTTTTTCCGTTTAGAGATACTTAAGCTTTTGCTGTGCACCGCTCAAAAAACAGTCCCAGGGCGAACCAGAAAGGCGCGAAATCCAGGCGGATTAGGCCGTTTACGTTGAGTTTTGCCTGGCTGTAGTCCCAGGGACAGCGTCCGGCTTTCCTGAGAAGCCATCCAGTGCAGTACTCTGTAAAAAAAATCAAGCCCGTGTAAATACCGCCGCGGCAGAAAGCGCTTTTTTGTAAAACAGGGCTGTGGGCGCAAAGGATCTGTTTAATGGGGCCGATGGCGGCTGCCATGCCGTAAATGGGAAACATGTACAGGGAAGTCTGCCCCATAAGCCGTTTATCATGATTTTTTGTACGTGCGATCAGGCTGCTGTAACACAGTTCTGCGGACCAGCCTGCCAGGCCGCATTTAATAAAATTATTTTCCATGGCATCAGTATGGGAAGCTTTTGGGAAAAATATGCTGTATACGATGGAGAACCTCAGCGATATTTTTAACGGGAAGGAGATTTTAATGGAATCGCGGAACTAATTGTGCTATAATAATGCCGTTATCCGAGGAAAATATGCGCTTAAGGGAGAGATGAAATGAAACTTTATGATATACAGCACGGCCCCGAATGGGTCGTATGGGTGGTTTTAGGAGTTTGCTTTTTCATGACAGCCTTATTTTTTTCTGGAAGAGGAAGTGGTTTGATAGCCGGGTTTAATACGCTGCCGGAAAAAGAGAAGGCAAAATATGACCAAAAGAAATTATGCCGGGTTTACGGAGCCGGCTTTGCTTTTCTGGACATTCTGATTTTGGTTATGGCGCTGGGGGAAAAGGTGCTTCCTGCATGGTTTGTTTATGTTGCTCTAGCGGCGGTTCTTGTGGATGTTGCTGGTATGATTCTTGTGGGAAACTTAAAATGCAAAAAGCGGTAACTGTTGCGACGGAAAAAAGCAGGAATCCGGGTTGGCTGCCATGGCAGATGAGGCGGGCTGGGGTAGGTATGTTCTTGCCAACCGGCGGTAAATAGGGGAAAAACGGAGAGGATGAAACATGAATTTTACAGAAGCGACGGATTATATCCAAGAAATTACACAGACAAAAAAGATTTCCCTGGGGCTTTCGGCCATGGAGGAATTATTATGCAGGCTGGGAAATCCTCAGGCTTCTTTGTCTTTTATCCATATTGCGGGAACCAATGGAAAGGGTTCGACCCTCGCTTTTATTGCGTCGGTGTGCGCGGCAGCCGGATATTTGGTGGGACGGTACAATTCCCCATCAGTTTTTTCTTATTGTGAAAAAATCCAGGTAAACGGAATTCCCATATCGGAGGAAGATGCTGCCAGGCTGATTACCAGAGTGCGAAAAGCCGGCGAGGAGATGGAACGGGAAGGATTATCCCATCCTACAGCTTTTGAAATGGAGACGGCTGTTTCTTTTTTATATTTCCAGGAAAAAAAATGTGATCTGGTGGCCTTGGAAACGGGTATGGGGGGAGAGGGCGATGCCACCAATGTGGTGAAGACAACGGTGTGCAGTGTCATTGCTTCTATCAGCATGGATCATATGCAGTTTTTGGGGAATACACTGGAGGAAATCGCCAGGGTCAAGGGAGGTATTATTAAGGAAGGACGGCCTACCGTCCTTTGCGGGCAGGGGGATACGGTAACAGAGGTGATAAAAGAAATCTGCATGGAAAAACATTCTCCTCTTTTTTGCTCCAGTCCTAAGCAGGCTGAAATCCTGGAGACAGGGGTGGAGGGGACGGTATTTCATTATGGGCGGTTCCGGGAAATTAAAATTCCCCTGGCAGGAAAATATCAGATCATAAACGCCTGTACGGCCCTTGAAGTAGTTGAAATTCTTCGGGATTTGGGCTATGATATTGGGGAGAATGTAGTTTATGAGGGAATGGCTTCGGTGAAGTGGCCGGGCCGCTTTGAAAAGCTTTTGGACAAGCCGGTGTTTGTCATTGACGGGGCACATAATCCAGAGGCGGCAAAACGGCTTCGGGACTCCCTGGAACTGTATTTTACAAATAAAAGAATGATTTATATAATGGGAATATTGGCAGACAAGGATTACCGGAAGATCGTGGAGATCACAGCGCCCCTGGCGGATTGGATTTATACGGTGACTCCGGAAAATCCCAGGGCGCTTTCAGGGGAAGAGCTTTCGGCATGTATTGACGGGCTGGCTGGGCAGATTGGGTTCAGAGGAACTACAGAAGCAAAAGAAAGCGTATCGGAGGCGGTGAGGGATGCCCTTATCCGGGCCGGAGAAGACGGCGTCATCGTGGCCTTCGGTTCCCTCTCTTATCTGGGAGGATTGTCAAAAGCCTTAAAGGAGAGTATCCATGATTGACAGAGCAAAGATTGAAGCGGCTGTACGCCTTATGCTGGAGGGAATCGGTGAGGATGTAAACAGGGAAGGGCTGATTGGAACCCCTGACAGAATCGCCAGGATGTGTGAGGAGATTTATGGAGGGACAGACGAAGAGGTGGCTGTACATCTCTCCAAAACATTTCCGGCCTCAGGAAATGAGATCGTACTGGAAAAAGACATTGCCCTTTATTCTATGTGTGAGCATCATTTGCTGCCGTTTTACGGAAAAGCCCATGTGGCTTATGTGCCCGACGGCCGGGTCGTGGGACTGAGCAAACTGGCCCGTACCGTGGAGGCCTTTGCCAGGCGTCCCCAGATCCAGGAGCAGCTTACAGCCCAGGTGGCTGATGCACTGATGGAGCATTTGAACCCGAAGGGTTCCATGGTTGTCATTGAAGCAGAGCATATGTGCATGACCATGCGGGGGATCCGAAAGCCCGGGGCGAAGACTATGACTTATGCCTGCCGCGGCGTATTTAAAGAAGACCCGGCACTGAGTGAAAGGGTGTTTACCATGCTTCGCTGAAAACTGAAGAAAGAGTTGGCCTCAGAACTTTCTGGGGGCTGTTGTATTTTGCAGCAGTCCTTGTTTTATGGTATAGAAAATTGGAGGAGGTATTTATGAAGAGGGTGAATCAGATTATCCAGCATGAAGTATTTATCCGGGAGCTTAAAAAGCTTAACCGGCTGGAACGGGACCGGATGTATTGCCGCCATGATATTGACCATCTTTTGAGTGTGGCGCGGGTGGCTTATATTACGGCGCTGGAGGAGGGGCTTCCTCTGAAAAAAGATGTGATTTACGGGGCGGCGCTGCTTCATGATATTGGAAGGGCCAGCCAGTATGAGACGGGGATTCCCCATGACCAGGCCGGGGCGCTTATTGCAGAAACAGTGCTTACGGATTGTGGGTTTGATGAAAAAGAATGTGCAGAGATTTTAGGGGCCATAGGCCGCCACCGTTCCAGTGATGCAGCAAAAGAGGAGCTTTTGTCAAAAGTCCTTTATCAGGCGGATAAGGCTTCCAGGGCATGCTTTGCCTGCAAAGCCCAGTCTGCCTGCGACTGGCCGGCGGAAAAAAAGAATTACAGTGTGAAACGCTAGATGGAGGAATGGCATGAGGATAGGAGACAGGGAGTTTCAAATGGGGACGCATACTTACATTATGGGGATTCTCAATGTGACGCCAGATTCTTTTTCCGACGGAGGGAAATGGAACAATCTGGACGCGGCGCTTTTCCATGTGGAAGAGATGGTAAGCGACGGGGCGGATATCATTGATATCGGAGGGGAGTCCACCAGGCCGGGTTATGGTTCCATCCTTCCGGATGGAGATGAAATCGCCAGAGTGCTGCCGGTCATTGAGGCGGTGAAGAGGCGTTTTGACGTGCCCATTTCCATTGATACTTATAAAAGCGGCGTAGCAGAAGCTGCATTAAAAGCCGGGGCCAGCCTGGTCAATGATATCTGGGGATGTAAATATGACCAGAGGATGGCAAAGGTGATTGCAGAGTCAGGGGCTGCCTGCTGCCTCATGCATAACCGGAAAGAGCCTGTTTACGAAAACTATTTGGAAGAAGTGAAGGCAGATCTTTCTGAGTCTGTGGCCATTGTGCAAAAAGCGGGAGTGGCAGAGGACAAGATCATCCTGGATCCCGGTATGGGTTTTGGGAAGACTTACGAGCATAATCTAATCCTTATGAATCACCTGGAGATTTTAAAAGACCTTGGCTATCCGGTGCTTTTAGGCACTTCCAGAAAGTCTATGATCGGCCTGACTTTAGACCTTCCGGCCACGGACAGGATGGAGGGCACCCTGGTGACTACTGTGATGGGGATTATGAAAGGCTGTGGGTTTGTGCGGGTCCATGATGTGAAAGAAAACGCCAGGGCCATAAAAATGACGGAAGCGATTCTGCAGGCATAGCCATCGCCTGCGGAAACGGAAGGGGATACAATGGATAAAATTATCATTCGGAATCTGGAGGTATTTGCCAATCACGGTGTATTTCCGGAAGAAAACAAACTGGGACAGAAATTTTTAGTGAGCGCAGAACTTCTGTGTGATACGGGGAAGGCGGGACGGACGGACGAGTTGGCTTATTCCATCCATTACGGGCTGGTGGCAGAGGAAATTACCTCCTATATGAAATCCCACACGAAAAAGCTCATTGAAGCAGCGGCAGAGGAACTGGCGGAACATCTGCTTCTTATGTTTCCGCTGATGAGAGGGATTCTTTTGGAGGTACAGAAGCCCTGGGCGCCGGTGGGGCTTCCCTTGGAAACCGTTTCCGTGAAAATTGAGCGGGGCTGGCATAAGGCTTACGTGGCTTTTGGCTCCAATATGGGGGACAAAAAGGGCCATATTGAGGCGGGAATCCAGGCTCTTAAGGAGGACAGGAGAATCCGTGTGGGAAAAATCTCCGATATGATTGTGACAAAACCTTATGGCGGCGTAAAGCAGGATGATTTTCTGAATGGTTGCCTGGAGCTGGATACGCTTCTTTCGCCCCATGAGCTTTTGGAGGTTCTCCATAAAGCAGAGCAGCAGGAAAAACGGGAACGTCTAGTTCACTGGGGGCCGCGGACGCTGGATTTGGATCTTCTTTTTTATGAGAATGAGATTTTAGAGTCGGAGGAATTGGCAGTGCCCCATCCAGAGCTGGAAAAACGGTTATTTGTCCTGGAACCGCTGTCGCAGATTGCACCCTATAAGGTTCATCCGGTGCTTGGAAAGCGGGTAAAGACGCTTCTGGAGGAGCTTTTGGAAAAAACGACGGAGGATTAAGGCGGGGAAATGGATTTAAATGAGATTAGAAAAGAAATCGACGAGATTGACAGGGGACTGGTAGAGAAATTTGAAAAACGCATGGAATTGTGCCGGGAAGTGGCAGAATATAAAATAAAAACAGGGATGCAGGTCCTGGACAGGAAGAGGGAGAGGGAAAAACTTGCCGCCATTTCCGAAATGGCCGGTTCAGAGTTTGGCCGATATGGAGTCCGTGAACTTTTTACCCAGATCATGTCCATCAGCAGGAAGCTCCAGTATCAGCTCCTGGCCGATCAAGGAGTGATTACCGGGCTTCCTTTTGAGATGGCGCCCAACCTTCAGAAATCCCGGGCGCGGGTGGTATATCAGGGGGTGGAGGGAGCTTACAGCCACGCGGCGGCCATTCAGTTTTTTGGGGAGAGGGCAAAGCTTTTCCATGTAAAAACCTGGGATGATGTGATGAAAGCCATCTGTGCCGGAACTGCAGATTTCGCGGTGCTGCCCATTGAGAATTCTTCGGCAGGGAGTGTGTCGGATGTTTACGATTTGCTTGTGAAATTTGACAATTATATTGTGGGAGAAACTTATGTGAAGGTGGATCACGTGCTCCTTGGGCTTCCTGAGGCGGAGATTTCTGATATTAATCTGGTATATTCCCACCCTCAGGGGCTTATGCAGTGCAGCGCCTATCTGGATGAACATAGAGACTGGGCAAAGCACAGTACGGACAATACGGCCCTTTCCGCCAGCCAGGTACGGGAGGCGGGGGATAATACATGCGCGGCCATTGCCAGTGAGATGGCGGGGCAGCTTTATGGCCTTAAAGTCCTTGACAGGAATGTGATGAACCACAGGGGAAATACCACCAGGTTTATTGTGGTGGCCAGCAGGAAACTTTATGAGGCTTCCTCCAATAAAATCAGCATCTGCTTTGAAACAAAGCATGAAAACGCGGCTCTTTATAATATGCTGTCCCATCTGACCTATAATGGGCTTAACATGCTGAAACTGGAGTCCAGGCCCATCATGGGAAGGCCGTGGGAATTCCGGTTTTTTGTGGATTTTGAGGGGAATCTGGGAGATGCAGGGGTAAAGAATGCACTGAGGGGAATCCTGGAGGAAGCCAATTATTTCAGAATCCTGGGAAATTATTATACAGATAAGGGAAGGAATGTCAATGAAAATCAATGAGCTTATTCTATACAGGGAGCCTGGGCATAAGGATATACTGGAGGGGATGGCGGCCTTAATGGAGCAGGAGAAAGGGCATACGCCGAATCCTTATAAAGTGGCGGGGGCTTTGGCAGATTTTTCCGCAGCCCATGGGTTTAAGGGGAATCTGTGGCACAGTTTTTTAGCCTATGTGCTGGCCACAAATGAAAACGCCTTCAGTATGGCCTGTGAAATCCGGGGGGCGGTGGAGGGGACGGTCAACGCCCTGGCTCTCCATGATTTTGCTATTTTTAAAAAATGGTTTGACTGTGACCTGGAAGCCCTTGACAGGCTTCTTGGAATCCATGTATTTTCTTTCCTTGGAAAGTATGAAAGCGCCGGGACCCACAGTACGGTATTTAACCGGCGTATCCGGGATAATATCCAGGCCCTTTCAGAGGAACTTTCCAGAGCAGGGACAGAAAGCCAGTGGCATTTGATTATGACGGAATTTTACCGCCGCTTCGGCGTGGGGAAATTCGGCCTTCATAAAGCATTCCGCATCGAACATAAAGAACGGCCAACCATCGTGCCCATTAAAAATATTGAGCATGTGTATCTGGACGACTTGGTAGGCTATGAGAGCCAGAAGAAAAAGCTCATTGAAAATACGGAAGCTTTTGTGGAGGGGCGGGAAGCCAACAACTGCCTACTGTTTGGGGACAGCGGCACGGGAAAATCTTCCAGTATCAAAGCGGTCCTTCACAAATACTATGACCAGGGCCTTCGGATGATTGAAATTTATAAGCATCAATTTAAAGACCTGTCGGATGTCATTGGCCAGATTAAGAACAGGAATTATAAATTTATCATTTATATGGACGACTTGTCCTTTGAAGAATTTGAGGTGGATTACAAATATCTGAAAGCGATCATTGAAGGGGGGCTGGAGGTGAAGCCTGGGAATGTGCTGATTTATGCCACTTCCAACAGGCGCCATCTGATCAGGGAAAACTTCAGTGACAAAGAGGAAGTGCGGGAGGATATGCATCGGTCTGACACGGTTCAGGAGAAGCTGTCCTTATCTTCCCGGTTTGGCGTTACCATTTATTTTGGGCGGCCGGAGCCGAAGGAATTTAAAAAGATCGTGACGACTCTTGCAAAACGGGCTGGGATTGATATGGAGGAGGAGGAGCTGCTTCTTCTGGCCAATAAATGGGAGCTGTCCCACGGCGGTATCTCTGGACGGACAGCGGTACAGTTTATTACTTATTTAAAAGGCACGAGAAAATAGAAAGGCAGAAAGAAATAAAAGAGAAAATGAGAAGGAAGTAAGGCAGGGGGTGGAAGTATGGCATCTGTTACGACATTTGCGGCGATTGACGTGGGTTCTTACGAGCTGGAGCTGACCATTTATGAGATTTCACCGAAGAAGGGAATTGTCCAGCTGGAACGCCTGAGAAAGGTCATCGGCCTGGGACGGGATACTTACGGCCAGGGGATGATCAGCTATGACCGGGTGGATGAAATGTGCCGGCTTTTGCACAGATTCCAGGGAGTTATGGCGGAATATCAGGTGGAGAATTACCGGGCTTATGGAACCAGCGCCATCAGGGAGGCGGAAAACAGGGAGGTGGTGCTGGATCAGATTAAGGTGCGCACCGGCATTGAGATTGACGTTTTAAGCAATTCGGAGCAGAGGTTTCTCTGTTATAAAGCCATTGCAGCCAAGGAAAATGAATTCAACAATATTATCCAGAAGGGTACAGCCATTGTGGAAGTGGGATCCGGCAGTACACAGATTTCTTTGTTTGATAAAGATGCGCTGGTGACGACACAGAACTTAAAGCTGGGCGCCCTCAGGATCCATGAGATTTTAGCCAGGATCGGCGGTATGGCGGAAGACCGTAAAAAGCTGGCCCAGGAGCTGATTGACAATGATATTGCCACCTTCAAAAAGTTGTTCCTGAAAGAGAGGAACGTGAAAAATATCATTGCCACCGGTGTATGCGCCATGTATCTGGGGAGGGGCGCCCATGCAGACAAGCAGCGGATAAGCGCTCAGGAGTTCATGGAATTTTATGAGGATCTGCGGAATATGGGCGAGGAGCAGATTGCCGATAAATATGATATTCCAGGGGAGTTTGTGTCTCTTGTGGTGCCTGGCGCCATGGTCTATAAACGGCTGATTGACGCCACGGAGGCAGAGATGGTGTGGCTGCCCGGGGTACGCCTGGGGGATGGAATCGTAGCAGAATTTGCGGAGCAGAAAAAATTAATCCATTTTGCCCATGATTTTTCCAAGGATATCCTGGTGGCGGCCAGGAACATTGCCAAGCGGTACATGAGCGATAAAGACCACGCGGCAATTTTGGAAAAAAATGTGCTGAATATTTTTGACGGCATGAAAAAATATCATGGCCTGGGAAAACGGGAGCGGCTGCTTTTACAGATCAGCGCCATCCTCCATGACTGCGGAAAATATATCAGCATGAAAACGCCGGGAGAGTGTGCCTATAATATTATCCTGTCCACGGAAATCATCGGGGTTTCCCACCGGGAGAGAGTCATCATTGCCAATGTGGTGAAGTACAATGCCATGGAGTTTGATTATAGGACTCAGGACGTGGATTTAAATAAAGCCATGCGGATTACCATTGCAAAACTGACGGCTATTTTAAAAATTGGAAACGCCATGGACAGGAGCCAGAAACAGAAGTTTAAAGATGTGCGGGTTTCCGTAAAGGATTTGCAGATGTTTATCACCACATCTTCGTCGGAGAGTATTCTTTTGGAGGAGACGATGTTTACCCACAGGGCAGATTTCTTTGAAGAGGTTTACGGGATTCGTCCGGTGTTAAAGAAAAAGAAGGGGGCGTGACCATGGGAGTGGAGAAGGATTTCCAGAAATTTGAATATTTTCAGAATAGGGAGCTTTCCTGGCTTCAGTTCAACCACCGGGTTTTAAGTGAAGCGCGGGATAAGAATAATCTGCTGTTTGAGCGGCTTAAGTTTTTGGCCATTACAGCGTCCAACCTGGATGAGTTTGTGATGGTCCGGGTGGCCTCTTTAAAGGATATGGTCCACGCAGATTATACAGGGAGGGATATCGCCGGTATGACGGCGGAAGAACAGCTTGAGAAAATCGGACACGGTATGCATGGATTGGTGGATGTCCAGTATTCCACCTGGAACCGTTCGCTCCTTCCGCTTTTAAAAAAGGAGAAAATTGAATTTATTTCTTGTCACGAGCAGCTGGACGATAGCCAGGGCGCTTTTGTGGATGAGTATTTTGAGGCTTCCATATATCCGGTGGTGACTCCCATGGCTGTGGATCCATCCAGGCCCTTTCCTTTGATCCGGAATAAGACCCTGAATATTGCCGCACTGTTAAAAAAGAAAAAAGGCGCTGAAAAAAAGGGGGAACTGGAATTTGCCACCGTTCAGGTGCCGGCGGTGCTTCCAAGAATCGTGGAGCTTCCAAAGGGAAAAGACGGGGAGCGTTTTGTGATTCTTCTGGAGGAGATCATTGAGCGGAACATGAGCCGGCTGTTTCTCAATTATGAAATCGTCTGCGCCCACCCTTACAGGATCATGAGAAATGCCGACCTTTCCATTGATGAAGAAGAGGCGGAAGATCTGCTGAAAGAAATCGAGCGGCAGTTAAAGAGGCGCCAGTGGGGAGAAGTGATCCGCCTGGAGGTGGAAGAGAGCATTGACAAGCGGCTTTTGAAAATCCTTAAGAAAGAGTTTGCCATCAAAGATGATGTGATTTTCTTTATCAATGGCCCCTTGGACTTGACTTTCCTTATGAAAATTTACGGGACAGAAGGCTTTGACCATCTGAAACAGAAGCCCTGGAAACCTCAGATTGTTCCTGAATTTGCAAATGAGGAAGGCGTTTTTGCCAATATCCGGAAAGGGGATATTTTCCTGCACCACCCTTATGAGTCTTTTGATCCGGTGGTGGACTTTGTAAAACAGGCGGCAAGCGATCCGCAGGTACTTGCCATCAAACAGACTTTATACCGGGTCAGCGGCCATTCGCCCATTGTGGCGGCCCTTGCAAGGGCTGCGGAAAATGGGAAACAGGTGACAGTTTTGGTGGAACTGAAAGCGCGGTTTGATGAGGAGAATAATATCCTCTGGGCCAAACGGCTGGAGCAGGCGGGGTGCCATGTTATTTATGGGCTTCTTGGATTGAAAACCCACTGCAAGATCTGCCTGGTGGTCCGAAAGGAGGAAGACGGTATCCGCCGTTACGTCCATATGGCCACAGGCAATTATAACGATTCTACGGCGAAGCTCTATACGGATACGGGAATCATGACCTGCGACCGGGCCATCGGGGAGGATGCCAGCGCTGTATTTAATATGCTGTCCGGCTATTCGGAGCCTCTTTCCTGGAATAAGCTTTCCATGGCGCCTTTGTGGTTAAAGAACAGGTTTGTATCTTTGATTCGGCGGGAGGTCAAATGTGTGTCCCAGGGGTACGAAGGCAGGATCATTGCGAAAATGAATTCTCTCTGTGATCCGGTGATTATGGAGGAACTTTATAAAGCGTCAGCCGCTGGGGTGAAAATAGACCTGATTGTCCGTGGGATCTGCTGTTTAAAGACAGGGCTTCCCGGAGTCAGTGAGAATATTACAGTCCGTTCCATTGTGGGTGCTTTCCTGGAACATAGCAGGATTTTCTATTTTGGAAACGGTGGAAATTATGAGATTTACATGGGAAGCGCCGATTGGATGCCACGGAACCTGGATCGGCGGGTGGAGCTTTTATTCCCAGTGGAGGTGAAAGAGAACAAAGAGCAGGCGCTTCACATTCTGGAGACAGAGCTTGCCGATAATGTCCGGTCCCATATCCTTCAGACAGACGGCGCCTATGAAAAGCCGGATAAAAGGGGAAAGGTCCTGGTGGATTCGCAGGCAGTTTTTGCCCAAGAGGCCATCCAGGCAGCGCGGGATATAAAAGAAAAGAAAGGACAGCTTGTATCGGGCCGGACTTTTATTCCCAGGGAACGGCCGGAAGAATAGAAAAGAAAGGGATTGTTGCGAAAAATATTTTGATGTTTACATTTACCCAGCGCCCCTGCCAGTTTCTTTGTTTATCTGACAGACATAGAAACTGGCAGGGGTGCCGGGTATGTATAAATTCAGCTGTTTTATAACAGCTTTTTTTAAATTACAGTTATATTTTTGGGGAAGTTGGTAATGTAATGTAAAAAATAAACAATAAAGCGTTTTTATCAAATAAAAAATTAGTCAATTTGCAAAATGAGCTTGCATAATTACAAAAAGTTTTGTAGAATATTAACATACAATATATTATAAAAAATGGAAAGGGAGTAAAAGTATGGAAAAAAAGAAAAGAATTGCATTACCAGTCCAGATTTTTATCGGCCTGGCGCTTGGTATCATCGCAGGTTTGTGTTTTATGGGGACGCCGGAGATTGCGGTAAATTATATTAAGCCCTTTGGTACGATTTTCCTGAACCTGATCAAATTTATTGTAGTGCCGATTGTATTTTTCTCCATTATTTCTGGTGTTATTTCCATGAAAGATATCCGCAAGGTGGGGAGTATCGGAGTAAAAACAGTTGTATACTATCTGTGTACGACAGCTTTTGCCATCATTATTGGTCTTATATTTGCCAATATCTTTAAAAATGCATTTCCGGTATTGGAAGTTTCCGGCCTGGAATACGAGGCTGCTGAAGCTCCCAGTATTATGGACACCATAGTTGCAATTTTCCCCAGCAACATTATCGCGCCCTTTGCAAGCGCCACCATGCTGCAGGTGATCGTGGCTTCCCTCTTTTTCGGGTTTGGCATTATCCTGGCAGGAGACAAGGGAAAAGCCTTTGGCGATTTCATGGAGAGCGCCAACGAGGTTTCCATGAAGATTATGGCTTTTATTATTGCTTTAAGCCCCATCGGTGTTTTCTGCCTGATTACTCCTGTGGTTGCAGAAAATGGACCGAAAATTCTGGGGAGCCTGGCCATTGTATTGCTTGTGGCCTATCTTTGCTACGTTCTCCATGCAGTGGTGGTTTATTCCTCCACCGTTAAACTCATGGGCGGAGTAAGTCCACTTAAGTTTTTTAAAGGTATGTTCCCGGCCATGATGATGGCATTCTCCAGTTCTTCTTCCGTGGGTGCGTTGCCTTTGAACATTGAATGTTCTGAAAAGCTGGGGGCCAGGAAAGATATAGCTGCCTTTACCCTGCCCCTTGGCGCCACCATCAATATGGATGGGACTGCCATCTATCAGGGCGTATGTGCGATTTTTATTGCTTCCTGTTTCGGGATTTCGTTGACACTGCCTCAGCAGCTGACCATTATTTTAACAGCTACACTGGCTTCTGTGGGAACGGCGGGAGTTCCTGGCGCAGGCATGATTATGCTGGCCATGGTGCTTCAAAGTGTTGGTTTGCCAGTGGAAGGAATTGCTTTGGTGGCTGGTGTGGATCGTATTTTTGATATGGGACGTACAACTGTCAACATTACTGGTGATGCTGCCTGTGCGATCATTGTAAGTAAACTGGAAGAGAAAAAAGAAGCAAGGAAGGCCGGCAGAGCGGGCTGAGGAAGTTAAAAACGGCAGGAAATATGACAACTGCCTAAGATTCACCTTAATAAATCAGGGGACTGTTGCAAAATATCAGGATAGTTTATATTTTGCAACGGCCCTTTTTTACTTTATAGGAAATTGCATCCTATAAAGTAAAAAACCCTCCGGGGGAAGCGCAGTTCGCGGAAAGGGAATTAGCCTTTCAGGCCCGCTCACGCGCGGCGATTGCGCTTTGCGCAATCGTTGTTCCTTTATAGGAAATTGTCCTATAAAGCAAAAAACGCTCCGCGAGGATCGCACTGCGGCGGAGGGGGATTATATCGCTGAAGCGACCCGCCGTAGGCGGAGAATCCTGCAAGCAGGATTCTTTGTTCTGGTTTTTTTCACGGTTCCCCAGGAGACAAAAAGCGTGACAATCCCCCTTTTTTGTAGTATAATAAAACCGTTTTGGCAGTTCCATTTTGGGCGCAAAAATGAAAAATGTGAGGTGGGAATTATGAGATATCATCGTCTTCGGTTTGATGTCTGGCTTTGCCTGGCTCTTAGTGTTTTGGTCAGCTTTGTCCCGGTTAAGATTGCGGAGAGAATGTTGCCAAAGGCTTATGAGGCTTATGAGGAAGAGCATACGGTGGCCGATGGGGAAATCGGCGGCGCGGCGGGGGAATCCGTTTACCGGGCTGAAAATGTTAAGGATCTTTTATCCCATGAGACTTTTACAGTGGTGTCTCCCGGGATTGAGTATCGTAACCGCGGAGGCGGGTATTATGGGAATTATTATATGCAGGCGCTGACACTTCCGTCAGGGGAGCTGGTGGCTGCCTGTATCAATGGTGATTCTGTACAGGCCACAGGAAAAGACATATATAGCGGTGATTCAATTTTGCCGGTGGGGCGTGTGGTTTATGAAGACCTGACAGAAAATGAAACTTTCTTGAATCAGATTGAATACAAGGAAAAACTGAGTCGTACAGATTTTTATGTGGATATGCTGGGGGAGGGGGGAAGACTCAGTGAGGAAGATTATACGGAGCTTCCCAAGAATTTGATTCAGATCGGCACGGTGGTTGTGTGTTTCCCTCTTTTCCATATGCTTGGTTCCAAGATTGGGATTTTTCCGCGCTTTTTCGCGGGCAAGAAAAAGAAAGCTTCGGAGTGGGAATAGGGTAAGGTTCCATTGAAAGATAAAAATGGATTGCCCATTGACAAGGGTAAATGTGCTTTTGTAGATGGACGGTAAACGGAAAAGAGTGAAAAAGGAGAATTGGGAAAATGGAGACAAAAAAAGTAAAAAAGATCCATGCAGGGTACTTGCTGGCTTACATATTTGTGCCTGCATTGGTGACAGCCTGTTGTTTTTTGCTTAGTTATCTTTTTTTTCAGACGGGAAATATGGCAGTGGCCCTTTTGATGGGTCCTTCTGTGCTGTCTGTGGTATGGTGGGTTGCGGGAGGAAGAGCTATTTATAAAATGAAGAAAAAAAAGCTGGCCAGGACTTTGGATGAAAGCGGTTTTATCCGCAATCATACTTTTTACAGTGACGGCTGTATGATTGTAGTGGATGCAGTCCACGGTTCCATTGCCCTTTTATTTTTCTGGAACCCTTTCCAGAGTTATGTGCTGCCGGCGGGCCGTATTGAAAAGCTGTGGGTAGACGACGGACGCGGTGGAAAAGGATTTATGGAAGGAAGCAGTCGGGTAAGCTTTCTTTTGGTTGTGGATGGAGTGAAAATCCGCGTCAATACCTTTACTTCCAATAAGCGGTGGAGAATGGACAGTGATTATATCCTCACTGGGATTTCCAAAGCGGATATGATGGTAAATGTGCTGAAGGATGCAAAGGCGAAGGGGAACTGACCATGGGGGTTCTAAAGAAAATGCGGGCGGTATTTCATGATGACTGGTGCAGAGAGTGCCAGAATGTCATGGAGGAAACAGGACGTAAGCTTTATATGCTGCCAATGACAGTGGGGCATTATCAATCCCACAGGGAAGCAGATTATTATAAGAAAAACCTGCGTCCAGTATCCAGGAAAGCGGAAATTCCCGCTGGAGTTTATGCCTGCGGTATACGCTGCTACCGCTGTCCGGAATGTGGCCACCGGATGACCAAGCTGTCCATATTCCTTCCGGTGCGGGAAGAGGAAAAAACAGAGGATATGATTTGCTTTGACCAGGGTGAAATGGATAATTTCATCTGGTGAAAGATACATCCTTGCATTTTCTGTTTTTTTCTGCTACAGTGATGACAGCACCGTCGGTTGACAAGGATAAGGCGTTTAAATGATGCGTACAGAAATGTACACGGGGCGAAAGCAACGCAGTCCGGGGAGAGCACTTATCGACATATATGAGCTTGTCAACTGACAGTAACAGCATAAAAAAGAGAGGATTTATAGTTATGGAAAAAAACTTTGAGAATGACTGTGCAGGCGGTGGATGTTCCAGCGACTGCAGCGCCTGCTCCGGCGGCTGCGGCGGCCAGGGATTTTTAAACGAGGGAGAAGACGGAAAGATGACCGTAACCCTGACTTTGGATGATGATTCCCTGATGGAGTGTATCGTACTGACCACTTTCCCGGCAGCCGGGAGAAACTATATTGCACTGCTGCCTACGGATCCGCCGGAAGGTGAAGAAGGGGAAGTTTATCTGTACCGGTTTGAAACCGGGCCGAACGGTGAGCCGGATCTTCAGAATATCGAAGATGATGAAGAGTATGAAGCGGTGGCGGATGCTTTTGATGAGATTCTGGATGCGGCGGAGTTTGATGAGCTGGTGGAAGAAGAGCTGGAATAGGCTTTTTTTATAGAAAAGAATCCTGCATAGCAGGATTCTTTTCTATTGGATCCATAAAACCTACCCCTTATACGTTAAACCGGAACAGGATTACATCCCCGTCTTTTACCACGTATTCTTTTCCTTCCAGGCCCACGAGGCCTTTTTCTTTTGCGGCAGGGTAGCTTCCTGCATCCAGAAGCGCCTGATAGTTTACCACTTCAGCACGGATAAAGCCACGTTCAAAGTCACTGTGGATTTTTCCAGCGGCGGCAGGGGCTTTAGTCCCTTTTTTTATGGTCCAGGCTCTGGTTTCCTGTTCTCCGGCTGTTAAGTAGCTGATGAGGCCAAGGAGACGATAGCTGGCTTTGATCAACTTATCCAAGCCTGATTCAGAAAGCCCCAGATCTTCCAGGAACATTTTTTTCTCATCGTCCAAAAGTTCCGCAATTTCCTGTTCAATCTGGGCGCAGATTACAAAGACTTCACTGTTTTGGCCAGCGGCAAATTCCCGCACCCGGGTTACAAATGGGTTGGATACCCCGTCGTCGGCCAGATCGTCTTCTGAGACATTGGCAGCAAAGATAACCGGTTTTCCAGTCAGGAGATTGAGGGAATGGAGAAAAGCCTCTTCGTCCTCGTCAGAGGCAGGGAAGGTAATGGCGGGCTTTTCCTCTTCCAGCCAGGCCTTGACAGCTTTCAGGGTGTTTAATTCCTTTGCCAGGGCTTTATCGTTAAATGCGCTCCTGGCAGTTTTGGCAATTCTCCGCTCCAGGATTTCCAGATCAGAGAAAATAAGTTCCAGATTAATGGTTTCGATATCGCGGAGTGGATCGATGGTTCCGTCCACATGGACGATATTTTCATTTTCAAAGCAGCGGACCACATGGACAATGGCATCTACCTCACGGATGTTTGCCAGAAACTGATTTCCCAGTCCTTCTCCTTTGGAAGCGCCTTTCACTAACCCTGCAATGTCCACAAACTCAATGACGGCTGGCGTTACCTTTCGGGAAGCATACATATCTGCTAAAAGCCCCAGGCGAAAATCCGGTACAGCCACTACCCCCACATTGGGATCTATGGTGCAGAAGGGGTAATTGGCAGATTCTGCCCCAGCTTTGGTGAGGGAATTAAAAAGAGTGCTCTTGCCTACGTTGGGCAGGCCGACAATACCTAATTTCATGGGAAAAACCTCCTAAATTGTGTGCAGCATTAAACTCGTAATAGTGTAACATACTTTGTCGAAAAAGAAAAGAGAAAGAACTTGTCGAAAAATAGAGGAAAATGCGATGCAATCCATTTGCCTTTTGACGAAAAATGACTTAGAATGACTAGTAGAAAGGAGCAGGTAAAAAAATAACGAAAGAATTCAGAGGGTGCAGAAGTTGAAAGAGAAAATTGAAGAAACCAGACAAAGATTAAATGAAGCCATTGAAGAAAAAGTGTCATCGGAGAAGGTTTTAAAACTGAGTCGGGAGCTTGATTTCTTGATTGAAGAGTATCTGGAGCAAACGAAAAAATAAGGGCTTCAAAACAGTGGGAAACATATAAAAGACTCCAAGGCATAATGAAAGCCGGTATATGCGGAAAGCCGATTTGGCTGCTGCATTTGCCGGTTTTTTTTGTCGTATTAAGAAATTTTGTTTCCTAATATTAGGAAAAACAGTCTTGCTTTGTCAGAAGGGGACAACTGCCTGTCGAAAACTTTTTTGAAAAAAAGATGGGATTACACTTGTTATTTCTCTGCAAATCCTGTAAAATGGTGGAAAGTGGTTAAAAGGTGGTTTCAAATGGTTTGAAGTGGTAGATTGCTGGGTGACACAGATGACAAATCAGTTTATGGGTGAATACAATCATACGATGGACGCCAAAGGGCGTCTTATTGTTCCCGCTAAATTCAGGGAGGCTGGCGGGGACAAATTTATCGTGACAAAAGGGTTGGACAAGTGCCTTTTTGTATTCACGGAGGAAAAATGGGCTTCTGTTGTTGCTAATGTCAGCCATATGCCATTAACCAGCGGAAATGCCAGAAAGTTTTCGCGTTTCTTTATTGGAAGTGCCGGTGAATGTGAGGTGGACAAGCAGGGCCGTATACTGATTCCAGGAAGCCTGCGCACTTATGCAGAACTGGAAAAGGAAGTGGTTCTGGTGGGAGTGGGAAGCAGAGTGGAAATCTGGAACAGAGAGTCCTGGGAGAATGCCAGTGATTATGACGGAATTGAAGAGATTGCCGAAGGACTGGAGGAGCTGAGATTTTAACCATGGGATTTGGACATAAGCCGGTGTTGTTGGAGGAAACAGTAGAATATCTGAAGATAAGTCCCGGCGGGATTTATGTGGATGGCACCCTCGGCGGAGGCGGCCATGCAGAAGCCATATGCAGAAAGTTAAAGGGTTTTGGAAAGTATGTGGGGATTGACCAGGACGAAGCGGCTATCATGGCGGCGACGGAGCGTCTTGCCCCTTTTGGGGATCTGGTAACGATTGTACGGAGCAATTATGAGCACATGGAATTTGTGCTGGGGACACTGGGTATAAAAGCGGTAGACGGGATACTCCTGGATTTGGGGGTTTCTTCTTATCAGCTGGATACCCTGGAAAGAGGATTTTCTTATAAAGAGGATACTGTACTGGATATGCGCATGGACCGGAGGCAGGCTGTGACGGCAAAAGAAATTGTCAACAGCTTTCCTGAAGAAGAACTGTTCCGCATGATCCGGGACTATGGGGAGGACAAATTTGCCCGGAACATTGCAAAGCATATTGTGATGGCCAGGGAAAAGAAAGAAGTACAGACGACAGGAGAGCTTGTGGAGATTATCAAGGCTGCGATTCCTGCAAAAGCCAGGATGGCAGGCGGGCATCCGGCGAAAAAAACATTCCAGGCCATACGGATTGAACTGAACCGCGAATTGGAAGTGCTGGAAGATTCTATGGATGGGATGATCGGGCTTTTGAAACCGGGAGGAAGGCTTTGTATCATTACCTTTCATTCCCTGGAGGATCGAATTGTCAAGACAAGCTTTCGGAGAAATGAAAATCCCTGCACATGCCCTCCGGGATTTCCTGTATGTGTGTGCGGAAAGGTGAGCAGAGGAAAAGTGATTACGAAGAAACCGATTCTTCCCACAGAGGGAGAATGTTCCGATAATAAGCGGGCGAAAAGCGCCAAGCTTCGGGTATTTGAAAGGGTGTAGGCCTGCCTTTGGCGGCCCTGGCCCAGGGAGGAAGATTTATGACAGCAAGAAAGAGGCAGACGGGCCAGAGGATGGCAAAGAACTATGAACGGCGGCAGTTATATGTAGTAGAAGGGAATACTGCAAAACAGTTAAATCCGCAGGAAATTCCCATTTATGAGGAACAGGAAAAGAAGGCCCGGCGGGCCAGGAAAATTGAAGAGAGGGCATTGCAGATCAGCCCAACTTTTGTACTGCTTTTAGCTTTCGCATCGGCCTTGATGCTTGCAGTATGTGTAAATTATCTGCAGGCGCGGGCATCGATTTATACAAGAATGACGAATGTGGAGGAAATGGAGCAGGAATTGGCCGGGCTTAAAGAAGTCAATGAAGCGACACAGTCCAGGATTGAAGCAGCCTCCGATATTAACCGGATCTACAAAATTGCTACGGAAGAGATGGGAATGGTATATCCGGAAGACAGCCAGATCATTTATTACGACAGGACAGAAAGCGAGTACGTGCAGCAACATGAAAAAATCCCAGAGGAGTAAAAACGGAGAAAAAAGTACTGTAAAAAAGGCTCCGAAAATCTTTCGGAAATATATGAAAAAGAAACTGGCGCTTACCTTTTTTGTGGTGGCGCTGGTTTTGCTCGGCCTGGCGGTGGCAGTGGGATTTATAGGGAAGGAAAAGGGCCTGGAGTATGAACAGCGGGTTCTGTCCCAGCAAACCGTGTCTTCCGGTACGATTCCTTTTAAAAGAGGGGAAATCACTGACCGGAATGGGACTGTGCTGGCGGCCAACGAGGCAGTTTACAATTTAATCCTGGATCCTTCCGTTATAAACTCCAATGAAAATATTCTGGAACCGACTTTAAATCTTCTGGTGGAATGTTACGGATACGACAGAGGAGAGCTGGAAGAGCTGCTGGCTGAAAATCCCAACAGCCAGTATATCCGGTATACACTGAGGATGAGTGAAGAGGAACGGAACAAGTTTCTGGAGAGAAAAGAGGAAATCAACAATAATCTGAAAATCAAAGATAAAATTGAAGGCGTCTGGTTTGAGACAGAATATAAACGGATTTATCCGTATTCCACTTTGGCCTGTGATTTGATCGGATTTGCATCGAAGGACGGAGCGTCCGGCAGTTATGGAGTGGAACAGTACTATAATGATGAACTGGCCGGGACTTTTGGCAGGACTTACCGCTATATCAATGAAGATTCTGATGCGGAGCAGGTGACGCGGGATGCGGTAGATGGAAATACCATTGTATCCACCATTGATGTGAACCTTCAGTCCATTGTGGAAGAGCAGATTAAAAAGTTCAATGAGGAGGTTGGGGCGAAGAATACGGCGGTCATTATTATGGATCCCAACAACGGGGAGGTACTGGCCATGGCGTCTTATCCCTATTTTGACCTGAACAACCCTGCGGATCTTTCGGTCAGCGGTTATTACAGCCAGGAAGAAATAGCGGCCATGAGTGCGGAAGAACGTTTGGAGGCATTAAATGGATTATGGTCCAATTACGTTACCCAGAGCCTTTATGAGCCTGGGTCTACTGCAAAGCCTCTGACCATAGCCGCGGGCCTGGAAGAGGGCAAGATTTCACCGGAAGACAGCTATATGTGTGACGGCGGCTGGGATTATGCAGAGGGGAAACGGATCAACTGCCACAACTTGTCCGGCCATGGCCTTTTGGATGTGGAAGGAGCCATTGTGGAATCCTGTAACGACGCCTTAATCCAGATTGGACAGCAGATCGGTACGGATGTGTTCTGTAAATATCAGCCTGTTTTTGGATTGGGGAGTAAGACTGGAATCGACCTTCCGGGGGAGGAAGACGGCATCTTAAAGAAAAAAGAAGAGATGTCAGAGATTGATTTGGTGACAAACAGTTTTGGACAGAATTTTAATGCTACGGTGATCCAAATGGCGGCAGCGCATTGTTCACTGATTAATGGAGGATATTATTATACGCCCCATGTGGTGAAAGAGATTTTGCGTCCGGATGGGTCTGTGGTGAAAAGCGTGGACAAAACCTTGGTGCGGAAGACAGTCAGCGAGACGACCTCAGATTTTTTAAAAAAATCCATGCTGGCTATGGTTGATAACCAGAGGCCCTGGTCCACGGCAATTCCTGGTTATGAGATAGGAGGAAAAACAGGGACGGCAGAGAAACAGCCTAGAAGTGACAGAAAGTATGTGGTATCCTTTACCAGCTTCCTTCCTGTCAGCGATCCGGAATATTTTATGATGGTGGTCATTGATGAACCCAATGTGGAAGACCAGTCTACCGGCGGACATGCCACCAATCTGACGAGGTCTTTGTGGGAGGCGGTGATCCCTTATCTGAATTTGTTCCCCACCAGAAGTACAGGGGAAGAACAAGAAAGTACACAGGAGCCATTGCCGGAAGGAGTAGGGACTCCTGGAAACGGGGAGGGCCAGGAAGGGGCTGAAAGTCCCGGGGAAGGCGAAAATCCCGGAGGCGCCGGGGAACCTGGGGAAGGCGAAAATCCTGAAGGGAATGGAAATCCTGGGGAAGGCGAAAATCCTGAAGGCGCCGGGGAACCTGTAGAAGCCGAAAATCCTGAAGGCGCCGGGGATCCTGAGGGAGGTGGAAATCCAGAAGGTGGAGCTGTAAACGGAGAGAATCCGCCTGAGGGAGAAAACGGCGCTTATAACAATGGAATTTTTCAGGGGGATTTTGAATAAGCTTTATAAAAAAACAGGAGGGAACGGATGGTTCCCAACTATACCTATCACCGTCTGAAGATTTTGATTATATTTGTAGCGTGTCTGACAGGCTTTGGGATATTGATGGGCAGACTGGGATATTTGATGCTGTTCCAGTCTGCTCATTATACAGCTTTGGCAGAAGAACTTCATGAGAGGGAACGCTCCATTAAAGCGGCCAGAGGGCGGATTTATGATGCCAACGGCATTGTGATCGCAGACAACAGGACTGTCTGTACCGTTTCGGTGATCCACAGCCAGATTACCGATGAAGATGAAGTGACTGCTGTTCTTTCAGAACAGCTTGGAATTGAGGAAGAGACAGTACGGAAAAAAGTGGAAAAAGTCAGTTCCAGGGAAATCATCAAATCCAATGTGGATAAATCCGTTGGCGATGCCATAAGAGCCCTTGACCTGGGCGGGGTAAAAGTGGACGAGGATTATAAACGGTATTATCCCTTTGGAAGCCTGGCTTCCAAAGTCCTTGGATTTACAGGAGGGGACAATCAGGGGATTATCGGTCTTGAAGTCATTTATGAAGAATATTTAAAAGGGCAGAATGGGATGATTCTCACCCAGACCGACGCCAGAGGTGTGGAGATCGATGCGGCGGCGGAAGGCCGGATTGAACCGGTGGAGGGAAACAGTTTGTATCTGAGCTTGGATGTCAATATCCAGAAGTATGTGGAGCAGGAGGCCAAAAAGGTCATGGAACAAAAAAATGCCAGGCAGGTTTCCGTGATCGTCATGAATCCGAAAAACGGGGAGATCATGGCCATGGTCAATGTACCGGAGTTCGACCTCAATGATCCCTTTACGTTAAATACGCCGGTGGATACGGAAGGCTTAAGCGACCAGGAACTGCAGGATCTGCGGAACAAGATGTGGAGGAATTCCTGTATCAATGATACATATGAACCTGGTTCCACTTTTAAAATCATTACGGCTGCTGCAGGACTGGAAGAGGGGGCGGTGTCCCTTACCGATACCTTCAGCTGCCCTGGATACCGGGTTGTGGAAGACAGGCGGATTCATTGTCATAAAGTGGCCGGACATGGGGCGGAAACCTTTCTGCAGGGCGTAATGAATTCCTGTAATCCGGTTTTTATCGAGGTGGGGCTCCGGCTAGGCGTGGAAAATATGTATAAGTATTTTAAGCAGTTTGGACTTCTTTCCAGGACAGGAATAGACCTGCCCGGGGAGGCTGGCACAATCATGCATAAACAAGAAAATATGGGAGAGGTGGAACTTGCCACTGTTTCTTTTGGCCAGTCTTTTCAGATCACGCCCCTTCAGCTGATTACCACAGCCAGCTCCATCATAAACGGAGGGGTCAGGGTGACGCCTCATTTTGGGGTGGAGGTGCGAAACAGCGACGATACTGTAATTGAACGGCTGGACTGGGGAACAGGAGAAAGGATTTTGTCGGAAGAAACAAGTGAAACCATGCGTTATGTCCTGGAACAGGTGGTGGCGGAAGGGACGGGGCACAAAGCTTATCTGGAAGGGTATCGGATTGGAGGAAAGACAGCCACTTCTGAAAAGCTTCCCAGAAGTGAAAACAAATATATTTCGTCTTTTTTGGGATTTGCGCCGGCAGATGACCCGCAGGTCATTGCCCTTATCACCATCGACGAGCCGGAGGGGATTTACTATGGAGGAACCATCGCAGCCCCGGTGGTAGCGGATATTTTTGACAATATCCTGCCTTATTTGGGCATTGAAAAAGAAGAGACTTCCCTGGAAGAGGATTAAAGGTTGATTCTTTTTCTGAAAAGCCTTATACTGTAACAGTTAGGGAAAATACAGAAGCTGTGTTTTAAGCTTCGGGGGAAATACAGGAGTGGCCATATGAAATATGCAGCGATTATTTCTGTGCTGATTTCCTTTGCCATCAGCGCAGTGCTCTGTCCGATTTTGATTCCGTTTCTCAGGAAATTAAAATTTGGCCAGACCATCAGGGAAGAAGGGCCGAAAGCCCATGCGAAGAAATCAGGAACGCCGACCATGGGCGGCCTCGCAATTCTCATCAGTATTGCAGTGACGAGCCTTATTTTTTTAAAAGACTATCCGAAGATCATTCCGGTATTGTTTACTACGGTGGGTTTTGGCATTGTGGGGCTTTTGGACGATTTTATTAAAGTGGTGTTAAAGCGTTCGGAAGGGTTAAAGCCCTGGCAGAAGCTTTCAGGGCAGCTTGTCATTGCGGGAATCCTCTGCTATTATCTTATGACCTCCGATGTGGTATCGACAGCCATGGTAATTCCTTTCACCGGAGGGAAGGTCCTGGAGCTGGGCTGGTTTTTTATTCCTGCTTTTTTCATTATTGTATTGGGAACGGATAACGGGGTAAATCTGACCGACGGCCTGGACGGACTGTGCACCAGTGTGACGATTTTGGTGGCTGTGTTCTTTACCGTGGTTTCAGGAGGGGAAAGAGGCGGGATTGAGCCTGTCACCGGCGCGGTGGTGGGGAGCCTTTTGGGATTTTTGGTTTTTAATGCTTATCCGGCCAAAGTGTTTATGGGGGATACCGGATCTTTAGCCTTGGGCGGATTTGTGGTATCCAGTGCGTTTATGTTACAGCTCCCGATTTTTATCCTGATGGTGGGATTCATTTATTTTGCAGAAACGGTTTCCGTTATGCTGCAGGTGACTTATTTTAAAAGCACCCATGGAAAACGGCTGTTCCGCATGACGCCTATCCATCACCACTTTGAACTTGGCGGCTGGTCAGAGACAAGGATTGTTACGGTATTTTCCACCATAACGGGTCTTCTGTGTCTGCTTGCTTATATGGCCTTGTAGCAGGCGGAAAGGAGAATGGAATAATGAATCAGACGATACTTGTGGCGGGCGGGGGCATAAGCGGGATCGGCGCTGCCGGGATGCTTCTCGAAACAGGAAAATCTGTGATTTTATATGATAGTAATGAAAACCTGGATCAGGAGGAGCTTAGGGCGCATTTTCCGGGACGGGAGATGGAAATTGTGCTGGGGGCGCTTTCCGATGAAGTGGTTTCCAGGATAGAGGCATGTGTCATCAGCCCGGGTATTCCCATGAAAGCCCCTTTTGTAAAAAAACTAAAGGATGCGGGGGTTCCTGTCTGGAGCGAGATCGAAGCGGCTTTCCGCCATGCGAAAGGGCGTCTGGCCGCCATTACAGGGACAAATGGAAAAACAACGACGACAGCTTTGACGGGACAGATTTTGGGGAATTATTATGAAAGCAGTTTTGTGGTGGGGAACATCGGGACGGCTTATACAAAAGAAGCGCTCAATACAAAAGAAAATTCTGTCACAGTGGCGGAGATTTCCAGCTTTCAGCTGGAATCCATTGATACGTTCCATCCTCAGGTCAGTGCGATTTTGAATTTGACGCCGGATCACCTGGACCGCCATGGCTCTATGGAAGAATATATCCGGGTGAAAGAGCTGGTGGTGAAGAACCAGACAGGAGGGGATGTCTGCGTATTGAATTACGAAGACCAGGCGCTGAGGTCTTTTGGAGACGGCCTTTCCATAAAAGTTTTCTGGTTCAGCAGCAAGAGAAGGATCCCGGGGGGCATTTATCTGGAGGGAAGCTCCATTGTCAGTGAGATTTCCGGGAAAAGGGAAGTGTTGGTCAATGTGGGGGAACTTCAGATTTTAGGTATCCATAATTATGAAAACGCCATGGCGGCCAGCGCGGTTTCTTATGCCATGGGCGTACCTTTGGACGTGATCAGAAATACTTTGCGGGAATTTAAGGCCGTGGAGCACAGGATTGAGTTTGTGGTGGAAAGGAATGGCGTCGCTTATTACAATGATTCCAAAGGGACCAACCCCGATGCGGCGATCCAGGGAATCCGGGCCATGGTGCGGCCTACGGTGCTGATTGCCGGAGGTTATGATAAAGGTTCTGTTTATGGCCAGTGGCTTGAGGCATGCAAGGGGAAGATGAAGGCGCTGATTCTCCTGGGAGCCACAGCGGAAAAAATAGCAAAAGAAGCAAAAAGCCTGGGATTTGACCAGATCTTTATGGCTTCTTCCATGGAGGAGGCCATGGAGCTTGCGAAGAAGCTGGCAGAGCCTGGGGATGCAGTGCTCTTGTCGCCGGCCTGCGCAAGCTGGGGGATGTTTAAAAATTATGAGGAACGCGGGAAAATATTTAAGGAATTGGCCAGGAAAATAGAAGAATAAAAAGATAGAAGTGAAGGTTGGAGTGAGCGCATGGCAGGTCGGAACATAGAAAGACAATATGCGGAAAACAGGTATACAGAGGAAGATGGCGAAAGAAACCGGAGCCTGGAGGAAAAACCTGAAACAGGGCAGAAAAAAAAGCGGCAACGGTATTTTGACTATAGCCTGTTGGCCGTAATTATCTTTTTGTGTTGTTTTGGCCTGGTTATGGTGTACAGTTCCAGCTCCTATGCGGCTCAGATCAAGAGCGGGGATTCCCTGTTCTATCTGAAGAAGCAGGGGGTGGCTTTGTTGATCGGTTTCGGATGTATGTTTCTTGTCTCGAAAATTGATTACCACCGATATGCAAAGGTAGCGGTTTTCGGTTATATCCTGGCTCTTGTGTTAATGATTCTGGTAAATTATACTCCTTTGGGAATCGAATACAATGGCAAGAAACGCTGGTTTGGTTTTGGAAATACTTCTCTGTTTCAGGCGGCGGAAGCCGTGAAAGTTGCGGTGATTTTATCCATGGCAAGCCTTGTGACAAGATTTTCCAAAAAAATTGATTTGTGGAGACTGCAGCTTCTTTTGGTGGTCCTGCAGGCCCCCTTGATTTTTCTGGTGACAGACAACAATTTGAGCAGCGGCATTATCCTTCTGGGCATTGTGTTTCTTATGCTTTTTGTGGCCAGCCGGAAAAAGCTGCGTTTTTTCATGGCAGTGGCCCTGGTGGCAGGCTTGGCAGCGTTTGTAACTGTGTTTTCCGATCAGATTATTGAGTGGAATATCCTGAAGGATTACCAGATGGAGAGGATCCTTGTATGGAAAGACCCGACGGCGTTTGCCCTGGACGGCGGTATGCAGGTGCTTCAGGGGCTTTATGCCATTGGCTCCGGCGGCCTTTTTGGAAAGGGACTGGGAGAGAGTATGCAGAAGCTGGGCTTCGTGCCGGAAGCGCAGAACGATATGGTTTTTTCTATTATATGCGAGGAATTAGGGCTGTTTGGAGCTGTCTGTGTGATTCTCTTGTTTTTGTTTATGATATGGAGATTTGTGGTTATTGCCAATAATGCGCCGGATTTGTTCGGAGCGATGCTGGTGGTGGGAATCATGTCCCACATTGCCCTTCAGGTGATTTTAAATATTGCCGTAGTGACCAACACGATTCCCAATACGGGGATTACCCTGCCGTTTATCAGTTACGGAGGCACTTCGGTTGTTTTCCTGATGATGGAGATGGGGGCGGCCCTCAGTGTGTCTGCCAGCATCAGATATGAAAGATAACGGAGGCCTGGCCATGCAGCGTGACAATTACATGGAGGGGAGAGAACGGAGAAGAAACAGGAAAAACCGCAGACGCCGGAAAATATTCGGAATGATCTTCCTTTTCCTTTTGCTGTTGGTATTGTTTGGGTATAGCACAAGGATTAGCGACATAACGGTTGTGGGAAATACCCGCTATACAGAAGAGGAACTTCTTTCCATGGTTTTTTCCGGGAACGAAGACAGAAATACCTTTTATGCCCTTTACCGGAACCAGTTTGGAAAGCGGGAGGATATCCCATTTGTGGAAAAATACAGTGTGAAGGTGACAGGGCTTCATTCCGCACAGATCATTGTCTATGAAAAAAGCCTGGCAGGATGTATTGAATATATGGGTTCCTATATGTATTTTGACAGGGAGGGAACCATTGTGGAAAGCTCCAGGGAACTGGAACCCCAGATTCCTTTGGTGACGGGAATTAAATTCCAAAGTATTGTCATGTATGAAAAGCTGCCGGTGGAGGACGATACGGTTTTTGCAGAAATTTTAAATCTGTCCCAGCTTCTTGGCCAATTCCAGCTCTTTGCAGAGAGGATGGATTTTGACAGTGAAAACAAGGTGACGCTGATTATGGGGGATATCCGGGTGGTTTTGGGGGATGCCGACCATATGTCGGGAAAGGTGAAGGAGCTTCATGATATGTACCCGGAACTTTCCGGCCGTTCCGGTACGGTATATCTGGACGAATACAAGCCGGATGTGAAAAACCCCTCTTATCCTTTTGTGCCGGATGGTGGAGGAACCCCATAAAAATTAAAGGATTTTTGTGAAACTAACAGTTGATTAATTTGTAAAAATGACTTATGCTATAAAGGTGGCGGCACATGCTCAAAGGTGTTTGCTTTTGGAGCAACAGATTGAGGGAGGAAAATGCTTTGTTAGAGATCAGAATTAACGAATCCGAAAGCTCAGCGAAAATTATTGTGATAGGCGTAGGAGGCGCTGGCAATAATGCTGTGAATCGAATGATTGATGAAAATATTTGCGGTGTGGAGTTTATTGGCGTCAACACAGATAAACAGGCGCTTCAGCTCTGTAAAGCTCCTACGGCGATTCAGATTGGAGAAAAGCTGACGAAGGGATTAGGTGCGGGCGCAAGGCCAGAAGTGGGACAGAAAGCTGCGGAGGAAAGCTCTGAGGATATTGCTGCAGCCATTAAAGGGGCGGATATGGTGTTCGTCACCTGCGGTATGGGCGGCGGTACGGGGACAGGAGCAGCTCCAGTTGTGGCCGGGCTTGCCAAGGAAATGGGAATTCTGACAGTAGGTGTAGTGACAAAGCCCTTTAAGTTTGAGGGAAAAGCCCGTATGACCAATGCCCTCAATGGTATCGACCGCTTAAAAGAAAGCGTAGATACGCTGATTGTGATTCCAAATGACAGGCTTTTGGAGATTGTAGACAGGAGAACCACCATGCCGGAGGCGCTGCGGAGGGCTGATGAGGTGCTTCAGCAGGCAGTACAGGGCATTACGGATTTGATTAACGTCCCGGCTCTGATCAATCTGGATTTTGCAGATATTCAGACAGTGATGATAGATAAAGGCATCGCCCATATCGGGATTGGACATGCAAAGGGAGATGACAAGGCCATTGAGGCTGTCAAAGAGGCGGTGTCCAGCCCTCTTCTGGAGACGACCATTGAAGGCGCTTCCCATGTGATTATTAATATTTCCGGAGATATTGGCCTGATGGAAGCCAACGAAGCTGCAAGTTATGTCCAGGATCTGGCCGGTGACAATGCCAATATTATTTTTGGCGCCATGTACGACGATACGCTGCAGGATGAAGCCAGCATTACTGTGATAGCCACAGGACTGGAGCCTTTTGAAAACGCTGGAACATCTATGGGCGCATCAGCAGCTTCCGGGTTTAACTCTTATAAGTCCACAGCAAAGGCTACAACTTCTTATATGACACAGCCTTCGCAAGGGAAGCAGGCAGTTTCCGGGACGGCGGCAAGGCAGCTCCCCCCCCGTCCAGTGGCTCCCAGTTTTGGCAGTCCCAGCAGCGGGGCAGGTTATCGTGTCCCGGAAAATAAAGGGAATATTACCATTCCAGATTTTCTTCAGAAAACAAGAAAATAAAAACGCGATTTACATAGAAAAGGATATCCGAGAGGGTATCCTTTTTTGCTTTATAGGAAATTGCGTCCTATAAAGCAAAAATCCTCCGGAGGATGCGCAGTTCGCGGAAAGGGGATTAGCCTTTC
>CAOKOS010000008.1 GCA_948470255.1 uncultured Lachnotalea sp.
TCGCGGAAAGGAAATTAGCCTTTCAGGCCCGCTCACGCGCGGCGATTGCGCTTTGTGCAATCTTTGTTCCTATTTTTGAAAAAGACTTTTTCGTATTTAAAAAAGTTCAATAAAACCTTAACCTTCCTTCTGTACAATGGAAAAACCAAAGTACAGGAGGTTTTTTTATGGCGAAATACCGGCATGAATGGAAGTACGAAATAAACTACGGGGATTTTCTTGTTCTCAGACAGAGAATGTCGGCGGTGGCAGGACGGGACCGCCATGCGCCAGGAGGGACGTACCGTGTCCGCAGCCTTTATTTTGACAATATGGGCGACAAAGTATTGAGGGAAAAGCTGGACGGAGTAAACAGACGTGAAAAATTCCGGATTCGTTATTACAATGACGATACATCGTGGATGCGGCTGGAAAAAAAGAGTAAGGTGAACGGCCTGTGCCTCAAAGAAAGTCAAAGGATTACAAAAGAGCAGGTACAGATGATTCTTGACGGGACATGGGAGTGGATGCCACAGAGTAGCCTGCCCCTCATAAAAGAATTGTATGTAAAACTAAGGGAGCAGGGACTTAGGCCAAAAATCATTGTGGACTATTTGAGGGAGCCGTTTGTATTTGGGACGGGCGGGGTACGCGTCACTTTGGACTATCAGGTCCGGCTGGGGATGGAGCCTGGGGATTTTTTGAATCCTTTCCAAATTACAGTCCCTGCAGGGGCGCCCATCATCCTGGAAGTGAAGTGGAATGAGTTTTTACCGGATATTATCCGGGATGCCTTGCAGATTCCAGGCCGGAGGACCGGCGCTTTTTCCAAATATGCCGCATGTAGGATTTATGGTTGAAATTGCAGAGGATGCAGAGGGAACTACATGGAAAAATACCGGGAAAGGCAGGACGCCGGAACCGGAGAAGAGAAGAAAGGAAAATATTATGACTTTTCAGGACATTTTTAAATCAAGCTTTTTGGAGAATATCGGAAGCGTCAGTCTCCTTGACATGGCGCTGGCCCTGATTTTGGCTTTTGGCCTGGGGCTGTTTATTTTTCTGGTTTATAAAAAAACTTACCAGGGGGTTATGTATTCTTCAAGTTTTGGAACCACCCTACTGGCCCTCACCATGATCACCACTGTGGTGATTTTGGCGGTGACTTCCAATGTGGTGCTTTCCCTGGGTATGGTGGGCGCCCTTTCCATTGTACGTTTCCGCACAGCCATTAAGGAACCCCTGGATATTGCCTTTTTATTCTGGGCCATAGCGGACGGGATTGTGCTGGCAGCCGGGATGATAGTACTGGCCATTACGGGGAGCGTGATTATTGGTCTTATCCTCCTTGTATTTGTCAATAGAAAACCCCATAGGAACCCTTATATTGTTGTTCTCTCTTGTACGGATTCTGTGGCTGAAAAGGAAGCGCGGAGGTTTCTGGAGGCACAGGTGGACAGGTGCGTCGTCAAAAGCAAAGCAGCCAGAAAAGGCAGTATTGAGCTGAATATGGAAATCCGTATGGATTCAGACAATACGGATTTTATCAATGGGCTGTCGGAACTGGACGGGATAAACAGCGCGGTGCTTGTCAGCTACAATGGGGAATATATGGGATAAGGAGATGAAAAATGTCTACATATAAACATTTTGACCGGATTTGCGCTGTGGTGTTCCCTGTTATACTGGTTTTTGCTGTGCTGTTTATGAACAGCGGGAATTTTGGCGTCCGGGCCGTGTCCGCAGCCATGGGATATGAAGGGCGACTGTTTCGGAGGGATACGGTACATAGGATTGATATTGTGATGGAGGACTGGGAGGATTTCATCAGTTCCTGTACAGACGAATCATACAGGGCATGTAGCCTGGTAATTGACGGGGAGGCTTACAAAAATGTGGCCATCCGCGCCAAAGGAAATACTTCCCTCACCCAGGTGGCGGCTTATGGAAACGACAGGTACAGTTTCAAAGTTGAATTTGACCATTACGATACAGCGAAGACCTATTATGGGCTTGACAAATTGTGCCTGAATAATATGATCCAGGATACTACTTATTTGAAGGATTATCTGTCGTACCGGCTGATGGAGGAGGCGGGCGCTGCCGCGCCCCTTTGCAGTTATGTGATGATTTCTGTAAACGGAGAAGACTGGGGGCTTTATTTGGCTGTGGAGGGAGTGGAGGAAGCCTTTCTCCAGCGGAATTATGGCGGCAGTTACGGGCAGCTTTATAAGCCGGATAGTATGGAGATGGGAAAAGAAGGATTCCAGGAAGGAAACAGAACCCCACAGGGAATGGGAGCGTCCATGGGAAACGGCGACGTACTGCTCCAGTATATAGACGATGAACCGGAAAGCTATTCCAACATTTTCGATAATGTCAAAACAAAAGCGGATGAAGAAGACAAAGAACGGCTGATCGGCGCTTTGAAAAAATTAAGCAGCAGAGAAGGGCTGGAGAAGGCCGTGGATGTGGACAGCGTACTTCGCTATTTTGTGGCCCACAATTTTGTCTTGAATTTTGACAGCTATACAGGGACAATGGTTCATAATTATTATCTTTATGAAGAGGACGGACAGCTTTCCATGATCCCCTGGGACTATAACCTGGCCTTTGGGGGATTTGAATCCGGGGGAAGTGCAGAAACTTTAATCAATTTTCCCATTGATACGCCGGTGTCAGGCGGCAGTATAGAGGAGCGTCCGATGCTGTCCTGGATTTTTGCGGATGAGGTGTATACAGGACAGTATCACCAGTATTTTTCGGAATTGGTCGGCGGATATTTTGAAAGCGGAAGATTTGCAGAAGAACTGGAGGCTGTTAAGGCGATGATTTCCCCCTATGTGGAAGAAGATCCGACGAAATTCTGCACTTATGATGAATTCCTCACAGGAATAGATACTCTAAAAGAATTTTGTCTTTTACGGGCGGAGAGTATCCGGGGGCAGCTTGACGGCGCCATCGGGACGGAGGCAGGAGAGCAGGATACAGCCACTTTTGTTGCGGCGGGAGACATTGAAGTTTCAGACATGGGGGCCATGAATAATTCCGCGGGTATCGGGGGGCGGCCCCAGGAAGGGCTGAAGGACAGTGGGGAAGGGTTTCCCCAGGGGGAAGTGCCAGATGGGATGCCGCCGGGAGACGGAGGCGGTGATTTAAACGGAGAACTACCGGAAGGGGTGACGGAAGGAACACCGGGTGGAAATCCGCCCGGGATCCAGAAGGAAGCACTTGGTGAAGGGATGCCGGGGAGATGGGGAGAAATTCCGGCAAGCCAGGATGGAATCATACAGCAGGGGGAGAAAACTGAAAACCAGAACATCATATGGGTGCTGACAGGGCTTTCCGCCGGGGTTCTGATTGTAGGAATCTTAGTTGCTTTCTTCTTTAAACAAAGATGAAAAGAATTGGAAGAGCCGAAACGGCGTTCCTATGAGCCTATCCGCCAGCCGCCCCTGCCTGTCTCCGGCCTTGTCCGATAGGCAGATTTTGCAGGTTTTGTGAGTACAGCGCCGTCAGTCCCGCTGACCGGCTTCTATGGAAGCGGCGGCTGACGGTAAAAGGCGGCGCAGCAAAACCAAAAAATCAACGTGGCAGGACTGGAGACAGGCAGGGGCGGCTGGGTAGGCCCGGGGGCGCCGTTTCGGCTCTTTACAGCATTTTCATCGTCTATTTCATCACTTCTTCAAGGAGCGATTTATAGCTGTCTACCACTTCGTAGACAACATTCCCGCCGGAGATGGCTTTGAAATGCTCCCTGGCGCAGTGGATTTTGGAATCCTCGATCAGGCGCAGCTGCATGGAATCCATGGAACCTTTTGTCTCTGCCACAAAATAAATGTGCTTTACAGACCCCTCATAAAAAGCAATCGCCCAATCGGGAGTATAACGTCCGACAGGTGTCGAAATGTAAAAACCGCGGGGGAGCTTCACATAGACTGCAACGTCTGCATTGGTATCGAGGTTTGCCGCAAAATCCCGTTCGCCTGTGGAGTCATAAACAATATGGTCATACAGGTGCTTTTTTGTTTTCATGGCGTTGACGCCGGGTTTACCTTTGATGGACGGGGCAGTAAACACATCTGTGTCATAATGTTCCTCCAGGACATGGTAAGTGATATGCTGGACGACAGCAGCGGCTTTCTCGTCATTGATAAGGGCGGCGGCTTTGACAATAAATTCCTCCGGGTTATTCTTAAACTGATCGAACACACATGGATGGATTCCCTGGAGGATGGCGATCACTGCCTTGCGGGTCAGCCCTGTCTCGTCCACCAGCTTTCCAATCAGGTCGTATTTTATATTGGAATTTGCCATAATGTCTGCATGATAACTGTGGGATTCTTCCTTTACAAAAGAGGAACCGGAAAGAAGCTCTTCTTTTGAGTGGATGGTATCCATGACGCCTCCCTCCATGCGGAAGCGGATTTTTGAGACATGCAGCCTGCCGTCAAGGGCGGCGACTGCTTTTCTGACCAGTTCATCCGTATCGAAATCTACCACATAGACAGATTTTCCATTGATTTTTGACCAAAGGGCTTGGAACTCCGGCATTGCAAGCTTGTTTTCTTCCACTTGCAGTTCCACGGCGCTGTCCCGGGCATTTTCCGGCTGTGCAATACGAGGGTCATAAACGGAATCCACGATTTTAATGACAGCGGAAGCAAAGCCGGCCGCTTCTTCCGCCACTTTGATTTTGCCGTTTGCTTTGTCACTGTAAAATTTGTCTGTGAGGGCGCCTCTGCGGTCGATATAACCGTTCAGAATCATATCATAATGGATGGCGGATGCCGTATCCTGGTCAATGATTTGTTGACTGCCGTTATCATCCTTGATGACTTTGCCCACAAAGAGGCCTGGTGTAACGGACAGAGGCCTGTCTGCGACAGCTTCCGCTATTTCAGCTTGCAGTCCCTTGGAAAAAGACTCATAGCTTTCACTTGCAATAATAGTGAGGATGTTGACATTATGGACGTCATCTCCCAGGACACTGGAATCCATACGTTGGCCGTCCTGATTTACACAGAGACGGAGTCCCCGGCCAACCTCCTGGCGCTTGCGGATATCGCTGCTGCTTTGCTTTAAAGTGCAAATCTGGAAAACGTTGGGGTTGTCCCAACCTTCACGGAGGGCGGAATGGGAGAAAATAAACCGCACGGGAGAACGCTTTGGGTCACGATCCAGGAGCAGCTCCTTATTTTTCATGATCAGTTCATAGGCGCTGGTATCGTCGGAGGTGGTTTCTTTTTTTCCGACCTTGCTGTTGACCATTTTACCTCTGCCGTCCACGGAGAAATACCCGGCGTGGGTCTTTTGGGCCGGGATGGCCTGCAGATATTTGATATACTCATCCTCGCCAATGGAGATTTGCAGCCCGCTTATAATGTCGGCGTATTCTTCTTCAAACATCCTGGCATATTTTCCGCTTGCAGGCTGGCCGGCAGCGTCATATTCCCGGTAGTTTGCCACTTCATCAATGAAAAACAGGGAAAGGACTTTAATTCCTTTATAAAAGAGTTGCCGTTCCCTGTAAATGTGTGAGAGGATGGTTTCACGGATTTGGATGCGGCGGAGCTGGTCTTCGTCAACGGCGCCGATGACGTCTCCGGCGAAAAGTTTGATCCCGTTTAAAAATTCCACAGAATCATCGCGGCCGTCAATCTGTTTGATGACAAACCCGTTTTTGTATTCTTCCAGGCCGCCGGAACGGTCATATAGGTTATCGCCGGTTTTGACAATACGGCTTTTTTTCTTCAGTTCCCCGCCTGCCGTTTTGATTTCAAACTGCAAAGTGGCAGTCGGACTCTTCCTGGAAAGGTTGATACCCTCCAGGTAGGCAAAACTGTCTGTGGCGGTGGAGCCACATTGGGTGATGCCTTTCACGGCAATCTTTTTTACCAGATGTCTGTTGTAAGCATCCATGGCGTCCAGCCGGTAAACCATGTTGTAAATGCTGCCTTCTTTGTGGGTAGCGGAATAGCGGAGCGTCAAAAGCGGATGGAATTCTTTCAGCCGCTCCTTTGTCTGCCTGCCCTCCACCGACTGGGGTTCGTCAATGATCAGGATGGGATTTGTTTTTGCAATTATATCAATGGGACGGCGGGAGCGGAATTCATCCAGCTTCATATAGATTCTCCTGGCATCTTTGCCTTTGGCATTGAAAGCCTGTGCATTGATGATCATGACATGGATGGAACTGTCTGAGGCGAAGCGGTCGATCTCCATGAGCCGTGATGAACTATAAATGAAATAACGGATTTTTTTTCCGTATTCTTCTGCAAAATGTCCCTGGGTCATTTCAAAGGACTTATATACGCCTTCACGAATGGCCACGCTGGGAACCACTACAATGAACTTGCTCCACCCATAAGCGCGGTTCAGCTCATACATGGTTTTAATATAGGTATATGTTTTTCCTACGCCTGTTTCCATTTCAATGGTGAGATGATAACCGTTTTCGCGGCCTTCCAGCCTGGGGGAGGGGGCTATGCCGCCCTTTCTCTGTACTTTGTTGAGCTGTTCCAGTATCAGCTGGTCGGAAAGCCCCGGCACAATTTTTTGGTTGCGCCAGCCGGTGAAATCGTCTCTGTCGGTGAGGCTTTGCTGAAGATATCCGGAGCCTTTGTCCATCATATAGGAAGACGTCAAATAAGGCTGCCCGGCAAACACATCCACGACAGCCTTCGCAGCGTCGGCTTGAAATTTTTGCTGTTTGTACTGGATATTCACGATTTCTTACCTCCGGTTTCCTGCCAACAGTCTTTTTCCAGTATATTATAGGAAAAATCAAAAATCAAACAAAAAGTGTGGGAAAGGGAATCAACTTTTATTTTTAAAAAAGGGGATTTGGTGTTACAATAGTAATCGGAAACAGTCGTCTATTTATTGGGGAGGGATTATATGCGTCGTAGAGACAGGGAGATAACAGGGTTTGATGAGATCGTTGCAATTATGGAAAAATGCGATGTGTGCCGGATTGCGTTAAACGACAATGGATATCCGTATATACTACCGCTTAATTTTGGAATGGCAGTGAAAAACGGAGTCGTAGAATTGTATTTTCATGGCGCCATGGAGGGGACGAAATATGATCTGATTGAAAAGGATAACAGAGCCGGTTTTGAGATGGACTGCGGGCACAGGCTGACTGCGGAAAACGCAGATAAAAGCTGTACATGGACCATGAAGTATGCCAGTGCCGTGGGACGGGGCCATATAGAAATACTGGACGATGATGAGAAATACGATGCTCTGTGTTTTTTAATGAAACATTATTACCAGGGGGAAATTTCGTTCAGTGAAGCCGTCATGGCGAAAACAAAAGTTTTTAAGCTGGTTGTGGAGCAGATGACGGGGAAAATCCATTAAAAATGTGAAGATTCGCAGGGATTCCGTTGTGGGAATCAGGGAAATGTGGTACAATTTTCAAAAATGCTGAGGGAGAAATATCATGTTGGCTGCTGTATTTTTGTTTATCGTGGGACTAGTCCTTCTCATCAAGGGCGGTGACTGGTTTGTGGACGGGGCCACAGGCATTGCGCAGCGATTCCATGTGCCGGAGCTGTTGATAGGGGCCACGGTGGTGTCCATCGGGACGACGCTTCCTGAGGTTATGGTTTCTGCCACGTCTGCCGTAGGCGGCCATGGAGAGATCGCTTATGGAAATGCCATTGGCTCTGTGATCTGCAACACAGCGCTGATTGCAGCGCTCACCATTGCCATAAGGCCGTCAAAAGTAGAGAGGAAAACCCTTCGCGCACCAGTGGCCTTTTTCTTTGCGGCAGCGGTGTTTTATGTGCTGACGGCCTATAGCGCCGGGCGTTTTAGCCGGCTATCAGGCCTGCTTCTGCTTTTGATATTTTTTGTATATATGGTGTCCACAGTGATGCAAATCGGGAAAATGCCGGGACAAAAAGAGATGGAGGAGCCTCTGCTGCAGGCAGCCAGCCTTTCTTCCCGGGAAGAGGCCTCCGGCGCTCCTATTTCAGAAGAGGAGGAGAAAAGCGGCTCCATGGGAAAGGATCTGCTGCTTTTAGTGGCCGGGTCGGCGTTTATTGCTGTGGGCGCAAGGCTTCTGGTGGACAACGGCACTTATATCGCCCAAGCCATCGGTGTGCCGGAATCGGTGATTGCGCTGACTTTTGTGGCCCTTGGGACTTCCCTTCCGGAGCTGGTGACAGCCATCACTTCCCTGGCGAAAGGCCATGGCGCCCTTTCCCTTGGAAATATTATCGGGGCGAATCTTTTTAACCTGGTTTTGGTAAGCGGCCTTTCGATCACGCTGGCGCCTTTTGATATCCCTCAAAATGCCACGATAGCCGGGCACAATGCTTCCCTTGTGTTGGATATTCCGGTTATGATGTTTGTCATGCTGTTTCTGACAATACCTGCCCTGGCAAGGGAAAAGCTGACCAGATTCCAGGGGATTGTGCTTCTTCTGGTATACGGGGCGTTTTGTGTGATTCAGTTTACCATATAGATTTAAGCGTATGGCCGTCTGCTTCCTTACGGGAGTTCCTTTTGTTTTTTAACATGCTGTCCAGGACTTGTTCGGCTCTTTTTGAAGCCAATTCTTTATTGACATGGGGGGAATAAACGGAAGGGGCGTTGGGAATCCCTGCCAACATGGCACATTCGTAGTCTGTCAATTTGAGGGGTTCTTTTCCGAAATATCCCATGGCTGCTTCATAGATGCCATAATAACCGCTGCCGAAGTAAACGGTATTTGCGTAGAGTTCAAAAATTTCTTCTTTTGTATAGTCTGATTCCATTTTTAATGCGGCAAAAACTTCAGCGGCCTTCCGTTCTAATTGCTTCTCTTGTGTAAAAAGCAGGTTTTTGGCGAGCTGCTGTGTAATGGTGCTGCCTCCTTCCACAAAATCCATTGCTTTTATGTCTGCCCATGCGGCGCGGCAGATTGCGATGGGGTCGATTCCGCAGTGCTGCTCAAATCTGCGGTCTTCGGCGGATATGGTAGCTTCTATGTAAAATCTGGGGAGTTTGGAATAGGCGGTGAAATTTTCCGCTCTGCGGATTTCTTCCACCCTTTCGTGAAGGCTGCTTTCTGCAACTGCATTTCGGTACATCTGATATCCCTTTATTCCATAAAAACCAAGAACCAGGACAAATACAAGTAAAGCGGCGCCGGACAGGCGCAGGATTAGTTTTCGGAAAAATTTTAAAGTGTGTTTCATAAGTTATCCCTCCTTCCTATTCAGGATAACACGTTTACCTTACAACTCCGTGACATTTAGATGAAAGATTTGTCACTTTACAGTAATAGGGGGACTGCTGTAAAATATCTGGATTTATATATGCCCGGAGGTAGGCCGGCTCCGGGCAGACATAAATATCAGAAGATTTTATATTTTACAACAGTCCCTGCTTATTTCGGAAAACTACTGTTTTGCTTTTTGGGCGAACTCTGTCGTCACCAGCTCTTCGTAGGGAACACGTTCGGTAAGCTCTCCGGCTTCCGTTAAAATATCCTGAAGAAGTTCAAAGCTTTCCTTCTGGAATACTAAATCCTCTTTCCATGTATCCTGGGAAAGATAGCGGTCTACGATGGTGGCAATGGTGCTTTCTTCCGTTTCTTCAAACTGAGGTTTGATGACAGCGGCGATTTCCTGGGCTGTGTGGCTGTTTACATAGTCGAGGCCCTTTTGGATGGCGTTGGTGAAGCCCTGGACAATGTCGGCATGTTCTTCAAAATAACTTTGTTTTGCACAGTAAGCCGTATAAGGGACATAGCCGGAATCCACACCCAGGGAGGCTACCACGGTTCCAGAATTTTCCAGTTCTATTTTTGTGGCGAAAGGCTCAAACTCCACGGTATAGTCGGCATCCCCTTCCATAAATGCGGCTGCTGTCAAACCAAAATCAATGCTTTGGTCAATGGTAAGATCTGTTTTGGGGTCAATGCCGTTTTTCTTCAAAATATATTCAAATACCATCTGCGGCATACCGCCTGCCCGGCCTCCCAGGACATACTTTCCTTTTAAATCTTCCCATTCAAAATCTTCGTCAGCTTCCCTGCCAACCAGGAAGTTCCCGGCCCGCTGGGTGAGCTGGGCAAAGTTGACGGCATAATCGGAACTTCCTTCTGCGTAAACATAAATGCTGGCTTCAGAACCCATGAAACCGATGTCGGCTCCTCCGGAAATGAGGGCAGTCATTACCTTGTCGGCTCCGGCGCTGTTTATAAGGGTCAGGTCGATTCCTTCTTCCTCAAAATATCCAAGTTCAATGGCCACGTACTGAGGCGCATAGAAAATGGAATGGGCAACCTCGCTTAAAGTAACGGGAGTCAGTTCTTTTTTGTCGTTATTTCCACTGCTTTTCTCTTCGGGGGACTTTTGCCCGCAGCCTGCGAAAGTGGCAAGGAGCAGCAGGGTACACAGGGTGAGGCAGAAAATTCGCTTTGTGAGTGTCTTCATGTTCAAGGGTTTGATTCTCCTGTGGGTTTGCTTACTGGTATAATATGGAGAAGGAAGAAGGTGTGTGAGTTTCTGAAGATTTTGTGAAGTTTTTGCCTTTTGGAAGCCGATATGTTAAAATGGTGTCCTATTGACGGTGGAGGACGCCTGCGGGCAGGGGTGTGTACAGACAGGGGCGTCTTTGCCGGACGGGTTTTAAAGAGAAAGAATGTGAGGATACAGATGAGAGAAAGAATGACAGATGGTGAGATAGATTTTGTGCCGGAAGATAATGAATGGATTTCAGAAACAACACCGGAATTCTGGGAATCTGAAGAAGACGGGGATATGGAGGAAACCATAGTCCTGGAACCAGTGGAGCCATATGAAGAATTTGGGGAGCCCCATAAAGAACCATATAGGGAATCATATGAAGCGCCGCATGAAATACAGAAAAATACTCCATATTCTAAGTATGGAAAAGACCCTTACGCGAATCTGGAACAGGAACCTGAACCATGGCAGGAAAAAACTGTTCCCCGCAGACAGAAGGTGAAAGCGTCGGGAGGTGTGCTTCGCCAGGCTAAAAAAAGAAAAAGCAGAGGAAAACGCTGGTGGCATCCGGCCATTTTACGGATGGTTTCCCTTATTCTTATGGGAATCCTTTTGGCAGGGCTTTTCCGGGGATTCTGGATGGAACGGGCGGCGTTGGGTTCCGCGCTTCGCGCAGTGGAGGAGAGAAACTACGCGGAACTTGTTTATCTGCTTTTAGCTCTGTCTACCATGGCTTACGGGGCGTTTTCCATGCTGTGGCTGCTTTCCAAAAGGCGCGTTTATTATGAAGGGAAAATTCTGCGGGTGGATGCAGGGCGCGGTATTACCTCATTTTTAGTTTTTGCCCTTCTTGTGTTTGTGAGCGCCAGGGCGGCATTGCGGCTGCCGGGGGATTCCTGGGTTTTCCACGGCCTCAGCCAATATTTTCTGGTGTTGGTATCTGTCCAGAATTTAGTTTATATTTGCAGCGGGCTTGGAATTTTGTGTTGTATTTTGCGGAAAATTTCTAACATTTGAATTCACAGAATAATCTCTTGATTTTTTAGAAAAAGAGGTATATACTCGAGGCGGCGTAAGGGAAAGGATGCGCTTTATGGCCGGATTATGTTGATTCAGCCTCAAAATGACGGGGAAGGACTTAATTCAAATGTTTCTTTTATTTTTAGGTTTCTGGATTTTGTTAAACGGGAGATTCACTTGGGAAATCCTTCTGTTCGGGCTGGCGGTAGCAGTGGCAGTTTACTGGTTTATCTGCCGCTTTATGGATTATAGCCTGAAGAAGGATTTTTTGTTGTATAAAAATACAGGGCTGTTCCTTGTTTTTCTGGGGATACTGGTCCGTGAAATCGCCAAGGCGAATATGGGGGTACTCCGGCTGATTTTGTCGCCGAAGTATGTGCCTGAGCCGGCTTTGATTTATTTTAAAACGGATTTGAAATCAGGGATTTGTAAAGTACTTCTGGCCAATTCCATTACTTTGACGCCGGGTACCATAACGGTATCCGTTGAGGGTGATGAATTTTGTGTCCATTGCCTGGATAAAGGGATGGCAGAAGGAATGGAAAATTCTGATTTCGTCCGCATTTTGAGGAGAATGGAGGCAGGAGGAAAATGAGTGCAGATGCTGTATATCAGGTGATCCTGATGGGATGTATGGTGATTCTTGCTATTCTGATTCTGGTTTCCATCATCCGTTCTGTAAAAGGCCCGAAAATTGCGGACAGGATCATTGCAGTCAATATGATCGGAACAATGATCATTGTGATTATTGCGATTTTATCTGTATACCAGGCGGAAGATTATCTTACCGACGTCTGCCTGATCTATGCGATGGTGAGTTTCCTGGCAGTGGTGGTGCTCACGAAAGTCTACACAGGGATTTATCTGGAACGCAGAGGTATCCGGGGGGATATTGCAGCCATTGAAGATAACCTGGGACACCAGGATATGGCGGCTGGCCGGAAAAAGGGACCGGAGGAGCAGACGGGGGCGGAAATACAGAGAAGGCAGAAAGTAGAGGCTGAAGAGGGAATACAGACAGACGGGAAAGCAGAGGCGAATCCTGAAAGGAGGAAGAAATAATGGAATGGGTAAGGCTTATTGTTTCAGCGGTTTTTCTTCTTTTAGGGCTTTTGGTTTTCATATCGGCAGCCATAGGCGTAAATAAGTTTAAGCGGGCTCTCAACAGAATCCATGCGGCGGCCCTTGGAGACACCCTGGGGATCTTGTTTATGATTTTGGGTTTGGTTGTGTGGAAGGGAATCAGCTTTGCTTCTTTCAAGCTTCTGCTGGTGGTGTTGTTTTTCTGGCTGGCAAGCCCGGTGGCAGGGCATATGATCAGCCGCTTGGAAGTGATGACTGACGAAGATCTGGGGGAAATCGAGGTGGATCATCATGAGGATCTTTGAATTATTTCTTTTGATTGGCTTAATTGTCTGCGCGCTGGCCGTGAGTTTTACAAAGAAGCTTCTGACTTCTATTATTATCTACATGTCATATAGTTCCATCATGGCGGTTATCTGGGTCATCCTCCAGTCTCCTGACCTGGCGGTGACGGAGGCTGCCGTGGGAGCCGGAGTGACCAGTATTTTGTTTTTCGTGACGCTGAAAAAAATCCGGGCCATCCAGGTGGAACAGCAGGAGGACGGCGCAGACGGGGAAACAGAAGCGGAAAAAACAGACAGTGGAAGAGGGGCGGAAAATGAGCAGGCTTAGAAATGATTATGAAAACAGCCGTTTCCACCGGTTTGAAAAATGGGTGGACGGGGAGGCCGCTCCCACGGAGCTAAAGCTGGAAACGAAAGAGCCGGTATGGCGGCGGCCGCCGGAAGAGCTTTCCGGGCCGAAGCTCAATGAAGAGAAGATCAATGCGGCGGTCTATGATGAGCGGCATAATAAAGAACTAAAGTACTTCCGGGTGGTGAACCGCCTGGCGTCGGTGGTTTTATGTCTGATGCTGATTGGCGTACTGCTTTGGACCGTGGTTTATCTGCCGGAATTTGGAAATCCGGACAACCCGATCAATAATGAAGTATCGGCCCGGTATATTGAAAAAGGCGTGGAAGAGACAGGGGCCACCAACTTTGTAACGGGTATGATCTTAGACTACAGGGCTTTTGACACCTTTGGGGAATCTTGTGTTTTGTTTATTGCGGCCACCTGCGTCCAGGTACTGATGCGGCTGGACAACTCTGACGACAGGGAGAAAATGAAAAAGAAACAGGCGGAAGAAAACGACAGGATTTATGAGCCGAAAAATGACCTGATTCTCCAGAAGGTTTCCTGTGTCCTGGTTCCGCTGCTGTTTATTTTTGGGATTTACATTATTTTAAACGGACATTTATCACCAGGAGGAGGTTTTTCCGGCGGGGCAATCATTGGCTCCGGGCTGATTTTATACCTGAACGCTTTTGGATTTAAGAAGACGGAACGGTTCTTTACGGAAAAAACTTTTCGCAGGATTACTTTGGCGGCGCTGACCTTTTACTGCCTGGCAAAAAGTTATTCTTTTTTTACGGGGGCCAACCATTTGGAGAGCGGGATTCCTCTGGGGACGCCGGGGGCTATTCTTTCCAGCGGCCTTATCTTGCCGCTTAATATCTGCGTGGGGCTGGTGGTAGCCTGTACCATGTATGCCTTTTACACGCTGTTTCGGAAAGGGGGCATGTGAATATGCTCGCACATCTGGCGGCAAATATGGAAGAGACAGTGTCTATGATTTTGTTTGGAATCGGATTTACGACGCTTCTGCTTCACAAAAACCTGATAAAGAAAATTATTGGCTTAAATATTATGGATACGGCGGTATATTTGTTCCTGGCGGCCAAGGGGTATATCTTCGGGAGGCAGGTGCCCATCTTAAATGACGGAGTCATGGATGCCGCCGCCTATACCAATCCTATCCCGGATGGGCTGGTGCTGACCGGAATCGTGGTGTCAGTCAGTGTAACTGCCCTTATGCTGTCCCTTACCATCCGGCTTTACAGAAGGTATGGCTCTCTGGATCTGGACGAGATCGTGTTTCAGTGGCGGAAGGAGGGGCAGTGATGGAGTTTATTCGGAATTTTCCTTTCTTTTCTATTATCCTGGCCATGTTCTGCGGTATTGTATCTTCCGTACTGAAAGGGCAGTGGGCAAAACGGCTTTGCCTCGCCATGGTGACGGCGGAACTTTTTTTGTCAGCCGCGGTACTGATGTATACCCTTCATACAGGGGAAAGTTTTACTTATATGATGGGGCATTTTCCAGCCCCCTGGGGCAATGAAATCCGGGCAGGTGTATTGGAAGCTCTGACGGCTACGGGATTTTCTGCCATTATGCTGCTTTCGCTGCTTGGCGGGATCAGCCATGTGTTTACAGACGTGGAAGGGACAAAGACCAACCTGTTTTTTATTCTGGTGGATCTCCTCATGAGTTCCCTGCTGGCATTGATTTATACTAATGACCTGTTTACGGCTTATGTGTTTGTGGAGATCAATACTATTGCGGCCTGTGGCTTGATTATGATTAAACAGGACGGCCACGGAATCGTGGCGGCGATCCGTTATATGGTCATGAGTCTTTTGGGTTCCGGTATGTTTCTCATCAGCCTGACACTGCTTTATGACATTACCGGCCATCTTCTCATGGAACCGGCGGGAGAGGCTACGGCGATGATTCAGGCAGCTGGCGCCTATGATGTGCCGCTTTTGGTGGTCATCGGGTTAATGTCTGTGGGCCTTGCCATCAAAAGCGGGCTGTATCCATTCCATTCATGGATACCGGAGACTTATGGCTATGCGACCCCGGCGTCCAGCGCTATTTTGTCAAGTCTTGTGTCGAAAGGGTATATTTTCCTGTTGATCAAGGTTTTTTACCGGGTGATTGGCTACGGCACCGTCATAAGCAGCGGGGTATTGAACATTCTATTTGTATTCGGCCTTTTCGGGATGCTGATGGGTTCCATCCGTGCCATCCGGGAAACAGATACAAGGAGGATGGTTGCTTATTCTTCCGTAGCCCAGATCGGTTATATCTATATGGGCATCGGCCTTGGGACCCAGGCCGGGATGGTGGCGGCTATTTTTCATATTTTTACCCATGCAGCCACAAAATCCATGTTGTTTATCAGCGCTGTGGGGCTTTATGAAGTTTCCGGGGGGAAGACGGATTATATAAGCCTGAGGGGTTCCGGTTACCGGAACAGGACTGCGGGGATTGCCTTTGCCGCGGGGGCGCTTTCCATGGTGGGATTTCCCATGCTGTCTGGTTTTATTTCTAAATTGCTTTTTGCAACGGCGGCAGTACAGAGTCCCCATAAAATGGTGTTTACCATTTTGGGCCTGGCAGTCAGCACCATTTTAAATGCCATTTACTTCCTGAGACTGGTTATCAGCATTTATTCTCCGTCGGAGAGAGAGTACGGGCCGGATCAGTCCCATCAGGCGTCGAAAATGCTGAAGGTATCGTCTTTCCTGTTTATTGTTGTAAATCTGGTGCTGGGGCTTTTTTCAAAACCGATTGTGGACAGCATTAACGCAGGGTTAGGCATGTTTTTATGAAAAACCTTTGACGGTATGAGGAGGATAATCATGGAACAGGAATTTCTTTTGTTGCTTCCGGTATTTTTTCCTATGGTAGCGGGGATTTTGACTTTGGCCCTGCCGGAGGCAAAGTTTGGGAAAAAGGGCAGACGCTTTCTTGTGTTTGTGTCCCTTGCCCTGGAGGTGGCTTTTACTGCAGTGTGCATTTCGGGAGGGGAAAAATCCCTTGTTTTATGGCGGCTTACAGATACGCTTCAGATCTATTTCCAAGTAGACATGATTTCACGGATTTTTTCTCTTTTGTCTGTATCGGTGTGGCTCCTGGTGGGGGTCTTTGCCTTCCCTTATATGGATCACGAAGAAAATGAGGGAAGGTTTTTTGGGTTTTACCTGATTGTGGAGGGGGCTTTGGCGGCCCTTTCATTTGCAGGCAACTTGGTGAGCTTTTATGTTTTCTTTGAGGTCATGACGTTTACATCGCTGTTTTTAGTATTTCATGAGGGAACCAGGCCGGCGATTCTGGCTGGGCTCAAGTACTTATTTTATTCAGTGGCGGGAGCTTTCATGGCGCTTTTTGGGATTTTTTTCCTGGCCGGGTTTGGAGGCATTGGGAACTTTGCGCCGGGAGGGATCCTGGATTTGGAAGGGGTTCAAGGGCAGGAAGGGATTCTTTTTGCTTCCGCCTTTCTGCTGATTGTGGGATTTGCCACAAAGGCGGGAATGTTCCCCATGCATGGCTGGCTGCCCACAGCCCATCCTGAGGCCCCGGCGCCGGCCAGCGCCGTACTCTCCGGTGTCATTACAAAAATGGGGGTGCTGGCAGTCATCCGTGTGGCGTATTATGTCATTGGCCCGGAGCTTCTCCGGGGGACCTGGGTTCAGATAGTATGGATTTCGCTGGCTCTCGTTACAGTATTTATGGGATCTATGCTTGCTTACAAAGAAAAAGGGTTTAAAAAGCGGCTGGCTTATTCTACGGTGAGCCAGGTATCTTATATTCTGTTCGGCCTGGGCCTGCTGAACAAGACTGCTTTTATCGGGGCCATTGCCCACGTGGTATTTCATTCTCTGGTAAAAAATACGCTGTTCTTGGGAGCCGGGGCCATTATCTGGCAGACGGGAAAGACAAAGGTTTCAGAGCTTTCTGCCATTGGGAAGGAAATGCCGGTGACGCTCTGGTGTTTCGCGCTGGTGTCCATTACCCTAGTTGGAATCCCCCCCACCAGTGGTTTTGTGAGTAAATGGTATCTGGCGGAAGGCGCTCTTTCTTCCGGTACCGGGGCTTTCACATGGTTTGGCCCGGCAGTGCTTCTTGTCAGCGCCCTTTTGACGGCAGGGTATCTGCTGCCGGTTGTGATCCATGGCTTTTTCCCGGGGACCGGTTATGATTATGCCGGCCTTGAAAAAAGAAAGGAATCTCTTCTTATGACTGTGCCTATGCTTCTTATGACGGCGGCGGCCGTAGCGCTTGGGATGTTCCCCGGCATTGTCATAAATGCTGCGGCTTTGGCAGCCGGAGGCTTATTTTGACGGCCGCTTTTAGGGCGGCGGAAGGGAGCGTAGGATGATACAATTATTGATGACGGTTCCGGTGCTTCTTCCTTTGACGGGAGGTATCCTCATGCTGGGGCTTCCCTGGGGAAAAGAAGGGATGCATCCGGGAAAAAGGGAGCGGAACTGTCTGCTGCTTACGGAAACCATCGTTATAGTGACCAGTATCCTGGTATGGGCTTTGATTCTTTTGGAAAACGAGGGAGAGAAAGAGGCGGTACTTTTCTATCTGGCAGGAAGGGATCTGAAAGTATTTTTCCGGTTGGACGCAGCTGGCTGTATTTTTGCCGGCCTGGTTTCTTTCCTGTGGCCTTTTGCCGCCCTCTATGCCTCTGAATATATGGAAGGGGACAAGAGGCATGTGAGTTTCTTTGCTTTTTATACCATGGCTTACGGCGTGACGCTGGGGATTGCCTTTGCTGGGAACCTTGTGACCCTTTACCTTTTTTATGAGCTTTTGACGCTTGTGACCCTTCCACTGGTGCTTCACTACCGGACCAGGGAGTCCAGGGCAGCCAGCAGGAAATACCTGTATTATTCCATTGGAGGGGCGGCCTTTGCTTTTATGGGGCTTGTGTTCATCCTGATTTATGGAAATACAGCAGACTTTATTTTGGGAGGTGTGCTGAACCGGGGAGTGCCGGGATTTCAAACAAATACGATTCTGTTCATGTATGTGTTAGCCTTTTTTGGATTCGGTGTAAAGGCAGCTTTGTTCCCGGTTCACGGCTGGCTTCCGCGGGCGTCTGTGGCTCCAACGCCGGTGACGGCCCTCCTGCATGCGGTGGCAGTGGTGAAATCAGGGGCCTTTGCCATTTTGCGCCTGACTTATTACAGCTACGGCGCGGATTTTGTCCGGGGAACCTGGGCTCATTATGTGGTGTTGGCGGCAGTGCTCATTACCATTATCTACGGTTCAACCATGGCGGTGCGGGAGGCACACTTAAAAAGGCGGCTGGCTTATTCCACCATCAGCAATTTGTCCTATGTACTTTTGGGGGTGGTGATGATGAATCCACTGGGCCTTGCGGCAGCGCTTTTACACATGGTGTTTCACGCTTTTATGAAAATCTGCGCTTTTTTCTGCGCCGGTGCCATTATGCACAAAACAGAAAAAAATTTTGTATATGAATTAAGCGATTTGGGAAGACAGATGCCGGTGACTTTTGCCTGTTTCACGGCTGCCGGGCTTTCCCTCACAGGGATCCCTCTTTTTGCCGGTTTTATCAGCAAATGGAACCTGGCCCAGGCGGCGGTGTCTGCGGGGGGCGCCATAGGCGTCCTGTCCGTCTGTGTACTTCTTTATTCGGCGCTTATGACGGGGATTTATATGTTGACGGTGACTGTGCGGGCACTCTTTCCGGGGGCCGGCGGGAAAAGCTCTTCACCGGCCAGGGTCAATGAGCCAGGCTGGCGTATGCTGGTGCCCATGGCGCTTTTTGCCCTGTTGCTTGTGGTGTTTGGTTTATATTCCGGGCCGCTTTCCCGTTTTATTATGGAAGCGGCAAAAGGAGTGATGATATGAACGGAAATGGAATTCTTTTGTTTTTGGCTGTCTGGCCCATGGCGGCGGCTGTCATTGCTTATATTATAGGAAGATTTTCCAAAAAGAGCCGGGATTTTTTTGCCGATGGCGCAGTGGCAATGGAGTTTGCCGTCCTGGTATCCCTTTTTCTCTCAGGGCTTTCCTCAAAAGGAAGCGATGCGGAAGCTTACGGATTTGTGCTGCAAAGTTTCCGGTGGGAGGGCTTTTGCGGATTAGGGCTCCATCTGGAACTGGATGGGTTCCGGATCCTCTACAGTTTGGTGGCATCTTTTATGTGGTTGATGACCACGGTGTTTTCCAGAGAATATTTTACCCATTACCGGAACAGGAACAGGTATTACCTGTTTATGTTGATGACTTTGGGAGCTGTAATGGGGGTGTTCCTTTCGGCGGATCTTTATACCACTTTTATTTTCTTTGAGATCATGTCTTTTACTTCTTATGTATGGGTGGCCCATGATGAGAAGGAAGCGGCAATGAAAGCGGCGGGGACGTATCTGGGCGTGGCGGTCATTGGCGGGCTGGTGACGCTTATGGGCCTGTTTTTACTGCATCATACGGTGGGGACTCTGGAAATTTCGGAGCTTTTGCCCGCCTGCAGGGCCGTATGGGAAAAGGAGCGGGAGACGCTTTATCTGGCCGGAGGCCTGACGGTTTTTGGTTTTGCAGCCAAGGCAGGAGTGTTTCCCCTCCATATCTGGCTTCCAAAGGCCCATCCGGTGGCTCCGGCCCCTGCCAGCGCCCTGCTTTCGGGGATTCTTACGAAAAGCGGGATTTTCGGCCTTCTGGCCGTGAGCTGCAATATGTTTCTTCATGATCCCAAGTGGGGGTTTTTGATGCTGGGATTTGGCCTTTCTACCATGTTTATAGGGGCGCTTTTGGCCATATTTTCTGTGGATTTGAAACGGACTCTGGCTTGTTCTTCCATGTCTCAAATTGGTTTTATCCTGGTAGGAATCGGTATGCAGGGGCTTTTGGGAGAAGAAAATGCCCTGGCAGTCCGTGGTACTTTTCTCCATATGGTCAACCATTCTTTGATTAAGCTTGCGCTTTTTATGGTAGCCGGCGTGGTATACATGAACCTGCATAAGCTAAATCTTAACGAAATCCGGGGGTTTGGAAAGAAAAAGCCGCTCCTGATGTTTTGTTTTCTGATGGGGGCGCTGGGGATTGGCGGTATTCCTCTTTGGAATGGGTATATCAGTAAAACACTGCTCCATGAAAGTATTGTAGAGTATGGCGCCCTGGCGGCGGAGGGCGTTGCTTTTTATGGTACAGAAGTTTTCTGGAAAGGCGTGGAATGGGTTTTCCTGTTGTCCGGCGGTATGACGGTGGCCTATATGACGAAACTGTTTGCGGCTCTTTTTGTGGAGAAGCACCCGGAACGTCAGGAAGAATATAATATAAAATATAAGAAGTATTGGAATTGGGAAAGCAGGTTTGCAGTGGCAGGTTCTGCCGCACTCCTTCCGGTCATGGGATTGTTTCCCGGCTTGGTTATGGATTCCATGGCGGATTTGGGCCAGGGATTTTTCCATGGGGGGACATTGGCCCATCCGGTTCATTATTTTTCCTGGACGAATTTGTCCGGTGGCATTTTGTCCATTGCCATTGGTCTTCTTTTGTATTTTGGCGTCATCAGAACGGTTCTTATGAAAAAGCGGGCGGATGGCGTCCGGGAATATGTAGACAGGTGGCCTGCCTGGCTGGATTTAGAGGAACTCATTTACCGGCCGGTGATTCTACGGTTTTTCCCGTGGCTTTTTGGAAATATCTGCAGTTTTCTTGATAAATATCTTGTGAGTACTGTGATGAATGTATTTCTGAATGTAGCCGCAGTGGCCGGCAGGATCCTTGACCGTCTGGTAGACGGGACAGTGGTTTTAGCCAGAAGGACGACCCACCGCCAGATGCGGGAGGACAGGGTACAGATATCCAGGAACCGTCTGGCTTATGTGGCGGGATGCCTTCTGGAGCAGGGTTCTGCATTACTTAATAAAACTGTCAGACGGAAGCATCCTGTGAAAAAAGCATATGTGCGGAGGCTGATGGAATTTGAGGAGAGGACTACCAGAACAAACCGGCTGATCAATGAAAGCCTTTCTTTTGCCTTGTTGATGGTCTGTATTGGCTTGATCGTGGTATTGTCATACCTTTTGTGGATGAGATAAAAGGGGGGGGGTGAAGCTTTCTTGACTTTTCCAAGTTCCGTGGGTAAAATGATAGTTACAGGGTTCTACCCTTTTATATGGGGGCCAAGAGGAGAGGAGACATCCCTTTATGAATAAGAAATCATTACGGCGTCTGCTGGTATTATTTGTTATAATAACTTTGATACTGCCTTCCTGTGCCAAGCCTGCTGAAAATGCTGTGGAAGGCGGCAGTGATGAGTTGACTTGGAATACGTGGGGAAACTATGGCCGTTACAAGAATTTCCTGGATTTGCTGGAGGAGACAAATCCAGATATTGAGCTTGATTTTATCTCTTATACAGGAGGGAACAGCACCGGTTACAGCTGGGCGCAGATGCGGGCGGATGATATTTCGGATATCTTTATCACTTCTCAGATTTTAGATGAAGACCTGGCAAAAGAGCGCCTGGTGGATTTGTCAGGTTATTCTTTTATCAATGGCTTTTCTACGGCGATCCTGGATCAGGTGGCCATCGACGGAGGGATCTATCTTCTTCCCACCAATAATTCTATGTATGGCATCTTTTATAACAAGACATTGATGGAAGAAAAAGGATGGGAGGTGCCTTCCAATTTTACTGAACTGGAAGCTCTGTGTAAAGAGATTGAAGCAGAAGGTTTGATTCCCGGCGTCATAGGTACACAGTTGACTGGCAATACATTTTCAGCAGTATTTAATCTGGCGAAAACCAGCTGGCTGACCACCCCTGAAGGCGTAGCCTGGGAGAAGGAATTCCTGAACGGAAACGCTACGGCTGCAGGAATGTGGGAAGGCACCATGGACTATGTCCAGCGTTATATTGATATTGGAATGTTCCATACAGATCCTGAAGACAGGAATAATCCGGCGCTGATCCTGGATTATCTGGGAGAAAGGAAGGCTGTGTTTTTCACAGGGGTATTGACAGTCAATATTACTGAGTTTCCTGATACAGGCGATAAGCTGGGGATGATGTCTTATATCAGTGAGGATGGCAGTAAAAATATTTATATGTACAGTCCTTTCAGCTATATGGGAATCAGTAAACGGCTGATGGAACCAGGTAATGAAAAGAAACTGGAAAATGCCATCAGGATTTTATCTCTGCTTTATTCGCCGGAAGGGCAGACCACATTTATCAGCGAAGAGACGCCTTGTGTTATGAGTGTGCTTAATAGCGAGGCTGTCCAGGAGAATTCACTGATCGGCGATGCACAGCAGGCGCTGTGGGAAGGCCGGGCTTTTCCAATGACTTACGCCCACTGGGAGAATGTCCTGTCTGAGATGGGGCAGGCGTATAAAGAATGGTTCCGCGGGGAAAACGGAATGGATGGGAAGGCATGTATTGCCAGGATGGATGAGCTTCAAAAGAGCAGCCTGGAGGGGGCGGAGTCGCTATATTTCTGTGAGAGTACAGCTGATTTTAGCCTGGAGGAAACTGCAAAACTTGCTGGCAAGGTATTGGGGGAGGCAGCAGGCGCAGATGCGGTTATGGTACCTTTGAGTGAGTTTCATGATGGAGGAGAGGAACTAAAAGCCGGCATCAGCGGGAAGCTTTATAAAGGAAAAATAAATGTAGATGTTGCAAATACGATTACTCCTGCTTTTGATGGAGAATATGCGGTGATGACCATGAGCGGGAAGCAGGCAAAAGAGCTGGCTCGGGCGGGGATTGATGCGGCAGGCGATGGGAATTCATTTCCTTATCTTCTTGTGACAAAAGGAGACATTGAGCTGGAGGATGATACTGTTTATCAAGTGGCCTTTTTTATGCAGGGTTATACAGAGGAAGTGGCCGAGGAATATTCAGCCCAGGTGCATGAAGGATCTTTCAGAAACTTTTTGCGGACTTACCTGGAAGAACAGGAGACCGTTTCTCCAGACGGGAATCCCTGGAAATAAAAGAGACGGTAAGCACGGGACTGTAAAGCGGAAAAAGGAGAACAAATGTTATGGGGAGAAGGAACGTTTTGTATCTTTTTTTGGTAGGCATAATGTCAGTTTTTTGCCTGGCTGGATGTGGAGAGGGGACGGTCGGTAAGCCCGGCCAGGGGATAACGGATAAAAAAGAGACTGTTACGATTGCTTTTTGGAGCGACCAGCTGACGGAGCGCTATGGAAAATATCTACAGGAAACATTTCCGGATATAAATTTTGAGTTTTATGTTGCTACAAATTCCACAGACTTTTACCACTTTAAAGAGGAGACGGGAGATTTACCGGACATTTTGACTGTTCGCCGTTTTTCCTTAAATGATGTGGCTTCTTGGAAGGATTCTCTGATGGATTTGAGCGCTTCCCAGCTGGCTGGCACTTTCCCCCAGTCATATCTGCGCGACTATACATATAGTGACGGTACGGTCAACTGGCTTCCTGTATGTGCGGAAGTGGACAGTATCATTGTAAATAAAAGCTTGCTGGAAGCAAATGGCCTCAGTGTACCTACTAATTACAAAGAATTTATAAAAACATGCACTGCTTTGAAAGGTCTCGGGATCCGCCCATTCAGTTCTAATTTTGAGGCGGATTATACCTGTATGGAAGTTCTGCAGGGGTTTTCCATATCAGTTTTGGCTTCCCAGGAAGGCAGGGAATGGCGCCAGCAGTATGAGAGCGGGCAGACAGATGAGCTGGACGAAAAAATTTGGCTGCCTGTTTTTGAGCGGATGGAAGATGTGATCGACTATGGAGGAATCAGCGAATCTGACCTGGAAGGCGATACGGCAGCTATGTTTGCGGCTTATAATAATCATCAGGTAGCGATGATTCGCGGTACCAGCGGCGAAGCCGCCCGGTATGGGGCTGAAGAGGGATCCGTATTAATGCCTTATTATGGAGAAACAGAGGAGGAAAGCTGGTATCTGACCTATCCGGCTTTTCAAGTGGCAGCCAGCAAAAAGGCGGAGGAGAATCCAGAACGCAGACGGTTGATTCTTGATATTATGTCGGCGATGCTGAATGAAAAAGGGCTAAAACATATTGGCGACGGTCAAAATATGATTCCGTACAATAAAGGGGTGGAACTGGAATTTTCTCCCATGCTTTCCCATATGCAGCCTTATATAGATAACAATAGGCTGTATATCCGCCTGGCATCTGCAGATATGTTTTCTGTTTCCAAACAGGTGGTTCAGGGAATGATTACGGGAGAGTATCCGGATGCCCGTTCTGCATTTGAAGCTTTTAATGTGAAGATGAAGGAAAATACGGCGGAGGCCCCGATAGTAGCGCATATTGAGGCCGGGTATTCTTATGCTTTTGACCCCGGCAGAGGCAGCCCGGCAGCATCTGCAGTTATGAATTCCCTGCGGGAGGAGCTTGGAACGCAGCTTTTGATCGGACAGTCGGTCAATGTGGCCGGAAACATCCGGGCGGGTGATTATACAGAAGAGGAACTTAAGTTTTTGACAATGGGGGAAGCTGTTGATCTTTTGTTTTGTGAAATGACAGGGGAACAGCTTTATAGTTATATGGAATATGTCCTGACAACTTCTGGCAGACGGGGATCCGTAATCAATGATTCCACACTTTATGTGTCCAGTGGTTTCGAGATGGAGATAGAAAAGACAGACACGGGCTATAAGTTGGAAAAGCTGACCATTGAAGGCCGGGAACTTGACAAGACACAGCTCTATTTTGTGGCTGTGCTGGGAAATGAGCATATGATGCTGCAGGATGCCTTGACGGCGGCAGGTGTTACAGAATACGAAAAAGCAGAAATGGCTTACAAAGAGATCATCGTGGATCGCCTTGTCTCCAGTGGAAAACAGCTGGCGGCGCCTACGGATTATATCACTCTTCGGTAACGGGGAATCTGCATTGAAAGAAAAATGTATGTGGGAAAGAGGAGGGGAAGGCTCTATGAAATCTAAAGGGGAGAAACGTAATCTCGCTCTTCCGGTGATATTGACAATTTGCCTACTCCTGTTTTTAATAGCCGGAGGTTTATATTTTACGAAGTACCTGCAGAATCAGATTTTTGAGGAGCGTACTACGCAGCTGAATGAAATTACATCGCAGGTGCAGGTTAATTTAAGCAATGCATTGGATGCCCACTGGAATTATTTGACTTCCGCGGTAAATTTTCTGGATGGCCAGAAGTTTGGTACAGTTGAGGACACGACCACATATCTCAGCGAATTGGAACACATTTTAGGGACAGATAATTACAGTTCCATGTTGATGCTGTTGGATACTCAGGGGAATTGTTATGATGCCGCGGGAAAACATGGCGTCTGGTCTGATATTGACCGGATTTCCGGTGGGGAGAGGCAATATACTTTCATAACGGACAGTTATATTTATCAGGGAAGTTATTGGGCTTTTGTACAGAAATTGGAGGAGCCGCTTACGGTAGAAGATTCCGGTGCCAGTTTTACCCATGCAGTCCTTTTGAAAGATGTATATACTTTAACAGAATACTATGACAGCACTGCTTACGGTAGCCGGAATGAAACGTATATTCTGAAAAGTGACGGGACGCGGATGCATGATGATATTTCCAATGAAAATACCATCCAGGCATATAATGTGCTGAAAGTGTTGGAAGGCATGGAAGGCCAGGCATTTCCTGATATCAGGGCGGCCCTGGCACAAGAGGATACAATCAGTACGAACTTTAAGTATAATGGGACAGAGTATTACTATTGTCTTACGTCGCTGGAGGACTATGATACACTGCTGCTATTTTTGATTCCGGCGAATTTTGTGGCTTCCGGCACAGTTAATATGGTAGGGACGGTGATTCGGACATTGCTGGTTTTATCAGTGATCCTGGTGGCCATGCTGATTTTGACGGTGGTATTCATCATCAGGCAGCAAAGCAGCGCCCGTATGTTCCAAAAAGAGCAGGAGAACCTGCACAGGCAGGAGGAGATGAATGCGCGGCTGGAAGAAACTAATGCAATGCTGGCCCGTTCCAAAGAGACGGCAGAGCAGGCGTTTCAGATAGCGGAGGAAGCAAACAGGGCTAAAAGTTCTTTCCTCTCCAATATGAGCCATGATATCAGGACACCCATGAATGCGATTGTCGGCTTTGCCGCCCTTTTGGAAAGGGATGCCCATAATCCTGATAAAGTAAGGGAATATACCAGAAAAATCACTTCTTCCAGCCAGCATCTGTTGGGACTCATCAATGATATTCTGGATATCAGCAAAATTGAGGCCGGAAAGACTCTCCTTAATGTGTCGGATGAAAATATTGTGGATTTGATCGAAAATATTGATGCCATTATCCGTCCCCAGATGAAAGCCAAAAGCCATGTTTTTGAAGTTTACAGCAAGGATATCAGACATGAGCATGTGGTGATGGATAAGCTGCGCCTGAATCAGATTTTACTGAATCTGCTGTCCAATGCGGTTAAATATACCCCGGAGGGCGGCCGTGTAACCATGACGGTCCAGGAGCTGCCACAACATACCAGACAGCTGGCCCATTTCAGGTTTATCGTGGAAGATAATGGCTATGGTATGAGTGAGGAATACATAGAAAAGATTTTCCATGCCTTTACCAGGGAGGAGGACAGCGTCACCAACAAAATCCAGGGAACCGGACTTGGGATGGCCATTACAAAAAACCTGCTGGACTTGATGGGTGGGAAAATTTTAGTAAACAGTGAAAAAGGAAAAGGTTCTACCTTTACGGTGGATTTGGAATTGCAGATCAGCAATCATGCAGTTGATCAGGATTTCTGGAAGAAAAACGGGATTACGCGGATCCTGGCAGTGGATGATGAAGAAGTGATCTGCCAGAATATCCAGATGGCCATGGAAGGCACTGGCGTACAACTGGAATATACACTGGATAGCCGGGTGGCCATAGAGAGGGTAAGGCAGTCCAAAGAGGATGGTTCCGGTTATGATATTGTACTTCTGGATTGGAAAATGCCGGTTATGGATGGCTTAGAAACTGCGAGACGTATCCGGCAGGAGACATCGGCGGATATGCCGATTCTCATTTTGACCAGCTACGACTGGCCGGAGGATTCAGACGCGGTAAAGGCAGCAGGTATCGATGCCTTTCTCCCGAAACCCTTCTTTCTCACCAGTTTCCGCCAAAAGGTTGATTCTGTGTTGGGCCGTGAACCGGAGCATAAGCCGGTGGAGGAGGAAAAAAGTATTCTTCAGGGAATGCACATCCTTGTGGCGGAAGACAATGAAATCAATGCGGAAATTTTAAATGAACTTTTAGATATGGCAGGGGCTTCCTGTGACATTTACGAGAACGGGGAGCTTGTGGTGGAAGCTTTTGAAAAGTCCATCCCCGGGCAGTACCGGCTGATATTGATGGATGTCCAGATGCCGGTGATGAACGGTTATGAGGCCACAAGAAAACTTCGGAACCTTGGCCATCCGCTGGCAAAGACGATTCCTGTCATTGCTATGACAGCAAATGCGTTTGCGGAGGATGTCCGGGATGCCATGGAAGCAGGCATGAATGCCCATGTGTCCAAGCCCATTGATATGGCGGTGCTGGAGCAGACGGTTAAGACGGTGATTTAGGGAGATATAAGTTTATAGTTACAAAGTGTAAATAATATCCGGCGTCCGCGCCTGTCTCTGCCCTTGTCTAGTGGGCGGAACCGGGCGCGGACGCCGGATATTATTTAGATATATTAGGTGTATTTATTCACCGCAAATCATCTCATCCAGATCTATCCTGGGGGCTTCCTGGACAGGGGAGACGACGATGGCTTTGAAAGTGCAGCCTTCCGCCACTGCCACAAAGTGCCCTTTGCCGGCGGCAATGTCCAACTGGGCGCCGGCGGGGATGCGGACGATCTGGGCGGTATTCATAACAGGTTTGCCGTTTTCTATATCAATAAACAGCATAAGAGCGGTTCCTTCAGTGAAGAAGAACTGCTCGGCATCCTCATGGTATTCGATCTGGCTGAAATTGGGAGTATGATGCCAGCCCTGGAGGAGGCCGGACATGATCTTGTCCGTCTTAAATTTAGTGACAATGGGAAATGCGGTCCATTCAAAAAAATCTTCTTTGTAAGGTTTACAGGTTTCTGTAAAAGCCACATTGACGCCTTTAATAGTTACGTTTTTTAAATCCTGGATTTTTACTTTCATCATTTAGTCCCTCCATACATTTTAGCGGCCAAAGCCGCTTTTCATTCAGTATAACACCGGAAAAGCAAAAAGGGAATATGGAAATAAAGCTGGATTTTTCCACAAAAGCATGTTATAACAATTCTGGGATTTCATCTGTAAAAAGACAAGAAAACCAAGGGAAATGCTGTAGGACATTCTAAAAATATAAGAAAGTACAGAGAGGTTTTTATGAAAAAGCTGATAGATTTGATCAGGGAAATTGTGGAACAAGGGTTTGAAGACTGTGGATATGAAAGGAGCCTGGGAAAGGTAACACTGTCCAACCGGCCAGATTTGTGTGAGTACCAGTGCAACGGGGCCATGGCGGGGGCGAAAATTTATAAAAAAGCCCCCATTATGATTGCCGGTGATGTGGTGGAAAGGCTTTCCGGCCAGGAGGTTTTTGAGGAGATCGGGGCCGTGAATCCCGGCTTTATCAATATGAAGATTTCCGGCAGTTTCGTGGCGGGATATCTGGAGCAGATGAATGGTTCCGAAAAGCTGGGAATGAGTCAGGAAGGGCAGAAAGAAACCATCATCATTGATTACGGCGGACCCAATGTGGCGAAACCCCTCCATGTGGGGCATCTCCGTTCAGCCATTATTGGGGAGAGTATGAAGCGCCTTTCCCGGTTTTTGGGACATACGGTGATCGGCGACGTCCATCTGGGGGACTGGGGCCTTCAGATGGGGCTGATTATTGAGGAATTAAAAGAGCGTAAACCGGAACTGCCCTATTTTGATGAGTCATATACCGGGGAATATCCAAAGGAAGCGCCTTTTACCATCGGGGAGCTGGAGGAGATTTACCCGGCGGCCAGCGCGAAAGCGAAACAGGATGAAGCATTTGCAGGGAAGGCCCACGATGCCACCTACAAGCTCCAGAACGGAAACAGGGGCTATATGGCCGTATGGAACCATATTCTGAATGTATCGGTTTCCGATTTAAAGAAAAATTATGAAAAACTGAACGTGACTTTTGATATTTGGAAGAAGGAAAGCGACGCCCAGCCTTATATTCCGGCTATGGTAAAGCGGCTGAAAGAGGAAGGCTTCGCCCATGAAAGCCAGGGGGCGCTGGTGGTGGATGTAAAAGAAGAGGGCGATGCAAAAGAAGTGCCGCCCTGTATCCTGCTTAAATCCGACGGTGCGACCCTGTATTCCACCACGGATCTTGCTACCCTCGTGGAGCGGGAAAAGCTGTTTTCCCCCGACAGGATTCTCTATGTGGTGGATAAACGGCAGTCCCTCCACTTTACCCAGGTATTCCGCTGCGCCAGGAAAACTGGGATTGTGAAGGAAGGGACGAAGCTTGATTTCCTGGGCTTTGGCACCATGAACGGAAAGGACGGAAAGCCCTTTAAGACCAGGGACGGCGGAATCATGCGGCTGGAATACCTGATTCAGGAAATCAGCGATGCGGTTTATGATAAAATCATGGAAAATAAATCCATGGATGAAAAAGAGGCGGAAAAGACGGCCAAAGTCATCGGGCTGGCAGCGCTTAAGTATGGGGATCTTTCCAACCAGGCGGCCAAGGACTACGTCTTTGACGTAGACCGTTTTATCTCTTTTGAAGGGGATACGGGGCCTTATATCCTTTATACCATTGTGCGGATCAAGTCCATTGAGGCAAAGTATGCGGCTCTGGAGAAACAGTATGAAGGGGAAGTAAAGATTCTGCCGGCGGCTTCTGAAAGTGAAAAGGCCCTTCAGCTTATGGTGGGCAGGGTGGCTGACGCGCTGCTGTTGGCCTTTACTGAGGAGGCGCCCCACAAAATATGCCAGTATATTTATGATTTGTCCAATGCGTTCAACCGGTTTTATCATGAGACAAAGATTATGACAGAGGAAAACGGAGAACGCCGGGCAGGATATATCCGCCTTTTGGGGCTGGTGAGATGTGTTTTGGAAACTTGTATTGATATTTTGGGATTTGAAGCGCCCGACAGAATGTAGGAGAATTTATATGGCCTCTCATATTAGTTATATTGATTTGCATTGTGATACTTTGATGATGTTTGCGGGAGACGGCGGGAACCTTTACGAAAATGAAATGTCTGTGGACATTGCGCGGCTGCAAAAGGGGAACTGCCTGGCCCAGTTTTTTGCCATCTGGATGCCGGACGGAGACGGCAGGAGAGAATTGGAAAAAAAGGGGGTTTGTAAATCCCTTTCCGGCGAATTTTCCGATACAGAATGGGACAACGCTTATATTGAGCGGCTGCTTCACAGCCTTGAGGCGGCCTGCATGGAACATAAAGATAAGGTTTCGCTGGCTCTGTGTATGAAAGATTTGCGGGACAATGAGGCCGCTGGGCGCATGTCGGCCTTTTTAACCCTGGAAGACGGCCGGGCAGTGGAGGGGGACATGGAACGGCTGAAATACTTTTATGACAAAGGCGTCCGTCTCATTACCCTTACCTGGAATTATGATAACTGCTTCGGCAGGGCCAATTATAGGGACGGGGCTTTTGGCAGCAGGGGAAGCGGCCTTACAGATTTTGGGAAAGAGGCTGTCCGCTATATGAATGAACTGGGGATGATGGTGGATGTATCCCATCTGTCCGACGAGGGGTTTTATGATGTGGCGGCTGTTTCCAGGAAGCCTTTCGTGGCTTCCCATTCCAATGCCAGGACATTGTCCTTTTGTTCGCGGAATTTAAGTGACGACATGATTCGGCTGCTGGCCCAGAAGGGCGGTGTGACGGGGCTTAATTTTGCCCCTGGTTTTCTGGCAGAAGATTTTAACAGCAAAGACAGCCGTATTAACCGCATGGCAGCCCATGCAAAGCATATTGTAAACTGTGGCGGCGAAGAGGTTTTGGCCCTTGGCTCCGACCTGGACGGAATAGAGGGGAATCTGGAAATTGCTTCCCCAGACCAGATGGGGCTTTTGTGGGAAGCGCTCCGCCATTCGGGTTTTTCGGAACGGCAGATTGAACTGGCGGCCAGGAAAAATGCAGAACGGGTCATGGGGGACATTTTGGGATAGGAAGTTTCCACCAGGTGTTTTCTGCATTTTTTGTGGAAGAGAAAAGGGAAATATGTTATACTGAACCATAATAAATATCAAAGGAGAACAGGTATGGATAATTTTACATTTTACAGCCCCACGTATTTTGCGTTTGGGAAAGGAATGGAAAATCAGGCGGGCCATTATGTGAAACGGTTTGGGGGAAGCCGTGTCCTTATCCATTATGGCGGTGGAAGCGTTGTCCGTTCCGGCCTCCTTTCCAGGGTAAAAGCTTCTCTGGAAAAAGAGGGGATTGGTTATGTGGAGCTGGGCGGCGTAAAGCCCAATCCCAGAAGCGGCCTTGTATATGAGGGTATCCGGCTTTGCCGGAAAGAACATGTGGATTTTATTTTGGCAGTGGGCGGAGGCAGCACCATTGACTCCTCAAAAGCCATTGCCATTGGGACGCCTTATGAGGGGGACTTTTGGGATTTTTATCTGGGAAAAGCGCAGCCGGAAAAATCCATCCCCGTGGGGTCTGTCCTTACCATCGCAGCGGCAGGCAGCGAGGGAAGCGACGGCTCTGTGATCACCCATGAGGAGGGTATGTATAAAAGGCCCTTTGGCTGTGAGATGATGCGTCCTGTTTTTGCCATTATGAACCCTGAGCTGACCATGACACTGCCGCCTTATCAGACAGCCAGCGGCTGTACGGATATCATGGCCCATGTACTTGAACGGTATTTTACAAACACGAAGCATGTGGAGATCACAGACCGCCTTTGTGAAGGCGTTTTAAAAACCATTATTAAAGAACTGCCGAAGGTCCTTGAGAATCCCAATGATTATGAAGCCAGGGCCAATATCATGTGGGCGGGTACCCTGGCCCACAATGACGTTTGCGGCGTGGGAAGGGAACAGGACTGGGCAAGCCACAATCTGGAGCATGAGCTTTCAGCATTTTATGACTGTGCCCATGGAGCCGGGCTGGCGGTGATGTTCCCGGCATGGATGACCTATGTTATGCATCATGACGTGGATCGTTTCGCCCAGTTTGCAGTCCGCGTATGGGGCTGTGAGATGGATTTTGAAAACCCGCAGGAGACGGCAAAGGAAGGCATCGCCAGGACAAAGGCGTTTTTCCATTCCGTTGGAATGCCCACTTCTTTTGAGGAACTTGGGGCAAAAGAGGAGGATATCCCGAAGCTTTTAGAGACACTTCAGATCGAAGGCCGTACAGAAGGCTTTTTTGTGAAACTTGGGCCGAAGGAATGTGAGGAAGTCTATCGTTTGGCCTGCCAATGAAGTTTCAGCATGGGGGATAAGTCATGAAGAAGCGATATTTATGCCCGGTTTGTGACCAGGAGCTGACAGCAAAAAGCTTCTGTCCGGAGTGCCGCCGGATCCGCAGGGAGCCTGTGGTATATGAAGGCTGGCTGCTTCCAAATGAAAGCAGCCATGAAGGGATGGTGGAAACGGCTGCCACCGGGGGGAACAGCGGAAGCGTCCAGCCTTCTGGAAAAGGACAGAGCCGTCCGGTTCCCGGAAAAGGGGCGTATGCCGGAAGGCAGGTACGGGCCGGAGGGCGGGTGTATGACAGCCGCTATATGGATAACTGCGGCAGCGGCCATGCCCATACTTACGGAGTTCCCAATCGGGATCCCCATAAGAAAAAGCAGGCGGAGGGAAGCGCTTCCAGGAAAATGCTGAGAAGCTTTACCATTATCCTGGTGGTGGTAATTCTGGCGGCGGCCTTTGTGGGGCCTGTCAAGGAAATGGTGGAAGATCTGATCTTGGGAACAGAAGAGTCTTCCGGTGGGGAAATCCTGGAGGAAAGCTTTGGAGCCACGGAGGAAGAAAGCCCCGAAAGAGTTACGGTTCTTTCGGAGGAAGAAGTGGTGGCGGCGGGAGAACCCTGCAATGGGTACAGCCATTACGATGTAGACGGTTCCGAATATGTAAACCGGCTGTCCGGTTATATAGAAGCATTGTGGCAGTCGGAAACACCGGATATCGAATGGATGGAAAGCAACAACCAGATTTATAGAGAAGGGGATTATTCCTACAGTTATTATAAAAAAGGTGTAGAAATCTGGCTGGAAAACGGGATTTCTTATACGGTCAGCTGCGATACGGCCACCGGGGAAGTCATGGAGGTTTCTGTGGGGGCAGATACAGACGAGGCTTTTAGGCAGGCGTTTCTCCTGGCGGTCTGCGCCCTGGAGCCGGAGCGGGACAGGAATCAAGTGTGGCAGGAGCTTGAGACGCTGTTTTCAGATATGGAAGAAGAAGGGTACTATATGGAAAGATGGGGAATCCATGAAGTGTACCTTTCCGGCGGCAGTTATTATTATGGAAGTCTGACCTGCCTTCCTGAGTATGACAAATACCGGTAAAAATGCTGGTAAAAGCAGGATGAATTTTGTATATGGGGGTACAGATGGAGAATTTCGATTTTTATGCGCCGACTAAAATGTTGTTCGGCAAGGGGAAGGTGACGGCGCTCCCGCAGGAGATGAAGCCTTTCGGAAGCAGGGTGCTTCTGGTGTATGGCGGCGGGAGTATTAAAAAACAAGGGATTTATGATACGGTGTGTAGCCTGCTTTTGGAGGAAGGTTTTTTTCTTTCAGAGCTTAGCGGTGTGACGCCCAATCCCAGGATTGAAGCAGTCCGCTGCGGCGTGGCGCTGGCATGGGAAAATCATGTGGATATGGTGCTGGCTGTGGGCGGCGGCAGCGTCCTGGACTGCGGGAAGATGATCGCAGCGGGGGCCTGCTACGATGGAGATCCCTGGGAGCTTGTGAAGGATCCTGGGAAGATAGAAAACGCACTTCCGGTGTTTTCTATCCTGACCATGGCGGCTACCGGGTCGGAGATGAATCCAACGGCAGTCATCAGCAATCCAGAGACAAAGGAAAAGCAGGGGGTTCACAGTGGATATTTGTATCCGAAAGCCTCCGTGCTCGACCCGACTTTTTTGTATACGCTTCCTGCCCTCCAGACGGCGGCCGGGGTGGCAGATATTATGTCCCATATTTTTGAAGGATATTTTAAGAAAACCGAGGATGCCTATGTGCAGGATAAATTCGCGGAAGGGATTTTGAAAACCTGCATCAAGTGGGGGCCTGTGGCGCTTACGGAACCCCGAAATTATTCTGCCAGGGCCAATATCATGTGGGCGGCCAGCATGGCTTTAAACGGCCTGTGCGGCTGCGGCAAGGCGGGAAAATGGTCTTGTCATGCCATGGGCCATCAGCTTGGAGCGTATTATGACATTACCCACGGCGTAGCTTTGGCGATTTTGACACCTGTTTGGATGCGTTATATCCTGTCAGAGGATACGGTGGATAAATTTGTGGATTATGCCGTCAATGTTTGGGCTTTCCCCAGAGAAACGGACCGTTTCGCCCTGGCAAATATGGGGGTTGATGCGACGGAACAGTTTTTCCTGGACTGCGGCCTTCCTTCCAAGCTTTCGGATCTTGGGATTGATGATTCCAACTTTGAAGCTATGGCAAAGGCGGCGGTGCCCTATGCAAATTTAGATACACAGGCATATGTGCCGCTTCATGAGGAAGATGTGGTAAAAATATACCAGGGCTGCCTGTAGAAGTATGCGGTGGGACTTGAGGCACGGGCGGCGGTGATATACGGCAGAGCCGGAGTCAGGGACAGGACAATGAGAGAGGAGAAAAAGGACATGGAACATCAGTACAAACCGGAAACCATTTGTATCCAGGGGGGATGGAAGCCTGGAAAAGGAGAACCCAGGGTGCTTCCTATTTACCAGAGCACCACATACAAATATGACACCAGTGAGCAAATGGCCAGGTTGTTTGACCTGGAAGACGAAGGATATTTCTATACAAGGCTTCAGAACCCCACCAATGATGCAGTGGCAGAGAAGATCTGTGAGCTGGAGGGAGGCGTGGCGGCCATGCTGACTTCTTCCGGCCAGGCGGCTACGTTCTATGCGATATTTAATATTGCTTCTGCAGGTGATCATGTGATAAGTTCCGCCACCATTTATGGTGGTTCCTCCAACCTGTTTACAGTGACTCTTAAAAAGCTGGGCATTGATTTTACCTTGGTGGATCCGGAAATCTCCCCGGAAGATCTGGCGAAGGAGTTCCGCCCCAATACAAAGGCTGTATTTGGGGAAACGATTTCCAATCCGTCCCTGGTGGTGCTGGATATTGAGAAGTTTGCGAAAGCCGCCCATGACCATGGCGTTCCCCTGATTCTGGACAATACCTTCGCAACGCCCATCAACTGCAGGCCTTTTGAGTTTGGCGCTGATATTGTGACTCATTCCACCACGAAATATATGGATGGCCATGCCATGAGCGTGGGGGGCTGTATTGTGGACAGCGGGAATTTCGACTGGATGGCCCACAAGGAGAAGTTTCCCGGCCTTACCACACCGGACGATTCTTACCACGGCCTTGTTTATGCGGAGGCTTTCGGGAAAAAGGCGTATATCACAAAAGCGACAGCGCAGCTTATGCGGGATCTGGGGGCGATTCAGTCTCCCCAAAATGCTTTCCTTTTGAATGTGGGGTTGGAGACGCTGCACCTGAGGGTGCCCCGCCATTGTGAGAATGCCCTTAAAGTGGCGGAATACCTGGAAGCATGTGAAGATGTGGCGTGGGTAAATTATCCCGGGTTAAAGAGCAGCCCTTATTATGAGTGTGCGCAGAAATATATGCCGGGCGGCACCTGCGGCGTCATTGCTTTCGGCTTAAAGGGCGGCAGAGAGCGATCCATCCGGTTTATGGACAGCTTAAAGCTGGCAGCCATTGTCACCCATGTGGCAGATGCCAGGACTTCGGTGCTTCATCCGGCCAGCCACACCCACCGGCAGCTTTCTGACGAACAGCTGATCGAAGCGGGAGTGAAGCCGGACTTGATCCGTTTTTCTGTGGGGATTGAGAATGTGTCGGATATCATTGCTGATATCCAGCAGGCGCTGGATACGGTGAGGTAAGACGTTAGCCGGATAAAGGGGGTGGTGCAAAACATCAGAATATCTTATGTTTTGCACCAGCTTTTTTGCTTTATAGGAAACTGCGTCCTATAAAGCAAAAAAGTTTTGCGAGGATCGCACTGCGGCGTAGAATCCTGCAAGCAGGATTCTTTGTTCCAGAAACAGGAGGGATGAAACATGGTTCATGAAGCGATCGACGGGGGAAAAGCATTTGACTGGGGGAGGGTTTCCGGTGATTATGCAAAATACCGGGACATTTATCCAGAAGTGTTTTATGAAAAAATCGTGAAGAGGGGGCTTTGTCTAAAAGGGCAGAAGGTTTTGGATCTGGGCACAGGAACTGGAGTGCTGCCGCGGAATATGTACCGTTTCGGGGCGGAGTGGGTTGGAACGGATATTTCCGCAAACCAGATTGAACAGGCAAAGAAACTGTCGGCAGGACAAAATATGGATATTGAGTATCAGGCAGTAGCGGCGGAGGATGTGGATTTCCCGCCCCATTTTTTTGATGTCATAACGGCTTGCCAGTGTTTTTGGTATTTTGACCATGAAAGGCTTGTTCCAAAACTGTGTTCTACGCTGAAGGAAAGCGGAAGGCTGCTGCTGCTCTATATGGCGTGGCTGCCTTTTGAAGACAGGATTGCCGGCGCAAGTGAAAGGCTGGCCCTTAAATACAATCCCGGCTGGACGGGAGCCGGTGAGTGGAAACACCGGATTGAGGTTCCAGATTGTGTATATGCCGGATTTGAGGAAGTTTATCATGAGGAATACACGATGGAACTGCCTTTTACACGGGAGACATGGCACGGAAGGATGAAGGCCTGCAGAGGAATCGGCGCCTCCCTGTCGCTAAAAGAGCTGGAACAATGGGAAGCAGAACATAAAAAAATGATGTCGGAAGCGCCGGAAAAATTTTTTATAAAGCATTATGCAGCTATGGTTGAGCTGAAGCCGAAAACCAGGAAGACAGTGAAGGTCACTGCGGCAGTTATAAAAGCGCAAAACAGGATTTTTGCAACTCAGCGCGGTTACGGAGAATTTAAGGACGGATGGGAGTTTCCTGGAGGGAAGGTCGAGCCGGGGGAAACACCGGAAACGGCTTTGATTCGGGAAATTAAGGAAGAACTGGATACGGAAATCTCTGTAGGAGAAAAAATCATGCATATTGAGTATGATTATCCGGGCTTTCACCTATCCATGGACTGTTTCCGGGCAGATGTCATATCTGGAAACCTAACATTAAAAGAACATAAAGCTGCAAGATGGCTTTCAAAGGAAGAATTAAACGACGTGGAATGGCTGCCAGCAGACCTGGACTTGATTGAAGAGATCAAGAAGGAATGGCTATAAAAAGGCTTTTCAGCCATATTTATAAAAGACATTTTTTGTTGATGGAAATCCGCACTACGCAATTTCTTTGGCGTGGAGGCGGATTTCCTGATTGTTTCAATTTTCTTTTTATGGCTCTGGTCATGTCATAAAGTTCCATACTTTCGGACAAACCAAAAGTCAACAAAATCATCTATTTTGTTATAATTCTATGCCACCAATCTTAAAAAGTCAATACTCCCCCAAAGGCGCATTTCCAATATATTCCATTATTTTTTTAATCAGAACCTTAAATTTTCCTGTTTATTCGGGATTTTCAGTCATTTTTGTGGTCATTTATAAATGTTTTTCTTTTCGTTTTTCATGTATATATTATATAATTTTGAAACCATTTGATATCTTAAATAAAAAAACGAAAGGAGAAACATCTATGGCAAGACACGGTGAAAATATCAGAAAAAGGAAAGACGGACGATGGGAGGCGCGGCTAATCTGTGGATATAAGGAAAATGGAAGGGCGAAGTATAAGTATATCTACAGAAAAACTTATGCAGAAGCAAAGGAGGCCAAAAACCAGATGATGGCGCAGAATTTTTTTTATGGAACCCGCAAGACGGCTCCTTGTCAAACACGCCGTTCTTTCGGTTCACTGCTTACAGACTGGCTGCACTTTATCCAGCCAGATGTGAAAGAGTCCACCTATACCCGCTATGCATCCATGATTGAAAAACATATCCTTCCCGAACTGGGCCAGATTTCTTTGTCTGAAATGACCAGTGAGGACATTGACCATTTTTCGTTTAAAAAGCTAACTCAGGGAAACCTGAAAAACTCAGGGGGATTGTCCCCAAAGACCGTGAGCGGGCTTTTGTCTGTCATCCGCCTTGCGCTGGACTATGGGGCGGAACGCGGATATTACTACCCAACACGTATTGTTATCCGTAACCCTCGCCAGACCACGCCAACCATCCAAATCCTCACCTGGGAAGAACAAAAAAAACTGGAAATAATTCTATTGAAAGAAAATACTAAGGTTAGTTTTGGAATCATGGTAAGCTTATATCTTGGTCTGCGGATCGGGGAAATTTGTGCTTTGCGGTGGGAAGATTTAGACATGGAAAATGGTATTTTATACGTACAAAGATCTATTCAGCGAATTCCTGTTTTTCATCCTGAAACCACTCCAGAAATCCAGGCAAAAACGAAAATCATCATTGATACGCCGAAAACCAATTCTTCCGCCAGGAAAATTCCCATTCCTTCTTTTATGCTCCCTGCTTTCAAAAATCATCAGACAAATTTGGATTTCTATGTATTGACGGGAAGCTGCAGTTACCTGGAACCAAGGGAATATTACAGAAAGTATAAAAAGGTTATGAAAAAATGCGGTCTGGAACACTTTAACTATCATGCGCTGCGGCATACATTCGCCACGCGTTGTGTCGAAAATGATTTCGATATGAAATCATTGTCCGAGATCTTGGGACACACCAGTGTATCCACAACGCTCCAAAGGTATGTACATCCTTCCATCAGCCTGAAACGCCAGCACATGAACCGTTTGGAAAATATTGCAGTTTATGGTCAAAATTCTGGTCATAAAACCTATACAAATAATCTTTAACAGGCCGTTCAGCCAAGTTGTCCGAAAGTATGGAACTTTATGACAGTGCTATGCATAAAAATGCGGGGGCGGGAGGGACAGAGAGGAGGAAAAACGGCATGGAAGATCATATCGCTTTTTGCTCAGAGCCGATGCTGCTGCGTTTTGATTCTTATGAGGGCAGGATTGCGAAAGGTACTATGCAGACGCTTCGTTATCAAATGCCATTTTACTTTGACAGCCTGGATCAGTTGCTTATGCTTATGGAGGATGCTTTGGATGAGGCGGACTTTCCGCGGAAAATAGGAGAGTTCAGGCACCTGGAGACAAAAAAGGGAAAACCTGGCCCTGTTAAAACCGGAAACGGGGGATGGGGATGGATTTCCCGGAAACAGGCGGGATGGAGTCCAGAGGAAGCCCAGAGAAAAACAGGCGCCGGTTTCCGTGGACAGATGACGGTGACAGTACACAGGAGGGAATACGGCAGCATACAGGGAACCGTAAATGTGAAAGGGGAGAAAACGCAGTTTCGCAGTGCACTGGAACTTATGTATATGCTTCATGAATACCTGGAAAACAATTTTCGGGATCACTCTTAAAAGATAGAAGGTAAAAGCTGAAGAATGGGGAAATAGAGATGGAGAGGCCACATGTGCTGTATGTCCAGATGTTTGGGAATTTTCAGATGTATTACAATGGACGTCCTTTGACTGGAGAAAAGCTTAGAGATACTCATTTCACAAGTCTTATGCAGATTTTGCTCCATAATGTTTCAATGGGAGTGAGCCGTGACTATCTGGAAGACGTGCTGCTTGGGGACAGGGATGTGGAAAACCGGCATCAGGCGCTGCAGACGATTGTGTATAAGGCGAAAAAGAAGCTTAAGAATATGGGGCTGCCCGATGAGAATTATATATTTTTGAAAAAAGGTATTTATTACTGGACGCCGCAGATACCGGTAAGTGAAGATGCAGCTGCTTTTGATAGTTTATGTAGTCAGGCAGAAGAGTGTACAGACGAGGAAAAACGGCTGGGAATTTATCTGGATGCCTGTTACAAATATAAGGGTGAGTTCCTTTCTGCATATACGGCAGTTTTATGGGCGGGAGCAGAGGCACGACGTTACCGTAGGCAGTTTAGTGAATGTGTGGAAAATGCAGTTTCTATTATAAGAAAAAAGGAAGACTGGCTCTGCCTGGAGAAGCTTGGCAGATATGTGACAGAGATTGCTCCTTTCTCCAACTGGGAAAGTTTGATTATGGAAGCGCTTATGGAGAAAGGGAGATATGAGGAGGCCGAAAAGCTGTATGCCGATACGGTGGAATATTATCTCAGAGAACAGGGAGTCTATCCTTCGGCGGAACTTTTGGAGACAATGGAACGGTTGGGAAGCCAGATGCGCCATTCTTATGCCGTATTGGATCAGATTCAGAGGAGGCTTAGGGAAGATTCTGGTTATCCAGATGGTGGCTATCAATGTTCATATCCGGTATTTCGCGGTATTTACCATGCAGTCAGCCGTCTAATGGAGCGGGGAGGGCAGAGCATTTACCTGATGTTATGTACCATGGTGGACAGCAGAGGAAACCCGGTTAAAGAGGGGGAGAGGCGGGAGGAATTGTCTGCCAGGCTCCTGGAAGCGGTTAAAATGTCTGTAAGACATGGGGATATTGTCAATCAGTATGGGAGCGGCCAGTTTTTGGTCTTGTTGATCAACATCACAAGAGAGGACTGCGAAATTATAAAAAACCGGATTAATCAAAAATTTATTGTCGGAAGGCAGCGTATAGGGATACAATATCATGTGAACAGTGTGATCTGTGAGACATGAGGGAAACACCTTTAAAACAGCGGGTACAAACCTGCTGTTTTTTGCTTTATAGGAATCTTATAAAGCAAAAACCCTCCGGCGTAAATTGGAACGTGTCAAGGGCAGTATACGGAACTTTTGGCATAATTTGAGGACATGCCCTACCGTGCTTTGTCTTATATAGCCTGAAAATTAAAAAAAACGCAGTGAAAAGTGAAATGGATAGCTATTAAGATAGTAGTGGATTGTTAATATAGAGACAAATGTAAAAATGGCCCTGGCAGTCAGGGAAGTAAGATTTGTTGATATATTTGTCAGTCAGGGATAAAGGAAAAAGGCGCAGAAAGGGTATAGTCTGATGGGGGCATCCGGGCGTTATATCGGGACACCAAATGGGATTGTGTTGTGTGTCGATCGGAATGATAATGGAATGATAAAAGGCCGGCTGTATCACGGGTACAGTAAAGAGAGAATTCTTTTTTGCGGATATGAAGATATCATAATGACTGCGGAAAAGCTTTTTAATGCACTGGGATTTCCCCATATGGGAACCGGTGACAGAGATATATATGGGCATGTACACAGATACCAGAAAAAAGAAGGGATGGCAAAAGTCATGAAGGATGAAGAGTTATTAGAACAACATGGTGATATGGGGACGTTTGTTATCCGTGTGCAGCACAGACAGCACAGCAGCTGGCAGGGGCGGGTTACATACCTGGATAAAGACCAAACCGTATGTTTCCGGTCAGCTCTGGAATTGATTAAGATCATAGACAGTACCCTGGACGAAGCGGGGCAGATGAATGATGGCGGGACGGACAAAGAAATGTAAAGAGGGATTATATGGCAGAAAAAGAATTGCGCAGGTTAAAGCGGAGAGAACTTTTGCAGATGCTTCTTATACAGTGCGAAGAAACAGAAAGGCTGCAGCAGGAATTGGATGAAATAAAAGAACAGTTTGCCGTGATGGCGGAGAGCTACGAGCGCCTGAAGAAAAAGCTGGATATCAAAGATGAACGGCTGAACCAGAAGGATGCGAGCATTGCGGAGCTTAAGGCAGAGATCGAAGAGCTGAAGAAAAAGCAGGAGGGTAGATTTGGAGAGCCAGGCTCCCTTGCAGAGGCGGCAGACCGGATCAGCGAGATATTCGGAGAAGCCCAGAAAGCGGCGGAGCGCTATCTGATGAGTATTCAGAAAAATGAAGCGGTAAGTTTGGAAAAACTTCAGCCTGCAACAGGGGAAAAGGAAAAAAAACAGCAGTCTCCCCTAGAGCTGGGGAGGATTACCAGTATTCGGAAGAAGCAGAACGTATCTCAGCCAAGGCAGATGGGCAGAGTTGACCAGCATACAGAGGCAGACGTGACAGAATATGCCTCACTTGTTATGGCAGCAGGTGATATTTATGGATAAAGAAGGGCGGAAGGAAGAGCAAAAAGAAAAGCTGGAGATTCCTTCCATAGAACTTCTTCGGGCAGAGTTAGCCAGGGAGGAGGCGAAACATAGTTTTCGGAAAACCCTCTGGAATGTGGCGGTGGTGCTGATTGTGGCAGCCGCGATAACTGCGCTGGCAGCCACCAGGATTTTTGTATTAATCAAAATCAATGGAAACAGTATGGAACCGGCGCTTGAGAGCGGTGAGATTGTATTTCTCCGCCAGACAAAAGAAATCGAGACAGGAGATATTGTGGGATTCTATTATGGCGGGAGGGTACTTCTCAAACGGGCCATAGCAAGTTCAGGGGATTGTGTGGAGATAGACAGGGATGGCAATGTATATGTCAACGGTGAATTGATTGACGAACCTTATCTGGAAGAAAAAAGCCTGGGGAAATGTGAATTGGAATTTCCCTATATCGTTCCGGATGGGATGACGTTTGTGCTGGGGGATAACAGAGCCATATCAATAGATAGCCGGATTAAATCAATCGGCTCTGTGGAAAAAGAGCAGATTGTCGGCAAAGTGGTGTTTCGGGCGTGGCCGTTGGCGCGCATGGGAATTATGCACTAGGAAGGTGAAGAATATGCAGAAACTTTTGAGAGAATATTTAGATGAGTTGAAGAAGCGGCAGAGGAAAAGCAGGAAAGCCGCGATTGCTGCGGTTCTTCTGGTTGTGATGGTGGTCGGAAGTGTGGCGGGTATTCTGTCCCAGTACGGCATGGCCATGACTGGGACGCCCCAATGCGGAGCGGAAGAACATCAGCATGGTGAAGGCTGCTACACAAAAACACTGTCTTGCGGCCTGGAGGAAGTAGAAGGACATCTTCATACAGAGTCTTGCTATTATCCGAAGGAATTGAGCTGCGGCCTGGAGGAAGGCGAAGAACATACTCATGCAGAAGCGTGTTACAGCATACCTGAAGGCTGGGCCTGTGGCCTGGAGGAGGGAGAAGGCCATAGCCATACAGATGAATGTTATATCAGTGAAATTGCCTGTGGAAAGGAAGAGCATATCCATACGGATCTGTGCTATACAAATGAAACTGAGGATGTGGAAAGCCAGGAAACCTGGAACGGGATGTATGCAGGGACCGTATGGAAAGGCGCTTGGGGAGAGGATCTGGTGACAGCGGCCAGACAGCAGGTTGGATACAGGGAGAGCCTTAATAATTATACAGTTGTAGAGGATGGAAGCCATAAAGGCTATAGCCGCTACGGACACTTTGCCGGAAATATGTATGCAGACTGGGATGCAGCCTTTGTGAATTTCTGTATGTATTATGCCGGGCTGTCAGATTTGAACGTCTTTCCGAAAGAATTGGAAGCAGCCGGATGGTACGACAAATTTGTAGGGGCAAAAGAAGCAAACCGGAACTTTGTGACAGCGGCGGGCGGTTATGAACCCAAGGCGGGCGACCTTGTTTTCTTTGCAAGGGAAAATGAAGAGACAGCGCGTCAGATGGGAATTGTTTCTTCTTATAATGCAGGGGAGAATACAATCCGGGTGATTGAAGGAAACAGCGGCGATGAGGTGAGGGAAAACCAGTATCCTGCCGGCGACAGTCATATTACCGCATATTTGAAAATGACAGAGTTGGAAGCGGCATATAAAAATGCCGGGCAGATGGCGGCGGATACCGGAAATCTGGCGCCGGAAGGAAGCGGATCTTCTGATGTCCAGAGCACCCTGATGGAAGAAGAGGGGCAGCAGGCGGCCAGTTCCAACAATCTGGAAGCAACGGGCCGGAATGTGATGGGATTGGATGAAGCCCGTGTAAAAGAAGTTATCATCACCAGCGTTGCCACAGGATCGGCCCCTTTTGACGCTGCGGCAGGAAGAGGCAACGATACGACGGCAGAGGATGATCTGGTTCGTACCTTTGATACGGTCAATTATAACTTTCTGGTTAATATGGAATCCTGGGACGCTACCAAAACCTACGCCCAGGCCAGGGTAAAGCTGGAGTTTGTACTGCCCTTGAGTGAAAGCGAGGCAGTGTTTGACCAGTCGGCTATGGCATGGATGGATCAGACGGAAGGGTATCAGCCGGTTATCACCACGGAAACACGTACCATTGACGGCCAGGAGAAGGTATGCCAGGTATTGACCTGCCATAAACTTCTGCTTCCTTCAGAGGGAAACCATTCGGTGGTACCGGGAGAGTTTGGAGAAAATGTAACGATCTATGTCCGTTCCATGAGAAATGGACAGAGATTCGCCCCCATTGTAAGCGCCGCTATGGAGGGGGGATCCTGGGATGGCCCCTGTGGAAACCATACAATCGACGGTCAGCCTGCAGAAGAGAAAAAGACTGTTACCGCAAAAGAAGTGGAAGTAACAGCTACGCCAAAATACAACATTCAGGTAAAAGGGAATTCTTCCTATTCAGATGATTTTAACTTCCAGGGGGATTCGGAATGGATGGATCAGTATGGAAATGTGGCGGCCAACACCGATATCAAAGCGCCGCTGCCTGGGCGGGCCATGGTATTGGGTATCACACTCCAGCTCTACAATGACAACGCATCCAAGGGATTAAAAGGGATTGAGCTGCCCGAAGGGGATATTACCTTTGACCTGACAGTGTCGTCGAAATATACCATTAACATGCCTAAAGAGGGAAGCGGATATGAAGTGGATCAGACCATAGAAGATTCGGATTATGCACCTCTTTTGTGGAGTTATAATGAAGTGACCTGGCGGGAGTATGGAGAACAGAATAAAGATGGCCGCCGGATTGACGACAGGCTGAAGGGGACTCCTTACGCTCCCTACAGTACCTGGTCGGAACGTTCCAACGGTTGTTACAATAGCGGCAGCTGGACGGCCACCCAGGAAGGGGATAAGATTCATATAACAGTAAGTGGTTATGAGATTGATCCAAAGAAAATGCCTACCCTGAACGCGGATGAGGGCAGCGAAGTAAAGTATGAGGCCAATGTGGGGTGCTTTTCATCCGGTGAGATCTGGCTGATACAGCCATTCAATAAAAAAGAAGGTACAGGACAGAAGCCCCATTACGATATAGTGGAAACTTACGGTTCAGGATTCTTTGCCACCACAGCGGAGGCCGACAATATGAAGGTAACCACAGTGGGCGGGGAAGAGCTGGTAGAGGGAGAGGGCAATTTTAAACAGATGCTCTCAGATGACGACAGTGAAACCAGAACCTTGGAGCTTACGCTGGAAGGCAATGTTCAGAATAGGGTTCGCTATGCAGATGCAGAAACTCATATATTAGGATGTGGAGTTGAGGACAACAGGGATGGACGGGATTATGCGGCGGTGGATTCAGAACTGAATTTGGTGGGAGGGCTGTCGTATAATCCAAACCGGGTTGAAGAGAATCAACTTTACCTGGGAACGAATTTGCTTAAATTCTATGGAAGCGCTTTGGAGCTTACAAAAGAGGACTGGTTTTTGGATCTTGAGGGAGGAGCGTCTCTCGGAGGCCATGACGAGAATGAGATAGACCAGGCGGAAGGATATGTACGGATCTATTACGCGACCAAAAAAGATGGGAGCGACTGGGCCAGCGATGAACAGCTGGAGCATACTTACGAAGATGAGCTTGTTTTTTATGACAGCCTGGATAAAATTCCGGAGGGAAAGACCTGCGTTGGTATGCTGATTAGTTTTATCGGGCCGGGAGGCGAAGTGGAAGCCTCTGATCCTTATTATTATTGCTACCATAAGGCAAAAGTCAGAGACGACATGGATTTGGCCGGGAAAACATTTACACTGGCCTCCACATCCCGTGTCTGGACAAAAAGGATGCTTGAGGAAGCTGGTATGGATCTGGGAAGCCTTGACCTTCAACAGCACCCGGATCTCAATGTCCCTGACTTGGTTCTGAAGGGAGGATTATGGGAGCTTGACCATTATAAGAGCGCCAATATAGAAGGTAGCGTTTTCTATACAAAAGAGACTTACTGGGAGGATGGGAGCGGCATCAAAGGCACCCATAATTCTGACTGGTATCACTGGGGAGATACGCTGCTAATCATCGGATATAAGACGAGAATTACTAAAAACCTGCTTCAGAAAGAAAGCAATGGGGAGGAGAAACAGCTCTTTAATCTGGATACGGATCAAAGAGTGGCGGACTTTAAACTACAGCCGGCGACTCAATATGAAAATCCGGGTAAATTTGGGGATACTGCCAGAATCACCATTGTGGACACTTTGCCGAAGTATATGACTTACAAGCCGGGAAGCGCATATTTTGGCGGTGCTTATAGTCAGACATCGGAAAACGGAGGCACAAAAGGAAATATTATTAGAGATGAGTCTGAGGGCGCCAAGTTCCCGGATCCGGTGCGGACAGAACCGGAGATTACTATAGATGACGAGAAGGGAACACAGACACTGACCTGGATTATTGAGGATGTAGAAGTCGGCAAAGAGATGGCGCCTATCTATTATTCCGTGGATATCGGCGTCAGGGGAAACCCGGAGGAGGATATTCCCACAGGTACGACAGCGCTGAAGAACACAGTTTATATTACAACCCCCAGGGATCTGCGTGATCCCATGGAAACGGCGGAGAAACATGCACAAGCCGGGCTTACGGTCACCCGTGGCAGCGCCAGCTCTTTCGGTAAATATACGAAGCAGAAAGTGGTGGATGAAGACGGGGTCATTGATTACGTTGTTTATTTAAATAACAATGCAAAAACCGGGATTTCGGTGGCGCTTATGGATACTATGCCCATGAACGGGGTGAGTGGAAGCAGCTTTACCGGTACTTATACTTTTACCAAATGGAAGCTGGATACCAGTAAATGTGATTTCAGCAGGCTCAAGATTTACTATACCTTTGATACAGCGTATCAAAATAAAACGGCGAAAGACGTACCGGTAACAGAAATAGAAACCTGGAAAGAAGCGCCAGTCAGCCAGGATGGAACCATTGCGATACCATCCAAGGAGGATGGAGCCAGCGAAGAACAGCCATATCCGGTGGCCTGGGCGGTGCTGGGGGCATTGGAACCTGGTAAGAGCGTATATGTGGATTTGCAAATTAAGTTGAATCCAGGAGAGTCAGAGGGAGACAGGAAGGAGACTAATTATTTTGTTAACCGGCTTTCCAGCGGAGACACTACCACAACCACAGAGACGCCTACGCTGAAGCGCACTTTGGAGGGACTTACCTGGATGGATTATGACCGGGACGGGATACAGGGTGATACGCAGACAGAAACCAGGGTTTCCGGCGTTAAAGTAGAACTTTTAAGACTGATAGAAGGGGAAGACCCGGAGGAAGAAAGTTCTTATGAGAATGTTTACTATCCCGGCACAGATACGACGAAGGATGAGAACAAGGTCATAATTGAAACGGGAGAACAGATCAGTGTGCGGGCGAAAGATGGCAGCAAAGCCACCGCTTATGAGCAAGGGCGTTACCGTTTTACTGATCTTCCGGCGGGAACTTTTGCCGTGCGTTTTACAGATGGGACTGAGACAAAAATCACCGAGTTGAATGTCACCAAAAGGGACGGCGGTACAGATGATACCCTGGATTCGGACGGGGCCGCGGTATATGACAATGACGGCAGACTGCAGAAAACGCTGATTTTAAACCTGGAAATGCCGGAAGCTGAGAAAATGTCCGTTTCTCTGTATGAATCTAAATACCATGACTGTGGATTTTATCCTGATACGGTGATGAAGATTCAGAAGGTGGGAGCCAGTGGGGAAACTCCCTTATCAGGCGCGGTCTTTACCATCCGGGACAGTAATGGCAGGATCCTTTCTTTCACTTATGAGGAAGGGAAGGGTTATACATTATTTGAAGAAGAAGAGGCTTCCGTCCTGGAGGGGAAATGTTATATCGCACTTGCAGCTAATTCCGATTATGTGCTGGGAATTGGAGACTGGGACGGCGCTGAGCCGATACTGGAAAAAAGGAATGGCAGCAACTCGCAGGTATTTGAAGTATTTGAGACTGTAGACCAGGATGGGACGTTTTACACATTTCTGCGCCCGGGTTCCAACAGATGGCTGGATCTGGATAGTGGAAATTTGGCCGATAAAGCCAAAATCCATATCTGGAGCAGCGACGCACCCAATGACAACCAAAAGTGGTATGTGGAGAACAGAGGCGGAGGTTTCTATATTTGTCCCAAAAAAGCCGGCAATACCAGTACGTGGTGTATGGGCTTGGGCGATGGGGGAGTTAGTGAAAATACGCATGTCCAACTGCGGGATATGAAGGGAAGTTCAGCTCAGAAATGGATGCTGGTTCCCGTGGGAGGCAGCGGCAATCCTGATGCAAAGACAGATTTAAGCGTGGACGGAAATGGAAGCCTGCCGATTTATAATTTGATTCCAGGCGACTACACCATCACAGAAATTAAATCCCCGGAAGGACATTCACTGTTGCGGGAGCCTGTGGGCTTTACACTGAAAACAGACGGGACCGTAGCCCTTAAAGGGCCGGGGAGCAGTATGGCCGGCGTTGGCGCAGAGGATGGTAAAGAAATTGTTCTGAAGGTCAGAAATGAAAAGTTGTACGCGCTTCCAAATGCAGGTGGACGCGGAATCTACTGGTATTCGATTGGCGGCGTACTGCTGATGTTTGCAGCCGTGCTGATCTTATATAAAAACAAACGCAGGGAGGCGCAGGGAAATTAAAAAAATGAAACAATACCTGGCGATTCCTGCAGCGCACAAAACAGGGTGGGAAAATGCACCACCACAAATTATGTGCCATGGACATGGAACCAATAAAAATGATAAAAAGAAAAGGAGAATGAGATGAAAAGCATGAAGAAATGGTTTGCCTTGCTGCTTGCAATGGCGATGGTACTGGGGATGTCTGTTGTGGCGTCTGCGGCTCCGGCATTACCGAAGGACACAGATACGAAAACGGTGGATATCACAGGTGTGGAAGCGGGAGCCACTTATACGGCCTACCATATTATTGAGGCCACCTATGCGCCCAATGACGGAGGTTTTACCGGTTATGTGTGGGCAAAGGGAATGACAAATGCAGGCCAGAAAGTGACATTTACCGGTGCAGGGGAAGAAGCTGTAGTTACTGGACTCACAAGTGATATGATTACAGAGCTGGCGAAGAATCCTCCCGCCGATTTGGAAAGTATGTCTTTTACACCCAACCAGACGGAACTGACAGCCGGAACATGGATGATCCTGGTGACACCGCCGGAAGACAATCCGACGAAGGTTTACAATCCGATGGTAGTCAGCGTCTATTATACGGTAGACGGCAGCGGAACCTCCAATGAGCTTACGGCGGATGACCTGGATGCTACAACGAACTGGACGCTGGAGACGACAGATGCTTTTGCAAAATCAAGCGAAATCAAACTTACGAAGGATTTGACGAATCCGGAAACGGATACACAGGTGAAAGTAGGAGACGAAGTGGCGTTTACCATCGAAAGCACAATGCCTTCCTATGATAAGACTTATTATGAGCATCCCAAGTTTACAATAAGTGATACCATTGTCAATGGACTGAAATATCAGGGTGAGCCCGTGGTGAAAGTGGGAGGAACCACCCTTACCAAAGATGTGGAATACACTCTGGCATATGATGAAAACGCATCTTTTGCAGTTGCCTTTACAGAGGATTATATTCATGGGCTTGCAAGCGCGGATGCTGACGCGCGCGCCGTTGTGATCGAGTATGTGACCGTGGTTACAGATGCGGCGGTTGTGAAAGTGGGAGAAAACGAGGCAAAACTGGAGTACTCAACGAAACCGGGAGAAGAGGATGAAAAGACAGATAAAGAGTATGTATTTTCTTTCGCCATCCATGGGATTTTTGACAAAGTAAATGAAAAAGATGAAGCCCTTCCGGATGCAGTTTTCAGCCTGTACCTTGCCGACGCAGAAGGAACAGAAACTATCGTATGGAATCCTACCGACGAGACACAAAATGTAATGGCAAACAAAGTCGGTGATTATACGACGGGAGAAGACGGTGAAATTAAATTTAAAGGACTGGACGGCGATGCGGATAAGGTATATTACCTGAAGGAGACGCAGGCTCCCGATAAGTATTCCATCAATGACACAGTTTACAGAATCACTTTTGAATTTAACAAACCGGAAAACTATGCAGGGGAAGACATTACTTATACGGTACATGTTACAGATAATGTAACAAATGAAACCAAAGATTATACAGTGACATATGGCAAAACAGAAACCGTGATTGACACTGCAACCGGCGCGGTGGACGACTATGGAAATGAGGCGGCTGGGGAGGCTGTTAAGATTCAGAATACCAGACTTTCTGCTCTTCCTTCCACCGGTGGTATCGGTACAACGATCTTCACTGTTGCAGGCTGCCTGATCATGGTAATCGCAGCAGGATTATTCTTCGCAAGCCGCAGAAAATCTGCAAAAGTAAGTAAATAAATTTTAGGCCATCCGCGGTCTTTTGTGATGGGAAACAAGGCCGCGGATGATCTCCGCAATATATGAAATAACATACAACAGCAAGGAGAGCCCGGATGAAAAGAAAAGCAGGTAAAATATTAATAGTCCTTTTATTTTTAGCCGGATTGTCCCTGCTGCTGTACCCGTTTGTGGCAAATCAGTGGAATAATTACAGACAGAAACAACTACTTAACGATTTTGACCAGGCGGTGGCCGGTAAAGAGGCGGCGGGAACCATTGACTATGAGGCTGAGTGGAATTTGGCGGTGGATTACAATAATGCCCTTTTGCCAAGTATTCTGCCGGATTCTTTTGCGGATGCTGAGGCTGCGGAGGAAGACGAAGCTTATATGTCCTGTCTGGATATTGCCGGAAACGGCGTGATGGGGACGGTGGAGGTTCCCAAAATAGGGATTACGCTTCCAATTTTCCACACCACAAAGGAAGAACTACTGGAAATGGCGGCAGGCCATCTGGAGGGAAGTTCCCTCCCGGTGGGCGGGGAGAGTACCCATACTGTGATTTCTGCTCACAGAGGGCTGCCCAGTGCAGCGTTGTTTACAGATTTGGATAAAATAGAAGAAGGAGATCATTTTCTTCTTCATATTTTAAATGAGACGCTTTGTTATGAAGTTGATTTGATTTCTGTGGTGGAGCCGGAGGACACGAGGGTCCTGGCGGTGGAATACAAGGAAGACCTGGCGACCCTTATGACTTGTACACCTTATGGGATCAACAGCCACCGTTTGATGGTACGGGGGCACAGGGTGCCTTATGTGCCTGAAGCAGTCGCGGATGAAAAAGTGCCTTTCAGCAATATGAGCCTGCATACCAATTACCTTTTATGGGTGGTTGTGGGAATCGTGATCACCGGGGCGTTCAGCTTTTTCCTGTACAGGAGAGAAAAGAAATTGTCATTAAAGAAGGCCGGGAAAGTTTCCGGGGAAAACCAGCCGGAAACAGGGGAAGCGGCTGAAGAGGAGTTGCTAGAGGATATAGAAGCGCCCAGGGAAGAGGAATTGGCAGAGAAACCGGAGGAGGAAAGCCAGGAGGAAATGAAACCATGAAACGGAAGATATCCACAGTCCTGATTGTACTTTTATTTCTCGCCGGCCTGGGAATTCTTGCGTACCCTACGATTTCCGACCAGTGGAACACTTACAGGCAGTCGAAGCTCATCTCCGGTTACGATGCGGCGGTGAGCCAGATGAAAGAGGAAGATTTTGAAGAAGACTGGGAAGCTGCAGGAGCTTATAACCGGTCGTTTACGCAAAATAAAATACTGGCAGATGTATTCGGGCTTGACGGGGCAGAGGACATAAAAGGGACAGAATACTGGAAAGTACTCAATGTCACTGGGGACGGTATTATGGGATACCTTACTATCCCCAAAATAAATGTGAAACTTTCTGTTTACCATGGGACAGCTGAAGAGGTACTGGACACAGGAGTCGGGCATATGAACGGTACAAAGCTTCCCATTGGCGGGGAAAATAACCATAGTGTCCTGTCTGCCCACAGGGGGCTTCCCAGCGCGAAGCTTTTTACAGATATCGACCAGCTGGCCCGGGGTGACCGGTTTTATCTGCACATTTTGAATGAAGATTTGGCATATGAGGTGGATCAGGTTTTGCCGATGGTGGATAAAGATGATTTTGATACGCTGGAGGAAGCTCTTAAGGTAGAACCGGGACAGGATTATGTGACACTGTTTACCTGTACCCCTTATGGTGTCAATAGTCACCGCCTGCTGGTGAGGGGGCACAGAGTTCCTTATGATGGGGAACTGGAATCCACACCTGTGGAATCCATGGTGCAGGCGATTCAGAACTACTATATGTTGTACTTGTTGCTTGGTCTTGGAGTGACAGTTTTAGCGATTCTGATTTTACGCCGCGTTATGAGGAGAAAGAAAGGGAAGCAGACAGAGGGAGAGAACGAGGAGGGAAAGAATTGAAGATAAGTAAAAAAGTAAGAGGATGGTGCATACTGGCTCTGACGGCATTGCTGGCATTTCCCTGCCTGAATTTTATACGGACCCAGGCAGCCGGTGGAATTGACCCGGACAAAGACGACTGTAGCCTTACAGTATCTGTGGAAATAGGGCAGACAGATGAAGGCAATAAAGAATATCTGGAAGATTTTAACCAGATGTCCATCCAGGTGTCGGTGTACCGGGTGGCAGATGTGGATATAACCGGCCAGCGGTATAATCCGACAGAAGCTTTTAAAAATATGGATTTTAGTAATCTTAGCCCGGAGCATAATGGGGACACTGCAGAACGCTGGCGTACGCTGGCTCAGGAAGCGGAGGGAATCAGGACCGGGGCAAAAGAACCAGTGGAGGCGGCCGGGACTGTGGATGTGAAAAAACAGGAGGGAAGTATGGAGGCTGCCCAGGGTGTGATCGGGGGCCTGACCCCGGGTTTATATCTGGTGGTTCCTGAGGCTGCCTACAATCCCGATCATACGGTTCAGTATACATTTATCCCTTATTTGACGGCGCTCCCCGGCAGTGAGTATACTTTGACGGGAACAGGGAGCGATGAATGGATTTATGATATGAAAATCGGCTTAAAACCGGAGGCGGAACCGCAGTTTGGAAAGCTGAATATTGTAAAAGCGCTGCAAAATTATAATGAAACCTTGGGCCAGGCCACTTTCGTATTCCATATTGTCGGTGTGGATAAAATGGGCGTCACAAAATATGATGAAGTAGCCAGTATGACTTATACGGCGGCCGGAAGCAATACGGTTACGCTGGAAGGGATACCTGCCGGACTGAATGTGACGGTGACGGAGGTTTATTCCGGCTCTAGCTATACGATTGTAGGATCTGATGAAAGTACGGCCCTTATCTGGTCGGATGCGGCCATATTAAATGGGGTTCCCGGAGCAGGAGAGGCGACAGTGACTTTTACCAACCGCTACGACGGGGGGAACCGGGGCGGATACGGTGTGACGAATCATTTTGAGTCCGACGGTGACGGCGGCTGGATTTGGGAGAATCCCACAACGCCTCTTGAAGAATAGAAAGGAGCTGCAGCGATGATGAAACATATAAAAGAGCAGAAAAAAATATTGATAATGTCAGCGGCAGCTTTGGGGATGGCCATGTTTTTAACGCTGCAGGGGGCAGTGGCGTATTTCACCACTTATGTGTCCGCAGGCGGAAGCCAGGTGGTGCACCTGGGGGCGCAGACGGAGATCCATGAAGATGTAAGCAATATGACAAAGCATGTTTCCATTACGAATACTTCACAAATCAACGACTGTTTTGTACGGGTGAAGGTGTTTTATGGCGGGCAGCTGAATATTTCATATGAGGATAAGAGTGGGAGCGGAGATCTCTGGGCTTATTCGCAGGAAGACGGGTATTGGTATTATAAACCGATCCTTACGGCGGGGGAGAGTACAGAGATTTTGGACGTAAAGATTGGCGACCTGCCAGAAGATTTTGGCAAAGACAGTTTTAATGTGGTGGTGATCCAGGAGTGTACGCCGGTGGCTTACGACGAGGCAGGAAACCCGGTTGCTGACTGGAATAAGGTTTATACGGATTACCAGGAAACTGACGGAGGCCAAGGAGAGGAGTCACAGAGCTGATGGGAAAGAAAAAAGTCACGTATTTGCTGCTTGTGCTGGCGGTGCTTTTGCTTATGGGAAGCGCAGTGGGAAGTACCAGGGCGGCGCTTACTTATTACAGTGAAAACTATACGGCAGAGATTACAGTCTCCCAGATTGGCGTAAGCCTCCTTGAAAACGGTGAGGTTGTAAGCAGCCGGGATTATAATCAGAATGGATGGCAGACCGGAAGCAACAGGGGCAAAGGCGCCACAGGCGGCGCTCTGCTTTTGAATATGCTGGGGCCGGATGAGAAGCTGGCATTAAATAAAGAATATGCCGAAAACCTGACGGTCAGGAACAGCGGATCCATTGACCAGTATGTCCGGGTTCGGATTTATCGCTACTGGATGAGGGACGGGGAAAAAATACCCAGCCTTTCTCCGGATCTGATTGACCTGAACCTGGTCAATGCAGATTCATGGATAAAGAATCCCAATGAAACGGCAGAGTGTACAGAGTTATTTTATAAAGGGATTTTAAGTTCTGGCGAAGAGACGGAAGCTTTTGCCGACACGATTCGGATTGACGGCAGCCTGTCTTATGAGGCTAAGGTTGAGACAAACGGGGATGTTATCACCACTGTTTATAAGTATGATGGAGTGGAATTCCATGTGGATGTAGAGGTAGATGCGGTACAGACCCACAATGCCAAGGATGCGATCAAAAGCGCATGGGGCGTGGATGCAGAAAGCCTTGGGATTTTATAAAGGAGGGCAGGGAAAATGAAGGGAAAATGGAAGAGCTTCAGCCTGGCGGCAGCGCTGCTTCTGATCCTTGGACTCTCGGTACCGGACATTGCGGCGCAGGCAGAGGACTTGCAGGGAGAGGCCGGATGGCAGGTGACATTCGATGGGAAAAAGATGGAGAACAATTTCACCACAGGCGGTATGAGTGATGAAATCGGGGCTATGCAGCCGGGGGATTCGGTGGAATTGACCATTACGCTGAAAAATGTCTTTGACGGCCAGGCAGACTGGTATATGAAGAACCAGGTGCTTCAGTCCCTGGAGGATGCCGGGGATGCTGCCGGCGGCGCTTATGATTATCTGCTGACTTATACAGATACGAAGGGAGAGACTACGACACTTTATTCCAGTGAAAAGTTTGGCGGAGACGGCAGGATCAATGGCGTGGGACTCCACGGGGCGACAAAGACTCTGGATGATTACTTTTATCTGGACAGGATGGAAAAAGGGGATTTTGGCGTGGTGAAGTTAAAAGTGGCGCTGGATGGCGAAACTTTGGTGAACGATTACCAGAATACCCTTGCCAGGCTGCAGATGGACTTTGCCACAGAGCTTATAAGTTCAGGAGGCGGTTCCCGGAATAAGATCATAAAGACTGGTGATGAGGCAGATATCATGCGGAATATTATCATCATGTTTGCATCTGGACTGGTGCTTTTGATCGGCGGTATTTTGCTGCTTCGCCGACAGCAGGAAGAAGAAGCTCCGGCAGAGGCAGTTTTGGTGGAGACAGAAGGCAAGACAGGGGGAAAGAGGAGGTAGTATCTGATGAAATGGCTGAAATATGTGTGTGTAAGTCTTTTACTCCTGTCAGTGTTTGTCATGGCAGACGGAAAAACTGCATTTGCGGCAGAAGAGGAAGAGTATACTTACACTGTGAGGCTGTATGCTGGAAATCTGGGAACCCTTACAGAGGAGGGGATTGAGATTGATTCGGAATCGGCAAGTATTTCTTACAGCGGGGACGAGATTGTGATTACGGGACTCAAGTATCGCGATACTGTCTACATCACACCCCAGGCTGCTGCGGTTTCCATGGACGACAGGTATTATGTCAGAGGTGTCAAAAGATCCGGACGGGATAATTCAGAGGCAGAAGCGCCGTCTTTTTCTGTGGGAAGCGACAGGGATTTTGTGGTTGCTTACGGTGTCAGCGGTGAGACTGTCGCTTATACTGTCAATTATGTGGATATGGACGGAAGAGAAATCCTGACAAGTGATACTTACCGCGGAAATATAGGGGAGAGGCAGTATATATCTTCCCGTTATATCGACGGATATCAGCCCCAGGTTTTAAATATGGTGAAAACCTTATCTGCAAATGAGGCGGAAAATGTCTTCACCTTCCAGTATGTTCCTGAATCAGAAGCAGGGACACAGGAAAGCGGAGCAGGAACGCCGGGAGAGGGCGTCCCCGGAGATGGGGCAGACGAGGCGGAAGAAGAGCAGGTACAGCAGATTGGCGAGGAAGACGTCCCTCTGGGCGGGGACATGACGGGACAGATTGCTGATGAAGATGTTCCCCTCGGACAAAAACTGGTAAAAGATCTGGATGATGAAGAAGTGCCTCTGGGAACTTTTAAGGATGAAATAAAAAATACTGTGCTGGGATATTTCCCCGTTTATATCGGGATAGGCATTGCCGCCCTGGCTATATTGGCCATAGCAGCAGTCTATCTGAAAAAAAGGCGTAAAGCTGTGAATGTAGAAACGGCCAGAAAGGAAAATGGCGTATTAACCGGCCGCAGGAAGTAACTATGGGAGAAACAGAAGGCGCAAGGAAAAGAAAAATACAGGAAGCAAAGGCGCAGGAAACCGCAGAGGAAATAAAGAAAGAGGAGATAAAAAAGGAAGCAAGGCCGGGGGAGAAAAGAAGGCGCAGAAGTGGGAAAATCTGCAGCGCCATAGGGACGATATTGATTGTAGCTGTAATCCTTTTGTGTTCCATGCTGGTGTTGCCGGGCTTCTTCGGTTATCATATGTATCATGTACTAAGCGGCAGTATGGAGCCGGCCATGCCGGTGGGAAGCTTGATTTATGTCCGGGAGGAACAGCCGGAAGAGGTGGAGGCAGATGATATTATCGCATTTTACGGTTCCATGGAGGACTCAGGGATTATTACCCACCGGGTGATAAAAAACAATGTGGTATCCGGTACATTTCGGACAAAAGGGGATGCCAATGGGGAAGAAGACCCTCTTCCTGTGTCTTATGACAATTATATCGGCAGTGTGGCGGTTACAGTCCCTTATGTGGGAATTGTGCTGACGTCTATGACGTCCCTGTATGGGAAAATAGCGGCAGTCTGCGTGGTGCTGTTGGGGGTAGTATTAAATCTGATAGGTTCCAGACAAGGAAGATGAAACAAAGATAGGGGCTGTGCGCTAATTACTTAGTGGGACGGCTCCTTTTTCATTTGTAAAATATAAAAGATTTGTTTATAATTAAATATATTAATTTTCTGGAGGTAATACATGGGAAAGATAGAGGGGGTCAAAATTCAAAATTTCGGACCATTAAAAGATATTGTTATGGGAAAAACTCTTTCCAACCAGGAGGCCGGCGCCTTAAGTAATATGACGGCTATCATAGGCCCCAGTGGAAACGGGAAAAGCACATTGGCTGATGCATTTGGCTTTCTTGCAGACTGTCTGGAAATGGGGGTGGAAGCTGCCTGCGATGAGAAAAACCGAGGTGGTTTTGAACAAATTCGTTCACAAGGGTGTACAGGTTCCATAGCGTTTGAGCTGTATTATCGTGAGAGAAGCACTGCGCGCCCAATTACATATGAACTAAAAATCAATATGGATGAAATGGGACGGCCTTATGTGGAAGAAGAACGCCTTAGACAGAGGGTTCAGAAACGGGGGTGGCCGTTGTCCTTTCTGCACCTTCAGAATGGGAAAGGATATGCTTTTGAGGGAACGGAGGGATGGCAGGATGAAACAGGCCGGATTTTAAGCGGAGAAAAAAAGGAAGTGGAACTGTCTGATAAAAGGAAGCTGGGGATCGTGACCATTGGCGCCATGAAGCAATATCAGCGTGTGGAAAGTTTTTTGGCATTTCTTAAAAGTTGGTATCTGTGCTATTTTTCACCGGATGCGGCGAGGATGCTGCAGACGGCGGCGCCGCAGCCATATTTGAATCGTGATGGCAGCAATATTAACAACGTAGCGGGATATATGTACCGTGAAAATAAAAAAGAATTTGAAAAGGTATTGAAAGAGATCCAGACAAAATTACCGGGAATAGATAAAATAGAACCGGTACGATTTGATAACGGGCAAATGATGCTCAAATTCTGGGAAAAAGGATTTCAAAAAGCTTTTTATTCACCTAGGATGTCAGATGGGACGTTGAAACTGTTCGCTTATTATTTATTGCTGCATGAAAAGAATCCCAGGCAGCTGGTTTTTATTGAAGAGCCGGAAAATGGGCTGTATCATCAGTATCTAGGGCTGTTAGCTGATGAAATGGTAGAAAATGTGGGAAGAGGATTCTCAAAACAATTATTTGTGACCACCCACAGCCCATTTTTTGTAAATACGCTGAATCCGCAGGACGTATGGGTACTTATGAAGGGGGAGGATGGTTTTTCAACGATTCAGAAAGCATCGGAATATCCTTTTGTTAAAGATTTGTATGATGAAAATGTACCTTTGGGAGATATGTGGTATAGTAAATATTTTGGGTAGCGGAGGGATAACATGTATTTTCAGTTTATGATAGAAGATCGTTCAACAGAGATTTTGATAAAGCATGTAATGGAAAAGTTCCAGATGAAATACCCGGAAAAGGAAATTATTTATGACAGTAAATCGTTCAGCGGTATTGGGCATTTGAAAACAAGTGGGAATTTATTTGAGAGGAAAGGGAGCAAGCTTTTAAATAATCTGAGAAGTTATTTGAGGGGATTTGACAAATCTTTGAGGAACATGGATCATGCAGCGATTGTTGTGGTTTTAGATAATGATAAAAGGGATTGTGAAGATTTCAAAAGCGAATTGGAGCGCGTTGCAAACGAAACGATGCTGTTGACAGATCACGTGTTTTGTATAGCGGTAAAAGAAATGGAGGCATGGCTTTTGGGGGATGAGTGTGCAGTTTTAGAAGCTTATCCAAATGCCAGAAAAAAATATCTGAAAGATTATGAGCAGGATGGGATATGTGATACCTGGGAAGTGCTTGCCAATATGCTGTATCCTGGTGGGCTGGCCGGACTGAAAAAGAAAAAGGCAGCGGGACAGAATGTGGTGGGAAAGGCGAAGTGTGAGTGGGCGGATAAAATAGGAAAACATCTCAATTTTGACAGGAATATATCTCCAAGTTTTCAGTATTTTGTCCGAGCAGTGGAAATACGGATTACAGGTACATAAAATATTTTCAGAAAAAATCCATTTTTGCCTTAGACATCAACTTGTGTGGGAGATAAAGAGTTTATGATTATAAGCGCAAGCCGGAGGACAGACATTCCGAATTATTATTCGGAATGGTTTTTTAACAGGATAAAAGAGGGGTTTTTATATGTGCAAAATCCAATGAATCCCCGTCAGATCAGCAAAATCGGCCTGTCGCCGGAAGTGGTTGACTGTATCGTTTTCTGGACGAAAAATCCAGAGCCAATGCTGGAGCGGCTGGATGAATTGTGGGAATATAAGTATTATTTTCAGTTTACTTTGACAGGATATGGAAAGGACATTGAGTGTAATATCCCCCATAAACGGGATAAAATGCTGGACATATTCCGAAAATTATCGGAAAAGGCAGGAAACAAAAACGTAATCTGGAGGTACGACCCCATATTATTTGCCGGGGCATATACAGAAGAGTACCATCTGAGGGCTTTTGAACAGATAGCGGAAGCGTTAAGTGGATATACACGCAAATGTGTAATCAGCTTTGCCGACATTTACATAAAAAACAAGAAACAGATGGAAAAACTGAGGGCATACGAACTCAGTGAGCCGGAACTCATTGAGTTTTCAGAGAGAATTGCGGGAATTGCAAAGGCAAAGGGGATTACCGTGTCCAGCTGTGCTGAAACCATAGATTTGTCTGGATGCGGAATTGAACATAACTGCTGTATCGACAGAAAATTGATAGAAGAGATCGTGGGATGTCCTATTAAAGTCCAGAAAGACAAAAACCAGAGGGCGGTATGCGGCTGTGTGGAAAGTGTGGAAATCGGAGCTTACAATACATGTCCCAACGGATGTAAATACTGCTACGCAAACAGCAGCCTGGAAACGGCGGCAAAAAATTTTAAGTCCCATGACCCACATTCACCCTTGCTTTGCGGGCAGGTAAGGCCGGGCGATAAAGTTACGGAACGGAAGATGGAATCTGTGAAAGATATAAGAGAAAAAAATTAGAACTATTCTTTGAAAAACTTTATATCAGATAAGCAGGAAAAACCAGAAATATCAATTATGCGAAAAAATTGCTCCGCAGCAGCGCCCACTGGAAGAACAAGTGTGGGATTATGCGGGCCTCAATTACAATTTGAAACACAACCGTAAAGTTAGCATTGTTTTAACCCGTGTTTTATGGTAGACTGTCCTACAAGGACAACCGTGTTGCAGGGTGGGCTGAACTCTCATTTTTTACA